>JANTGG010000060.1 GCA_024763035.1 Desulfocapsa sp. | reverse complement strand
TTGCTGTCATTACCATTCGAGGTTTGAGGTCATTTATTTTCTCGGAGTCTTCGCTTACCTGTTTTTTATTACAGCTTTTCAGGAGTAAGGCACTAAACATACTTTTTCATTACAGCAAAAAGAGCATCCACGTCCACAGGTTTGGTCAGATAATCGTCCATCCCCGCATAGAGACTCTTCTCCCGCTGATCTGCCATGGCGTGGGCAGTAAGGGCAATTACCGGAATATGCTGCCCTGTCTTCTCCTCCATCTCCCGGATATGCTTAATCGCCTGGATTCCATCCATTTTCGGCATTTGAATATCCATAAGAATAAGGTCAAAATGCTTTTTCTTCAGCGCTTCCAATACCTCTGCTCCATCTTCAACCGCCACGACCTGACACTGTTTTCCCTTCAACAGCTCTTCGATAAAAATCCGATTCACCTCATCGTCTTCTGCCAGCAGCACCGAAGTTGATGTGGCAAACATCTGCTCCTCTGTGGAGAGCGAAAAGTTATCCATTCGCGTATCACTGGGGATGGACTGACTAAGAGTAACAGTAAAGTGAAAAGTAGATCCCGGGGGACCTTCCGGCAGCGTATCACCCGCACGTCTTGCCGGTATAGCGTTACTTTCCACCCACAGACGCCCACCCATCATGGCGACAAGTTTTGATGAAATAGCAAGCCCGAGACCGGTTCCACCATATTTTCTGGTATGGGAACCGTCGGCCTGTGCAAACTCTTCAAAGATCACCTTCTGTTTTTCGGGAAGAATACCAATTCCGCTGTCTTTCACCTCAAAGGCCAGGTACACCTGCCCCTGTTCCTGCATCTGCAGATGAACAGCGACCTGTACCTCACCGTCGTCGGTGAATTTAATGGCGTTCCCGACCAGGTTCGTCAGCACCTGCCCAATACGTCCGGCATCACCAAGAAGAAAATCGGGTATTTCCTCGTCCACAGTCCATTCCAGATCCAGCCCTTTATCCTTTGCCTGCACCCAGAAAACAGACAGTACCTCATCAAGAAACTTGCGAAAATGAAAATTGGAGTATTCCAGATCAAGCCGTCCCGCCTCAATTTTTGAAAAATCCAGGATATCGTTTATCAGACGAAGCAGCCTGTCGGCCGAAAGCTTAATCAGGTTCAAGAACTCACGCGGTCTCTCGGCAAGGTCCATCTCCATCAGAATATCGGTGAAACCGATGATACCATTCATGGGCGTACGGATTTCATGACTCATATTTGCCAGGAATTCAGACTTTGCCACACTTGCCTGCCGGGCGGCAATCAGTGCCTTGTCAAGTTCATCATTTGCCACTTCAAGCTCAGAGGAATAGGTCTCCGCACTCTCAAGAGATGCCTCGGCGGCCTGTTTTGCACGGCGAAGAGCCTCTTCCATCTTTTTCATATCCGAGATATCGACAAAGGTCTCCAGCAGATAGTCGGTTCCTTCAAGGGTTACGGGAACCACCGTTTTGATGATCGGCAACTCCTGTCCAAAGGCGGTGAGCAAAACACGCTCGGCATCCTCCACCTGATTGCCCAGATCGGTAATCGGGCATTTCCCTCTCTCTGCAGGGCAAATATAATTATGGCAGGTTTTACCAAGGATCTGCCCTTCCGCCGCTCCAATCATGGATGCCGCATAGGGATTCACCCGACTGATGGTGTGGTTGGAGGTATTGATCAGCACCATGCCCACCGGCAGGCGGTCGAGAATCGTCGCAAGCAGCTTCTCATTGGACTCCAGTTTCACCTTGTCTTCATGATGCTCCGTTGCGTTCACGATGGTAAGTATTGCCTGAGACTCTCCTGCCAGCGTGATAACATCGGCATTGATCTCCAGCCAGAACGAACGCTGACCGATTCCACTTTCCTGTACAAACCGTCCCTGCCGCCCGCGCACGGCATGTCCAGTTTTAAAAACCTCTTCCAGTGTCTGACGAATCAGGCAACCTCCACACTCTTCGGTATCCCCGCAGCCGACACCGCTGCCAACGAGTGACTTACACTGCATCACTTCGCCAGGCAGACGATTTTTTGCCGTTTTGGCACGATATCCCATAAGCGAAGCTGCCTCTCTGTTTATCTTCGCCATCCGCAAGTCAGCATCAACAAGTGCCATCCCCACCGGTGCCCGGTCAAATATGGCGGCCAGGCTCTGCTGCTGCTGACTCAAGGTCTCAAATGTTTCCTTTCGTGCTGCCAGCATTGCTCTGAAATCTTCAGCCAGCTCACCGATTTCATCCTTGCCGGAAATGGGAATTTCCTGATCCAGCTGTCCCTTCGCCACCCGCCTGGTGATTTCGGACAGTTTACGAATGGGATCTGCGATCTGTGACGCCCCATAGACAATGGCAAGCATCCCGAGAAGAATCAATCCCATGCCGATTCCCACCAGATCCTTCACCAGTTTTTCGGCGGGCTGAAAAAGAAGACTACTGGGCACCCTGATACCAAGCGACCAGGGAGAATCCACTCCTGTCACAGGAACCGGAACCCTATAACCGATATAATTAAGAGCATCGAGCTCGGATCGTTTTCCAGCCTGCAGATTTTTCAGCCCGAGGTTACAGTAGGGGCGAAGCAGCTCCATGCTCTTGCCACGCATATCAGGGTTGCCGCCTGACGCAGCAATCGTCCCATACCAGGACAAAAGCGTGCTTTTAGCTTCCATGCCGACACTTGTTTTTTTGGTATCGTTAAGAATTTCCTGGAGGGGTTCTGCGGAAAAGAGCAGCCCGATAAAACGTTTTCGCGATTCCCTTTCCTCCTGCAAAGGCATCAGAACCGCAAACACAAACTCGCTCTCACCCCCCAAAGAATACTCAAAGATATCTGTGACTTTACCCCCAGTTGCCTGAAATTTGTGTTCACACCATTCCTCCTGAAAAAAGTCAATCGTTTCCAGTGAATGTTTGCGCAAGCCCTGTGCCGAATCGCGAAGCCAAAGGACTCCTTCTTCCGTGACAGTTGCTTCACTCTCTTTTTCCAGCGGACACTGTTTTTGCCGCCAGATAAAGGCGGAGACAACAGACGAATTATCACGCATCGCCTGTTCCAGTGTTTTATTTACGACTGCAACCGTTTCTTCATCACTGTTTTTTATTACTCCGGAAACAACTCTTGCGATAATACGTGCGGAAACCATTCCCTGGTCGAGAACAGCTTTACAGCGCCATGCAGTATTGCGCACCGACTGGCGAACACTGATGCGTGCGTTTTCTATGGCCTGGTCACGAAGCTTTACTGCCGTATAGGCAACAACTATCCCCAGGGCAAGAATCATGAATGCCCCAAAGGTCAGGACGAGTTTAGAACGGATTGAGCGCATAATGGATCAACAACACCACAGAGTGGGATTTCAAATCAAAGGTGTTAACACTATCGGTGATTATAGGTCGATCCTGATGCCAATTACCAGCTTTTTCTTATTGCGTCCTATTCTTCCAGAAGTTATCCTCTTGTCAGTCAGGCATCATCCCGCCTGCTGACGGATTCCGGGAGACGTTTTTTCACCTTCACCCCGAGCTTCGGGAATCGCTGTATCTGGGAAATAAGATTACCACGCCCCCTGCTTAATCGAGTCATACTGCTATCATAACTTCCCTGCAGGGTGTGCAGCTGTTTCCCCATTTTTTCCATATCTTCGGCAAAAGAGCAGAATTTATCGTAGAGGGCAGCGGCACGTTCGGCAATTTCCCGAGTATTTCTGGACTGCCGTTCATATCGCCAGATGCTCTCCACAGTCTTCAAGCTTGCCAGCAGGGTGGTGGGACTGACCAGAATAATTTTCTGCAGCACCGCGTCGTCAAACAAGCTGTCATCTTCCTGGAATGCGGTCACAAAGGCCGCCTCAACGGGCATAAACATCAGAACAAAATCAAGGGACCTGATGCTTTCCAGTGATCCGTAGTCCTTTTTCGCCAAAAGCTTCACATGCTCCCGCACCGCCTTGACATGGGCACGAAGGAACTGCTGTTTTTCAGTCTCATTGTCAGCACTGACATACCGTTCCCAGGAAGAGAGCGACACCTTGGAATCCACCACGATATCACGATTCTCTGGCAGGTGAACGATCACATCGGGACGCTGCAGCCGGTTATTTTTATCCCGGTGCACAGACTGCGTTTCATACTCAATTCCCTTACGCAGTGCAGACTGCTGCAATACCCTCTCCAGAACCAATTCTCCCCAGCTCCCCTGCAGCTGCCGGTCTCCCTTCAGTGCCCGGGTAAGATTCACCGCGTCTTCACTGATTCGCTGATTCAGGGTACGGAGCGACTGTATTTCCTGCTGCAGAGCTGCCCTGTCCCGGATCTCACTGTGATGCACGGCATCTATCTTTTTCTGAAACAGGGAAAGCTGTTCCCTGAAAGGCACAAACAGGCTGCCCAGCTTCTCGGTACTGTCTTTACTGAAATGACGGCTCTTTTCTTCGAGAATCGTCTGTGCCAGTTCGGCAAACTGCAAGCGCAGCTGATCTCGTGCGGCACCAAGCAGATCCTGCTGTTCCTCTGATCGGAGTTTTTCCTGTTCCAACCGTGTTTCAAGGGTTGCGTTGACACTTTTCTGCGAACTCAGCTGATCCTGCAACTCTGTGGTGAGCTTTTTACCGGTAATGATATCTTCCTGCAGCTGTACCATCTGCTGCAACTGCCCTTCGGCGTGACCCTGCTCCAGAACAAGTGTCTTATTTTCCGCAGCCAGTGCCGTTTTTTCCACAAACAGCTGGTCATACTGGCGACGGAGTGTCTCATGCAGACCATTTTTTTCTTCAATACGATCCGTCAGCCCCTGCTTTTCAAGCTCATGCACTTTGCTGAGATGGGCGAGCAGAAGCTTTGTCTTACGATTGTGAAAATAGAGAGAGAGCAGCATGGTACAGACAGATGCCGCAGAGGCTGCAAGCAGCAACCGGGAGGAAAAAGAAAGATGGGAAAACCAGACCATAAAAGACTGTATCAAAACAGTATCACTTTAAAGACAGAATCCTCAAACTGCATCACCACGCCTTCACGGGTTATCCTCTGCAACGCCAGACCATCACCGACGAGATCTCCCTCCCGGACAATGCGGTTGTTGATAATAATCATACGATCCGAACTGCTTTCACTGTACACATGACCGGCAAAATGCAGATCCGGAACTCTGTTACGAATGGACAGGGACAACTCCTCAAGAAGAGGATAGTCAGCATCTGTCGGCAAAGCAGGGGACGGTGCAACAACCACTGCCGGTTCCTCTTTTAGCTGAACGGCAGCAACCGCTTCAGGCTCACTTTGTGAAACAGACGGCGGCGGAATATCTTTTATTACCACCTTTTCCCTTTCCCGTACAACTTCTGCGGGAACAACTTTTGGAACCTTGGCAGCAGCCGGAATCGAGGCAGCGGGAGGAGCAACCGGCACGGGTGCAGCTACAGGCACAGGCTTGGGAGCAGGAGTCACAAGTGCAGGGGGCGAGCCTACTGTCATTACCACTTCCGGCTGACGCTGCTGCCAGGCAAACACAGCTCCAGCTGCAACCGCAAGCAACGCTGCACCTGCAAGCGTCCACTTGATTAGCGGTTTTTTTCGCTGTCGAACTCTGCGAGCGGAAGGAGAATGGTTCGTATACAGATTTGGAACGCCTTCTTTGTTACGTTCCTTCTCGGATTTCTTCAGTGCTTCCAGTATATACGACATGGCTTTGTATCAGTTTATTTCAAGGGGAATAATATGAACGGTGGAACTTTTCTCTGTTTCCGTTTCAGGCTCTTTTTCCGGGGCTGCCCTTTCCACAGGAGCAGGCGTTTTCTCAACTCCGGCATGCTGCAATGCCTCTGAAGCAACGGGTCGTTCAACCAACTGCTGCATCTGTGTATCAAGGAACTGATTTTGTGACCAGTACAGAAACACAGCGGAGGCAGTAAGGAGGAAAAGAATGAGAAAAACCAGAACCGGTACCAGTTTCCCCTTCTTTTTCACAGGCTTTCGCTCTGCCACTTCACCAAAAACTTCCCTGCCCGCCTGATCGACAATCCTGGTATCCACAAGATACTTATTTTCCACATACGCTCCCAAAAGAGCCCGGTCGCAGAGCACATTCACCAGGCGGGGAATTCCGGAACTCAGCTCAAAGATCCTGGAGAGAGCCCGATTGGAAAAGACCCGCTCACGTTCACCGGCTACGGCAAGACGATGGCTGATATAGGCATGCACGTCATCTTCATCCAGGGGCATAAGATGATAACGGGAAGTGACACGCTGACTGATCTGCTCGGCTCCCTCCTGGGCAATCTTCTGCCGCAGCTCAGTCTGCCCGAGGAGGACAATCTTCAACAGTTTTTTCTGATCTGTCTCAAGATTTGTAAGGAGTCGGAGCTGTTCGAGCAGCTCCAGGCTCATATTCTGCGCTTCGTCAATAAGGAGGGCAACATTTCTTCCGGCTGCGTGGGCATCGAGCAGGAAGGCATTCAATCGGTCAAAGTATAATTTTGCAGTTTTCTCCCCGCCACCTGCCGGGATACCGAGTTCGTCACAGATACTTTCCAGCAGTTCAAGGCTCGTCAGACGGGGATTGACGATCAGGGCAACATCGGTATTATCGGGGAGCTGCTGCAGCAGGCAACGGCAGACTGTGGTCTTCCCCGTCCCCACGTCACCGGTGAGCAGAATAAAACAGCCGTCACTGCTTATCCCGTACAGCAGGTGGGCAAGGGCCTCCCTGTGCAGTTCGCTCATGTAGAGATAACGGGGATCAGGAGCAATGGAGAAGGGTTTTTCTTTGAGTCCGTAATATGATTCGTACATACTATCGTCCGGCTGTCAGCAGGCAAAATCGGGAAGACGAACAGACAAAGATACAGCCCATTCCCCCGATGCATTCAGACACCAACAGCATCTGGTATTTTACTTTTCCTGTTTCAAGTTGATATTATTTACAGTATTACTACCATAGAAGGAAGGATGGGCAAGTATTTTTCCCGTCGAAACAGCTTTTCATATTTTGTTTCGTGATTACCAACAAGGCACGTATGCCGGCTGACCGTTTATTGCCGGCGTTACATTGCATTTTATGTGAGAGTCTGCCCTCGCGAACGATTCACGGTGCTACCGGGCATTAAAAATCGCTCGCGAAGGCAAGCTCCTGCAGTTCCATTTTGCATGTACCTGAGCTTTGACGGTACTCATGTTTTGTTTTCTCTGTTTGTAAGCATTGAACGGAATCGCAGAAACTGTGCTTTTCTGTTTTTTTTCAAACAGGTTCAGGAGTAAATCATGCCTGTATATGAATATAAGGCCCTCAACCAGAAAGGGAAATCCTGCAAAGGACTGATCGATGCAGACAGTGAGGCAAGTGCTCACAGCAAGCTAAAGGCTGCCGGGAAATACCCCACCAGTCTGCAGGAAACTTCTTCCAGAAACACCGATGCTCAAAGTGGCGGTCTGAAGAACCTGCATCTTTTTGAACGGATCAAATCTGATGAAATCCATATTATCACCCGTCAGCTTGCCACCCTCCTCAATGCCGGTATCCCCCTGGTCAACAGCCTGGCTTCCCTCATTGAACAAACGGTTAATCCGGCACTGAAAAGAATTCTCGCCGAGATCCGCGATGCAGTCAACGAAGGCTCAACTCTCACCAATGCCCTTAGCCAGCACCCTAAACTCTTTTCAAATATATATATCAACATGGTGCGCTCCGGCGAGGCATCCGGCTCACTGGACGTCGTCCTCGAACGGCTGGCAGATTTTGGAGAAAAGCAGAAATCACTGCAGGGAAGGTTAAAAGCCGCCCTTATTTATCCAATCTTCATGGCAGTTATCGGTACCGGCATCCTCTTCTTCCTCATCAGCTATATTGTCCCAAATATCACCCGGGTCTTCACCGATATGGAACGTGCCCTGCCCCTGCCCACCCGTATTCTTATCTTTGCAAGTGATATGCTGCGTGAATACTGGTGGCTGGGGGCGATACTGCTTGCGGGCCTCTTTTTTCTGCTCCGGCTTTTCCTTTCCCAGGAAAGTGGCAAACGTATCCGGGACCGTATCAAACTCTCCATGCCCGTTACCGGCAACGTGACCCGCAAGATCATCCTCACCCGTTTTGCCTCCACTCTGGGAAGCCTGCTAAACAGCGGCGTTCCCCTTATCACTTCCCTGCAGATTGTCGGCTCCATCGTCAACAACCGTTTGGTGGGCGATGTTATCGAAGAGGCAATGGAGAAGATTCAAAAAGGAAATTCCATGTCCAGTGCCCTGGAATCCTCCCCCTGGTTCCCCCCCATCTTCATCCAGATGGTGGGCGTTGGCGAGCAGAGCGGGCAGCTGGAAAGTATGCTCGACAAGGTGGCAAAGACCTACGAACGGGAGGTGGAAACAGCCATTCTCGGCATGACCTCCCTTATTGAACCCATCATGATCACCACCATGGGTGCCGCCGTGGGCTTTGTCGTTCTCTCCATTCTTCTTCCCATTTTCGAAATGAACCAGATGATTTGACAGGGATCAAATACCGGTACTGAACGGGCAGCCGACAGGAAAAAAGCATGCACCATGGCACACTTACCACAAACCCTTGAATTCCCTGTTTTTATTTGATATACTATTCTACTGTGGTTCTTTTATTCATTTCACTCAGGTCTTCAGTCATGAAACGTCTAATAATTATAGTATCTCTGCTTGTTTTTCCCCTTCTTTTTTCTTCCCCTTCACAGGCAGCCGATGATTCTGCCGCAACATTTGGCAGCAACGGGCAGCTGACCACAGGTTTTTCCATCTATGACGACAAAGCCAATGCCATGGCTGTACAGTCTGACGGAAAAATTGTGGTGGCAGGAGAGAGTGAAAACGGAGCCGACACAGATATTGCCATTGCCCGCTACAACCGTGACGGCAGCCTCGACCCGACCTTCAACACCACCGGACAGGTAACCGTCGCCGTCGGCTCCGCCAACGACAGATGCCTTGCCGTTGCCATCCAGAAAGACGGCAGGATTCTCGCCGCAGGTACAACAGAGACAGACACCGGACTTGATGCGACGGTAATTCGTCTTGACAGTGCCGGAATCCCCGACCCGACCTTTGACCATGACGGTCAGGTCGTTATCCCTGTGACTGCAGGTGATGACAGTGCCTACACTATCCTTATCCGGGAGGATGGAAAAATCATTCTTGCCGGTACAAGTACAGCAGATACCGGAACAGACCTCTTCCTCGTCCAACTGAACAGCGACGGTTCCCCTGATAAAAAATTCGGCGATGCCGGAATTGCACGGGGAACAAAAGGATCTGCCACAACCGCTCGCAGTGCTGTTTTAACAGAAAGTGGTCAGATACTCCTTGCCGGATCCATCGGAGAAGCCGAACACACCCGGGCTGCTCTTTTTGCCTTCCAGAGTAATGGACAGGTCGATACAGCTTTTGCTGCAGACGGTGTCGCCGTATCCGGTACAGAAGCAGCAGACTCCATCTTCCTTGACATCACCCTCCTGGCTGACGACAAACCGGCAGCAGCAGGAATCATTACCGGCAGCAGCTACCGCTCAATCCTGCTCGCAGTGTTTACCGCAGACGGAAAAGCTGATCCCGCCTTCAATAACGGAGAAATCATCCATCCGGATCTGGGCAGCGATACCATTGCCACCTCCCTTGCCGCAGCAAAAGACGGCAGTATCTATGTTTCAGGGGCAGGCAGTAAAGAGACAGACACCGATTTCATCCTCCTCCGCTTCAGTTCCAATGGACACGAAGTATCCGGCAACAGCGATGACGTGATCGAGGAAGAGGAAGAAGAGGAGAGTGCATCCATCAATGTAAAGCCCCTCCTAGTTGAAGACAGCATCAATTCCCCGGCCACTGCCCCGAGCTACCTGCTCACAGATTTCAATCAATACAACGATATCTCCAACTCCCTGATTATCCTTGATGACGGAACCATTCTTGCGGCGGGAACAGCGGGCAACGGTAAAGACACCGATTTTGCGGTAATCAGCTACAGCAGTGAAATGCTGGCTCTGGCACGGATATCAAACGGTGCCACCACCCTTGGCTACTACATATCCACCACCATACCGACCCATGTCACCAGAAACAGTGCCGCCGCAGGCGGATATATCAAAAACAACAACGCATCCACCACTGCCCGTACGATAGAGACAACAAGTCCCGTCATGCCCGGTACAACTGGCACAGTTAATGACACAGTAACAACCACCTCATTTTTCGGAACAACCAGCTACAGTTTCACCTCCGACTCTTCTGATATCACTGAAAAAAACACTATAACCCCCATCCCCACAACCGTAACCCAACGTGGTGTCTGCTACAGTATCAGCCCGTCACCTGTCTGGAAAAATCCTGAGAGCGACAATGGATGGAGAAACCCACCATTAGACACAGCATCTACAGCTTCAACGACCGAGGGCGACGGCGGGCTTGGTCTTAGCAACCTTTTTGATGCATCCGAAGTACGGGAAGGGTGCACATCAGACGGTACAGGGCAGGGCGAATTTCGCACGGATCTTACCGATCTTACAGCAGGTACGACCTATTACGTGAGAGCCTACGCCATACTCTCTGATTCTGAGAATACCGTTATCTACGGCAACGAACTTCAGTTCACCACCGACGACGCCTGTTTTATCGCCACGGCAGCCTACAACAGCCCCGACCAGACCCAGGTGAGAATCCTCCGCCAGTTCAGGGACACTTACTTAAAACCCTTTGCCCTTGGCAGAAAATTCATCACCACCTACTACAACACATCTCCGCCCCTGGCAAAAATCATTGAAAACCGTCCCGCTCTGCAGATAACAGTACGGACACTGCTGGCTCCCCTCACAGCAATCAGCTATCTGAGTCTGCACCCTCTTTCAGCAGTAACATTTGGCAGCACCATCTTCCTTCTCCTGCTCCTGCTGCACCTCATCACCCGCAGCAAACCCCACACCGCAAACCGCATACCCCACACCGCAAACCGCAAACCCGCCGGTTTCACCCTCATCGAACTCCTGGTAGTCCTGGTCATCATCGGCATCCTGGCAGGATATGTCGGTCCCCGGATAATGGGGCATCCCGACGAGGCAAAACGGACCATGGCGGCAGCCCAGATCAGCAGTCTGGAGACGGCACTGGAAACCTACAAACTGGACAACGGTACATATCCCACAACAGACCAGGGATTACAGGCTCTGGTCGCCGCACCCACTTCCGGAAAAGTTCCTGGCAAGTGGCGCAAGGGCGGTTATATGAAAAAAGGGAAAGTCCCAAAAGATCCCTGGGGAAACGACTACGTCTACCTCAGCCCCGGCAGCCATTCTGATTATGATATCATCTCCTACGGGGGTGACGGGGAATCCGGTGGTGAAGATGTGGACGCAGATATCAACAACTGGGAGATTGAATAGGTCCCCATGCCGGTTCTCCCGCACAGGCGGACGTGCAGACAGGGGTTTACCCTTCTGGAACTGCTGATTGTCTGTCTGCTGATTTCCATCAGTCTCGGTCTTGCCATCCCCAGTCTCCGCCAGTCCCTCGTCACCGATCAGCTTGCCGCAGGTTCCAGAAAGTGTATCTCCCTTATCCGATCCGGACGCAGCATGGCAGCAAGGGAGAATGTGCCATATATCATCCGCTTTGATCCGGTCAACCGAACTGTCTGGTATGAACCGGCAGAAATAGTCGACGAAGAGGAAACATCAGCAGAAGCAACAACACCCCTGCGATCTTCTGTCACACTGCCGGACACCGTTCGTATCCAGAAGATACAACAGGCAAATGCGGGAGACAAACACAATCCCGAAAAGGAAGGGCTCTGGATTTCCAGACAAGGTTATATGGATAAGACGATGATTCAGCTCGTGGATGCAGACAACAACAGCATCAACCTGCTCATCGCTCCATTCCTCCATCGCATTCAAATCCTGGATCAACCTGTGGACTTTCCCTGAGCCATGACCGGTACAAAGCAAAACAGTGCAGGGTTCACCCTCCTTGAGGTAATGGTCGCGGTAGCAATCCTCGCCATCTCCCTCACCGCCCTCTTCGGAGCACAGTCCTCCGGTGTCTCTCTTGCGGCAGAAACCCGTTTCAACACCCAGGCACCGCTTCTCGCAGAGATGAAACTTGCCGAGCTACAGGCAGCCGGGGAAGTGTTCTCCCAGGACGGGGATTTTGGAGATGCCTTCCCGGATTTCAGCTGGGAACTGGAAGCGGAAGACGCCGTTTTTGACCAGTCGGATCTGCTCACAGATCTGGACTCCAAACTGCAGCATCTGAAACTGACCATCCGCTGGGGTGAAGACGAGTACAGCTACCAGACAGAATCCTACCTGCAGGGCAGCAATGAAGACGAGTAAAGGATTCACTCTGCTGGAAATCCTTATGGCGATCTCCATCTTTGCCATTGTGATAAGCCTTGCCTACGCCTCCTACAATGCCAGTTTTCGCATTATCAACAGTGCCGGCTCCCAGTCTGAAATTTATGCCCAGGCACGAACGGCAATGACCAGAATCCGGGAAGACCTCGAATCGTTCTTCCCAGGGGAATCCGTTGTTTTTTCAGGAAGCAGTGATACCGTAAACGGCTATCGTGCAGACAGCCTGAAGTTCAGTTCCACTGCCGGTATCCGCTTGCATCCCTGGCAGGTAAACAGCGGCAGCCAGATTATTCAGTATACAAGCAGTGAGGATCCGGATAAAGAAACCCTGCAGCTCTTTCGCTCCCAGCGACCGGCCGTTACTGCAGACGACGAAGAGGCAGATACAGAAGAAGCTCAGCTCCTCCTCTGTGACAACCTTCTGGAGGTTGCCTTTAGCTACAGGGACAGCGAAGGAATGGAGCAGGAGAGCTGGGGAAACGAGGAAACTGACACACAGGAGACACGTGTTCCGCAAATGATACGGATCACCCTGCGTTTTGCAGAGAATGCAGATGACGAGGAGGGCGTTCTTTTTCAGACGGCTGTCCTCCTTTTTGCAACACCCAAAGACGAAAAAAAATGATCCGACCGCTCAATGATAAAAAGGGCATGGCCCTGCTCCTGGTAATCAGCCTGATAAGCGTCCTTGCTGTTATCACACTGCAGTTCGGCAGAGATATGAGGGATTTTTTCCTCGTCTCCGCAAGCCTTGGCAATGAAACCCGACTGGCATTGATGGCAAAATCGGGAATCACCATTGCGGGCGAGCTGCTTGCAGAAGATCAGAAAGAAAATTCCTTCGATTCCCCCCAGGACTCCTGGGCACTGCTGCAGGACGAGGATCTGTCCACCCTATTCGACTTCGGCAGCCTGCAGGTTGCCGTTTTTGACGAGGGGGGAAAATTCCAGATCAATGCCATGATCAGCCGGAAATCAAAGGAGCTTGCCCAGGAGGAAGAGGAAGAGGAACAACGGATAGACCCGCGCAACATCGGACAGCGCAGAAATCCTCCAGCTACGCTTCCCGGACAGGAGCTGAATCCGGAGACTCCTGCCGGAAATAATCAAGAACAGGACGGGAACAACGCAAATACAGCTGTCAGTGAAAAAGATCGGCTGGACAACATTCGCAACGTCCTCTGGCGTCTCCTTCGGGCCGAACCATTTATGGTGGAAGACGGCGATGCCAGAAAGATCATCGATTCCCTGATAGACTGGATGGACAGCGGGGACGGAGACGGAGAGGAAGAGTACGGGGCGGAAGACAGCTATTACCAGTCTCTGGATCCACCCTATTCCTGTAAAAACGGTCCGATAGAATCTATCGAGGAGCTGCTGCTGGTAAAGGGTATCACCAGGGAATTACTCTACGGTGACGATGAACATCCGCCCCTTGCCCCCCTCCTCACACCCCTTGGCAATGACGGAAAGATTAATATAAACACCGCAGACCCGCTGATTCTGCAGGCTCTGGCAGAAGCAATGACTCAGGACACAGCCGAGGCAATGTTTGCATACAGAGAGGATGAAGAAAACAGTGAGCAGCTGAAAAATACCAACTGGTACAAAAATGTTCCTTCATTTCCTGGAGATATTGAATTACAACAAGATCTTATATCCGTTGCCTCCAGTTTCTTCACGATCCAGGCCCGTGCCGAGTTCGGCAGCCAGCACAAAACGATCACGGCTACGGTGGAACGCAGCAAAACGGATCTGAATATCCTCCGCTGGGACAGCAACTGACAGTTGGATATTGACAGCAGGGGCTCAATAGTGAATAATGCTGTCACTTCAATGGCTTGTACAAAGACAGCCATACGCGTTTGCTAAGAGCTAAGCACAGGAGCGAACTCCTGCAGATAATGTAACAAGTTCACTGGTCTCAAATAATACTCAGTGCAGCCAACCCGTTCACAGATAACACAATAATGGCACAACGGATTCTCTCCATAGACCTGCAGACCGATCTGCTGACAGCGGTCATCCTCAATGAGGAGCGAAATCGGGAGATAACTGCCACCGCAGCAATCGCGGTCAATGGGAGAAGCAGCGAAGAGATTATCACAGAGCTTACATCCACCCTCGACTGCAGTGACTGCCGCTGTTTCCTCTCTTTGGGCACAGCTTTTTTTACCTTCCAGAACCTGACACTGCCCTTTTCCGACCCGAAATCCGTTGAAAAAGTTCTCCCTCTGGAACTGTCTGATACTATCCTCGGCTCTCCTGCGGATATGGCGATTGATGCCCTGATCAACCGGCAGGAAGACGGGACGGCAGAAGTTATTACAGCCATGATCGATCAGGAGGTTCTGGCTGACTATTATCAGCAGTTGACAAATAACGATATTTTCCCCGAGGTTATCACAATTTCCGGGCTCCCCACCATCTATGAGATTCAGGAGAACGGTCACCCACCCGAAGAGTTCCTTTTTCTCGATCTGCGTCTGGAAGGTGCCGCCCTTTTTCTGGTTGCAAACGATACACTGCAGCTGATCCGCCCTCTTAGCTTCACCTCCTTTCCCTTCGCCTTTGACAACGAACTGACAAGTAAAATTGTACTGGATGAGGAGACAGCACAGCTCAGTATCCAGGGCCTCGAACACAGCGCGGAATCTTTTCAGGATCTTGCACTCACTGTAAAACAGACCCTTGCCTCCCTTTCACTGCCACTGTCCCTGCAAAACCTTCCCATTTACATCGATGGAACTGCCCCCCATGCACCATCGGTCAGCACCTGGCTTGATGCTGCCTTTGCTGCCCCATGTATGATCTGCGGACGTGCCGGGCTGCTGCCGCTGCCTTCTGACCTCCCTGAAGATGCCGCGGGACATGCCCGTTTTCTCACAGCTGCCCTCAGTCTTGCCTTCCAGGGAAAAAACAGCGGCAAGGGACTGAATTTCAGTAAAAATCAATTTTCCCATATCGGTGATCTGGCAGGATTTGGAAAAATCGTCAAATCTGCAGCACTGCCGCTCTTCATCGTGACGGTGCTTTTTCTGGGCTACCTGATATATGATACCGGCAGCCTTAAAAACCAGCGAGCCGCCCTTGTCAGTGATATTCATGACGTCTTTAAAAAGACCCTTCCGGATGTCAAGCGCATTGTTGATCCGGTGCAGCAGCTGCAGGTTGCCGTAAAAGAGGCTCGATTTTCCTCAACAGATGGAGGCAGCGCAACCCTTCCCTACACGGTACTCGACATTCTCAGGGAGCTCTCCATCCGTATTCCCGCTTCCCTTGATGTGAAGCTCACCCGTATGGTGTATGAATCCAAAGATCTGCGTCTGATGGGGACAACAGATACGTTCAATACTGTGGACAGCATGAAAAAAAGTCTTGAGAAATCACAATTCTTCTCACGCGTCACCATCAGTTCCGCAAATATGAACCCGAAAGATAACAACGTGCGCTTTGAGCTGAAACTTCTCCCCGGAGCAAATCTGCCATGAGTCTCCAGAACGTTTCCTCAACAATGCAACAGCTTCTCCATAAACTTGGCTGGCAGCGGCTGGCAAAACGGGAAAAGCTGATGGTCAGTGGCCTTGCCGTTGTTCTCTGTCTGCTGATCTTCTTTCAGTTTATCTTCTCACCTCTCCTCGACTCAAGGCAGCGGCTGCAAAAATCCCTTGTCACCAGGCAAAACGAGCTGCTGCTTATGCAGAATCTGCAGCAGGAACTGCAACAACTGCATAAAAAGTCCGGTGATCTCCAGGAGCGTATTGGCAAACGGGCAAAGACATTCACCCTCTTCTCCTTTATTGAAAAAGAAGCTGCAGACGCAAAGATAAAAAACAAAATCAAATATATGAAACCCAGCAAGGTGGAAGGGGAAGCCGTCCTCCACGAATCACGGGTGGATATGAAACTCCAGGATATCAGCCTTGCCAGCCTTGTTGAGTTTCTAAAAGGCGTGGAAGCACCGGAAAAAGCAGTCTTTATCAGCCGTATTTCCATTCAGGAGTATGGTAAAAATAAAGGCTCACTGAGTGCCGTTATCCAGGTCATCACCTTCACCGTGGGAGACGTGTGATGGGAATCTTTAAAAATAAATTCTCCTTTTTCCTTCTCCTGAGTATCTATACCCTGCTGCTGACCGGTGGTCTGCTTTACTACCGTTTCCCGGCAGAATCTTTTAAACAATACTGCGAGACCTCCCTGGAACAGTTCCTGCCGGACTCCAAATGCTCAATTAAAAGCATCAGCTACACCTTTCCCATGGCAGTCACTCTTACGAACATCGAGTTTGTCTCCAGCAAAAGTAAATCCACCCGTCTTTTCTTTATCAAGCGCGCCGAAATTATCGGCACGCCGCTGGATCTGACGTCCCGTTTTCATGTAACGATGGATGCCGGAGAGGGGAAAATATCCTTTACCTTAAAACGTGAACCCGAGAAAAAACTGCTGCAGCTCGATGATGTCCGTATCAGCCATTTCAACCTGGAAAAGGCTCTCTTTCTGCATCAGACGATGAACAGACCAATCACCGGCTTTCTGGAACTTGACGGCAATTTCCAGAAAACGTGGAAATCCGGCAAGACTCACAGTACCGGCAAGGCCAGGGCGGCAATCAGTGACGGCAGCTTCGGACTGCTCTACCCCATCCTCTCACTGAAGAAAATTGATCTGCAGGCCATGGAGAGCAGCTTTGAACTGCAGAACAATGAGCTGACAATCAGTAAGGGCTCATTTAACGGCAGAGAGCTCACCGGCAGCTTTTCCGGAAGCATTGCCATGCAGTCCCGCTTCCCGCTCTCCGTCTTTTCTGTCCGCGGCGAAATAGAACCCCTAGCGCCGCTCTTAAAGAAAAGCAAATATGCACAGAACATGATTATTCAGCTCAAAAAACAACGAAAACGCGGCAGCCTTCCCTTTCTGCTAAAGGGAAGCGTCGAAAAACCACGATTTCAGTTTGATTCCTGATCGGAACAAAACGTAACCCTATGAACAGTCGCCTCTCAATCATACTTGCCTTTCTTCTTGCAAGTCTCTTCGCCATAGCAGGGGTTGAACTGTTCTATCAAAATCTGGAAAAACGAATGCTGAGTGCAGGAGAAGTCACCGGTACTGCAGCCCCGGAAAAAACGAAAAAAGAAGCCGCTGAAAAAACAGTGCAGAAGCCCGCCACACAAAAAACAGCAGCAAAAGCACCTGCACCGGTAAAAAAGAAAGCAGTAGAAAAGAAGACCGACGATTATTCCATCATTGTTCAACGAAAGCTTTTTGGATCAATGAAACAGGAAGAGGCAGAAAAACAGGAACCTGCACCGGTACTCACCACCACCGCCCTTGACCTGACTCTCCTCGGTACTGTAACGGGAGAGGATAATGTCCAGCGGGCAATTATTCTCGACAAAAAAGCACGCACCCAGGACCTCTATTACAATGGAGATGCCATCGGTCCAGCCCTTATAAAGAAGGTGGAACGGGGCAGGGTAATCCTCACCATCGACGGTAAGGATGAAGTGCTTCTGATGCAGGAACCGAAATCCATACCGGCAAAGGGGAGAACCCGTTCCCAGGCGGACAGCCTCTCCGGCCTGATCGACAAGTATATAAATATTCCGGAAGATGAGCAGCAACGTATAAAAACGCCGCCCATCTCCCAAAAATCCCGCTCCAGAAAGATTACTTTTAAAAGACCTAAAAAACAGGAAGACGAACAATGACCTCCCCTTACCTGAAATCCGTTCCGGAAAAACTCAGCCGGTTTCTCCTGCTTTTTTTCTGTGCTGTTCTCCTGATTCTTCCCTGCTCCCAGGTGAACAGTGCAACAGACAACCCGTCCGCAAAAAGCGATGACAAAGCCCAGCGTTTTATCACCATCGACTTCGACAATGTGGATATCCGTCTTTTCATCAAGTACATCAGTGAACTCACGGGGAAAAACTTTATCATCGACAAAACGGTGAAGGGGACGGTTTCCATTATCTCACCCACCAAGATATCAGAGCAGGAGGCATATCATGTCTTTGAGTCGGTTCTCTCGGTAAACGGGTACACCACGATTCCTGCCGGGGCAATGATCAAGATCATGCCATCGGTTCGGGCACGCAC
>JANTGG010000059.1 GCA_024763035.1 Desulfocapsa sp. | reverse complement strand
AATAAAAGCACATTCAAGGAGGGAAAGGTCTTCGACCTTCTTATCAAAATAATAACGTGCAGCAACGCCGAGTCCGTGCCCATTCCCGCGGACATAAAACTGGTTTGCATAAAACTCAAAAATCTTTGATTTGGGATAATGATACTCAAGGCGCAGAGCGTACAGCAGCTCCTTCAGCTTGGCTTCGTAGGATCTCCCCGATCGTTTGAAAAGATTTTTTGCTGTCTGCTGGGTGAGGGTACTCCCTCCCTGCACAACCCGCCCTGCCTCATAATTGCGCATTGCAGCCCGACCAATGGAGACAGGGTCGAATCCGTAATGCTCAAAAAACCGGTTGTCTTCAGAAGCGACAAGGGCATTTACAAAATTTTTGGGGATCTGCTCCCAGGTTACATATTGCCTGTGTGCCTCATCGAAAAATACCCCCAGAGGCGTTTTTCCATCACTATAGAAAACAGGACTCTCCTTTCCCAGGATACTCTGAATGTTGCCAGGGGAAATCTCCTCACCCGGATGCAGCACAACCAGATAGTAGTATCCGCCGGCAACAGCAGCAATAGCAAGCACAAAAAGAGTAAGCAGGAAAAGAAATAACTTTTTCAGCATGAACTGGATTCTGTAATCAATTGGGAAAATCAGAGAATGGCTTCCAACAAGACAATTTATGCTAAAATAATGAGTTAGCAGGTCTCCACTGCTGTTATTTGTTGCATTTTATCGCTTACTGGAGTTTAGTATATCCTATAAGAGTGGGAGTTTACTCTTTTTGCTTACATTTCTCAACGAGCTTCTTCACGTTATTTCATTAATTTATTTGGGTTATTATGCAGCGATTCACCACAGTCCTTTTCCAGGGGATTTCTCTGACAGCACTGCTTTTGCTGCTTAGCTCATGCGGAGTGCAGCACACCACGGTAAACTACCCTCTCCCCTCCGGAGAGATAGCCTCACCTGTCAGTTCCATCTCAACAGATCCTGCATTGATTCTGCTCGAATCCGAACCGGAAGAATGTCTGACTGAAGAACTTGATGCACTCAGAAACACCGGTAACTGGGAGCAGTCGTATAACATACCTGTTTCCGGACATGAAGAAAAAGTCCACTACGACTTTCCTGTCGTGATGAACAAGCAGGTCCAGGTATATCTTGATCTCTTCCAGCATCAGCAGCGTAAACAGATGAGAAAATGGCTTGCCCGTTCCGGCAAATATCTCCCCATGTTCAGAGCAGAGTTTCGTGAAGCCGGGCTGCCCGAAGACCTCGCCTATCTTGCCATGATAGAGAGCGGTTTTAACCAGCGGGCATATTCACGCTCCCGGGCTGTGGGGCTGTGGCAGTTTATGAAAGGGACAGGAAAACAGTATCACCTGAAAATCGATAGGTACGTTGATGAACGCCGCCATGCAGAGAAATCCACAAAGGCCGCAGCCGCCTATCTTGGTGACCTGTATGCAGACTTTGGCGACTGGCATCTTGCCGTTGCCGCCTATAACGGAGGTCCCGGAAAGATCAGACGCGGGATGAAACGGTATAAAACTGATAATTTCTGGAGCCTTGCCCAGCATCGTTACCTGCGTCTGGAGACAAAACGATACGTCCCCAAGCTGATCGCCGCCATATTTATAGCAAAGGATCCGGAGAAATACGGGTTTACCAACATCAAATACCAGTCGCCCATGGAATATGAGACCCTAAGGGTCGGTCCCGGTCTCAGCCTTGATGCCGTTGCCCTGCTCTGCAACGTCAGCAGTAGAAAAACCAAATCCTTAAATCCTGAGTTAAAAACAGGACGGACGCCGCTGAATAAAAGTTATTACGACGTGAATATCCCCGTCGGTACCAAGACTCTTGCCGAAGCCAACCTGTCCCGTTTAAACAGCGTGGTCACCACAGGGTACAAAACCCACATCATTCGTAAGGGCGATACACTTTCCAAAATCTGTCGACGCTATAAGATCAACAAGACAACTCTTTTAAAAGTAAACAATTTACGTAAGGGCAAACTAATAGCCGGTGCCCACCTGCGGATTCCCCACAGCACAGTCCGTTATCACCTAGCCCCGAAAGGCAGCCAAGGGAAAATTGCCTCGGAAAACCTTATTCTCCACACCATCAAACCCGGAGAATCTGTCTCTAAAATCGCCCGCATTTACAATGTTCCTCCGCAGCTCATCGTTTCCTGGAATGGTCTGCGAAATGTGCACAAAATCCGAGCGGGACAGCAACTGGCACTCTATATCGATACCAGTAACACACAGAGCAAACAGAAAATAAGCCGGACAGAAAGCGTTTCTCCTGTTAACCCCCACGCTGATTCCAATTCAAAGCTGATTGTTCTCTCGCAGCAAAAGAAGTTTTCGGTACAAGCTGCAACGGATAACAATGTGCAGGTCAGCTGGTACAAGGTTCGTCGGGGAGACTCCCTGTGGAAGATAGCCCGACGCTTTAACCTTTCCACCAGGCAGATTAAGACCTGGAACAATCTCAGATCCGATCGTATTCAACCCGGTACCCGACTGATGATTAAAGACGTCTGACATTCCCCTAGGAGGCTGTCCGAGAATAGGCATTTCGTTCAAAATCGAGGCATTTTCAAAATTTTACCGCAGGCATATAGTTGATATTCTGAGGATAAAATTTTGAAAATAACGAAGAGTTTGGGCGAAAGGGCATTCTCGGACAGGCTCCTAGTCACGCATCTCTCCAGCAGACGACGCATAAATACCAGAAGAACAGGATATCAAACACATATTCTGCTGATCGATCAGAACAACAGAGAATCCGACCATCTTTTGCCCGCGGGGCAAGTTCCTGCATTCGGCTGGAGTTTTAACAGCTCTTTTTGACGCTGCCTTTTATGACTGCTTTTTCTGCCTGATCAGATATTTTCTTGACAAAACTTCCCCCTTTCAATCATGTACTGCTCTGTGTTACAAATGGGGGGCATCGCTGCACCCAAATAACACTTGCACAGACTGCCTTATCATTTTTTTATACGTATTCCCCATGACAACACATCCTTTTCCAGCACACGACTACCCGCCTGACGTTCACACAATCACCTGTGAAGACAAAACCATACTCCTCATAGGAACGGCCCATATCTCACAGGAATCAGTGGAACTGGTAAAACAGGTTATTTCCAGTGAATCGCCGGACTGTGTCTGCATAGAACTTGACAAAAAACGATACAAAGCCCTCACGCAGAAAAAGAAATGGCAGGAGCTTGACCTGAAACAGATCATTAAAAACAAGCAGCTCTCCACATTGATGATTAACCTGCTCATGGCTTCCTACCAGAAAAAACTCGGCGCACAGCTCGGTGTCCAGCCCGGAGCAGAACTGCTGGCTGCTGCCCACAGTGCCGAAGAGAAAAATATCCCCATCGCCCTCTGTGACCGTGATGTCCGTATCACACTCAGACGTGCCTGGAAATCGACTTCGTTTTTCAAAAAAGGCTATCTGCTTGCCACTCTCTTCGGGTCTCTGTTTGATTCCACTACAATCAGTGAGGAAAAACTGGCCGAACTGAAACAGAAAGATGTCCTCTCGGAACTCATGGGAGAGATGGGTGAGGCACTGCCGGATGTTAAAAAAGTGCTGATTGACGAACGCGACCTGTACCTTGCTGAAAAAATCAAAGCTGCTAAAGGCAAACAAATAGTCGCAGTTGTTGGGGCCGGACATGTGGAGGGAATAACAGCCCTCTTCCCAAATGACCATAGCAGCAGACTCGATGAAATCTCCACCATCCCGCCTGTGTCAAAATTCTGGAAATTTTTAGGCTGGTCCATCCCTGTACTTATCATTGGCTCTCTTTTTACCATCGGATTTCAAAAAGGGGCATCGGTTGCCGGTGCCAACCTGCTTTACTGGATACTTGCCAACGGCATTCCCTCTGCTCTAGGCGGACTCCTTGCCCTGGCGCATCCCCTCACAGTAGCGTCTGCCTTTATTGCCGCTCCTATTACCAGCCTGACCCCTGTTATTGGAGCAGGCTATGTGGCAGCATTTGTCCAGGCGCTGAATTCACCGCCCGTTGTTAAAGAATTTGAAACCGTGGGTGATGATATGGGAACAGTAAAGGGATGGTGGAGCAACAAACTCCTGCGTCTGTTCCTGGTATTTTTATTTACCGGACTGGGTTCTGCTGCCGGCACATACGTTGGTGGCTATGAAATCATTAAAAATATATTTGGATAATACCTACAGAAAAAACACTATGGAAAACACAGACGAAAAGAAGCAAGCTGCTGAACTCACTGCAAAACAAAAAAAGTTCCTGAAAGGTCTTGGTCACACCCTCTCACCGGTGGTCGCGATTGGAAAAGACGGGCTTGGACAAAAAATTGTCAAAGCGGCAAACCTGGAACTCAGCCGCCACGAACTGATTAAGGTTAAAGTGGGAAAAAGCAGCCCCGCCGACAAAAAGGAAGTGGCAAAAACCCTTTCCAGAGAAACAGAGAGCAGCCTTGTGCAGGTCATCGGCAGGACTATTCTGCTCTATAAAAAGAATCCCAAATTGGACAAAGAAAAACAGATCCGCATTCGCTGAGATCTGCCAAAATCAAAAAACACGCAGCACTACAAAAACAGATACATGCAAAATGCTACCGCAGGGGTACACTCCTGCACCAGTCCGGCTTGCCGTACTTTGATGCTGATCACCAAAACCATTCTATCTGTTGCGGCTCATTTCCGCCCCAGTGTATAGAGTGGTGTGGGACTATCCTGTTGTGCCGCATGCAGTGTAACAGAATGCTCTGGCGGGATCACCCGCCCTGCACTTTTTAAAGCAAATTCCGGACAGTTATTGGTCTCGCTCAGATGTGCAAGCACAATATGCTGCAAACGGTCATGGAGGAGCGTTTGCAGGAAACCCGCAGCATCTTCATTGGCAAGATGCCCCTGACTCGAACGTACCCGCTGCTGTAAAAAGAGTGGATACGGTCCATTCTTCAGCATCTCCGGATCATGGTTAAACTCTAAAACAAGTGCGTCACAGCCCTGCAGCCGCTGACTGATAAGCGTCGAGACCTTACCGGTATCCGTACAGCAGGCAATGGTATGGCTGGCATCACTGATTAGATAGCCGACCGGGTCAAGGGTGTCATGGGAAACGGCAAAAGAACGAATCTGGAGATCCTGTACAGAGACAACGTGACCGGTCTCAAACTCCACCCGCCTATGCAGCTTACCCACCTTATCTTCACTTCCTGTAAACGTGCCGCCATTTGCATACACCGGCAGGGAAAACCGCCTGGAAAGTACCCCTGCGCCGCGAATATGGTCCCCATGTTCATGGGTCAGAAAGATTGCATGCACCGCATCCAAATCCTTCCCTAACAGAGATAATCTGGCGGAAATCTCCTTTCCCGAGAATCCGGCATCTATTAACACAGCTGTTTTTCCGGATTCCACAAACAGACAATTACCGCCGCTGCCGGATCCAAGTAGTGCAAATTTTATCATTCAGATTCCCGTATGCCCGAAACCGCCGGAACCGCGGAGGGTGTTGTCAAGTTTTTCCACCAGCTGCAGCTGTGCACGTACAACAGGGGCAAGAACCAGCTGGGCAATCCGATCTCCCCGGCAAACAGTAAACGAATCACTGCCAAGATTAATCAGCCCCACCCGAACCTCTCCCCGATAATCTGCATCGATGGTTCCCGGGCTATTGACAACGGTAACTCCATGCTTCACTGCCAGACCACTCCTCGGACGCACCTGCATCTCATAACCGGCAGGTAATGCCACGCAAAAACCGGTGGGAAAAAGCCTGATTTCGCCAGGATACAGGGTCCACGGCTCTTTTACAGCCGCACAGACATCCATCCCGGCCGCAAGCTCCGACTGGTATCCCGGCAAAGAAAGGTCACCATCCCCCTCCCCATCCAGCCATCTGATTTCAACCTTCACACCTTCCATCCCACTCCCCATAGTCACCCCACACCAAAACCACAAACCTCATACCGCATACCGCATACCGCATACCGCATACCGACTATACCAGTCTCAGCAAAAAAACGAAGCGAAAGAATCTCACCCGAACAGTTATTTCATGCACTCCTTTTTTTGCAGTTGATAATCCCCTGACAATAAAGTAGACAATGAAAAGAGTATCTTACCCAGCCGCCAACCAGTACCCCCGTGTATTCTATGGACTTTATCATTACCCAGGACTTCCATAATGTACGGCTGGATCGTTTTCTCTGCAAGAAATTCAGCAACATCCCCCTGTCCGGCATCTACCGCATGATTCGCAAAGGTCGGGTACGGGTAAACGGGAAACGGAAAAAACCTCATTTCAAACTGCAAGCTACAGATAATGTAAGGATTTGGGGAAATCCCGGCACACCTGCAGAAAAGCAGCTGATACAACTTTCTTCTTCAGAAAAGTCAATCGCTGCCCGCTGCATCACCTACGAAGATGAACGCTGCATGGTCTGTAACAAACCTGCTGACCTTGTGATGCACACCGGCAGCGGACATGACCATGGGCTGACAGAGATCATGCAGGCATACACCCGCAACCCGCAGCTCAGCTTTGTCCATCGAATCGACAAAAACACGTCAGGTCTCGTTATTGCTGCAAAAACTCTTTCATCAGCAAGAGAACTTTCCACGCTTATTCAGAAACAAGGGATACAAAAATATTATTATGTACTGGTACATGGTCACATAAAAGAAAAACATTTCAGAATTTCATCATATCTCAAAAAAGAAGAGACGCGAGTTATAACTCATACCGATGGAAGCTGCGGGGCAAAAAAAGCTGTCAGTGATTTTACAGTGCTTGCCAATCATGGAAACAGGACATTACTTGAAGCCAAGCTGCACACGGGAAGAACACATCAGCTCCGGGTACAGCTCGCCCATATCAACCACCCCATAATCGGCGATCACAAATACGGCACACAGAATGGAAAGAAAATGTTTCTTTTCTCACACCGTCTTGGTATCCTATCCTATGGTATTGATGTATCATTGCCTGTTCCCGACAGTTTCAATTCGGCACTGGCAACAATTTTATAAAAGATAAACTGGAAAACGGTTATTTTACAACGTATCTTTACACAACCAGAGGCAAGCATACACTCCTGATGAACAAATCTTTTCCTATCCTCCTGACTATCGCCCTGCTTCTTCCGGCAAATGGTCGTACAGAACAACCTAAGATGGAACTGCATCCACTGGAGATATCGGAAGCCTCCCGACCCTACTCGTCAACAGAGAAGGAAATCACCCTGCAGGATTGCATCAGAAAGGTCCTTGCCACCAGCTCGGAACTCGGCATGGGCAAGGCATCCGGCAGACAAAGGGAAGCACTCCTCGACAGTGCCAGAAAAGATCGATTCCCGACCCTTGCCGCATCGGTCACATCCACCCATCAGACAGATCCGATCCCGGTCACTTTTCCGGACAATATGCTGGGCTACCGTTTTTCATTGGAACAGCCGATCTATCGCGGAAAGGGTATTGTCACAAATATCGATCAGGCTGAGAATTTCATGTTTTCTGCCCGGGAAGATATTCGCAGACTGGTAAATGATATCGTCTATGAAACGTATAAACAATATTTTGCACTCCTGCGGGCAGAAAAGCTCGAGGAAGAGGAAGTCCATGCAGTGAAACGCCTGCAGTCACACCGTAAAGACACACAGGCTTTTTATGATACCGGCATCGTTCCCCGAAATGACATGCTGCGCAGTGAGGTAGAGCTAGCACAGGGAGAGCAGGACCTGGTAGATGCCGCGAACCGTACAGATCAGGCCCGTTCACAACTCAATATTTCCATGGACAGACCCATTAACGCCCCCTTGGTAATCGCTGATATCACCCCCAAAGATCTCAAAGATATCTCCTGGGAAGAGACACTGAAGCAGGCTTTAAAGCATCGTCCGGAAATCCACCAGGCGGAGCTCGCCATAGAAGCCGCCAGGCAGGACCTTATTCTCAAACAGGTTCCCTTTATGCCAGATGTCACCCTTGACGCCTCCTACGCCCACCAGCTGGACTATGAATCTCCAGGACCTGACGAAGAAGAATGGACACGGGAGAACTCCATGGTCCGCATTACCGCCTCCTGGCAGTTCTGGACCTGGATGAAAGGCAGCAATGAAGATTATGCCGCCAAAATGGCACTTCGACGAGCAATACATAACCACAAGAAGATTTCCGATGAAGTCGCCCTTGAAGCCCGGACAGCTTACCTGCATCTTGAACAGGGTGCAAAACGAATTGTTGTTTCGGAAAAAGCCATCGAACAGGCTGAAGAGAACTATCGCATCAGTGAGGCAAGATACCAGCGTCAGGTCGCAACATCAACAGATGTCCTTGATGCCCAGGCACTGCTCAGCAGAGCCATGACAAACTATTTTGACTCCCTGTACGGATACGAACTGGCAAAAGCCGCATGGTGGCGGGCACAAGGCCTTTTCAGTCTGCAATACGCCCCCGCTGATGATGACAACGATACCCCTGCCAATCAGGATCCAATGGGCAGTAACTGAGTCAAATCCTCAGCCGGAACCGGACGGGTGAAGAAATATCCCTGGGCCTGATCACAGCCAAATTCGCGCAGCACTTCCATTTGCGATTCTGCTTCTATTCCTTCTGCCACAACTTTCAATCCCAGAGCATGTGCCATATCGATGATGGACTTCACAAGCACCTTGTCGTTTTCATTGCTTTCAATATCAGCAATGAAGGAACGGTCGATCTTGATATGCGTTACAGGAAGTTTTTTCAGGTAACTCAGTGAAGAATAGCCCGTCCCGAAATCATCCACCGAGATTAACACTCCAAGGTCTCTGATCTGCTTCAGGGTCGCAATGGATGCGTCCATATCTTCCATCATTGACCGTTCCGTCACTTCTATCTCCAGAAATTCCGGTGGCAGTCCACTTCCCTCAAGAACCGCCCGTATTTTATCTACAATATCTTTTGAGCGAAACTGTTTCGTAGAAAAGTTAATGGAAACGCTGAAATCTTTCAACCCAGCCTTACGCCAGGACTGTGCCTGCAGACAGGCAGTGGACAATACCCAGTCTCCGATTGGACCGATAACTCCCGAATGTTCCGCCACCTCAATAAAGCTGTTTGGCATCATAAAACCGCTTTTTGGATTCTGCCAGCGTATCAGTGCCTCCATACCGACAACTGCACCACTGACAACGTCCACTTTAGACTGGTAGTAAAGAAGGAACTCATCATTTTTGATAGCTGAATGAAGCTGACCTTCCAGCTGAATCTGTTTTATGGATGCCTTATTGATATCATCAAAATAGAAATGAAAAGTGTTCTTCCCAAGAACACTTTTAGCATGGTGCCGGGCAGCGGCAGCACTCTGTTGCAGATCACGTGACTCTTCACCATCATAGGGACAAATACTGATCCCTATATTCATGGTCACGTAAATCTCATTTTCCTGAACAGTAAACGGCTTACTGAAAGAACCCAGAATCCGCTTGGCAATCCAGGTAATGGAATCCACCTGCTGTATATCAGTGAGCAGAATACCGAACTCTTCCTGACCGATTCGCGAAACCGTCGGTTTGCTATCCGTATCATTAAGCATGGCCACCGTATCAATGGCACGAAGTGCTTTCAACAGACGCTGCCCGCAGGCAACAACCAGCTCATCAGCCACCTGATGTCCGAGCAGATCACTTATCCGGGAAATGGAATCAACGGAAGCAGACAACACGGAGACAATAGAATCATAGCGATGCCCGCGGGCAAGGGCGATGGTGATCCGATCATCAAACAATGCCCTGGTGGGCAGACCGGTCAGCTGATCATATGTTTCACTGTACTCCAACTCTGCAGACTGCTTAACCGCCTCTCCTTCAAGCTCGACAATCCTGTCCTGCAGATCAACGACCTCAGGACCGACAGTGATTACATTCGCCGCTACTTTAATTTCAGGAGATGGCACTTGCGCCTCCTCTTGCACCTCAGATACCGATTCCTGCTCCTCTATCTCCGCAAAATCCGTGACCGCTTCATCCCCCCAGCAGACGACCCGGTTTCGCCCGGATTCCTTTGCAATATACAAGGCCTTATCAGCCTGATCTGTCAGATCCTGCGGATCTTTAGGATTCTGCTTCAATGATGAGACCCCAAGACTGACAGTAATCGGCACACCGGTAGTCGTGTCCGCCTTAACTTCTTTTCTGATTCTCTCTGCAACTTCTGCAGTCTGGGCAAGGGACAATCCCGGAAAAACAAGGCAAAACTCCTCACCACCATACCGGCCAACCAGATCCGTTTCTCTGGAATTATTCATAAGAATATTTGCCATGGTGATAATGACTTTGTCACCAACGGCGTGACCATGGTTATCATTAACTGCCTTAAAATGGTCAATATCTGTCATAATACAAGACAGCTCCACCTCGCTATCTCTTGCATCCACAAACAGTTCCCAGAATTCCTTAAACTGGGCACGACGAGCCTCTGTAAACAATTCCCCAAACTGTTGAAACAGAGCCCGACGATTCAAGAGACGGGTCATCGGGTCATGGGTGGCAAGAAACTCCAACTCCACATTTTTGTTCTGTATCAGTTCGTGACTGCTTTTCAGGTCAGTCACCATGGTGTTCAATTCTGTATTCTTCTTGTCAAGTTCAGTTACATCATCGCACGTAACCAATACTCCACGCCCCCTCCCCTTTCCGTCCAGAATCGGACTGGCATTAATAATAAATTTCAGAATTCCCTTATCATCCGTCTTAAGCGACAGCGGCACACCGATACGGCTTTTACTGTCTTTTAAAACCTTCATCCAGGGGAGCTGTTCAATGTCCTTATCTGCCCGCCTTTCCACCCAACTGAGCTCAGAGGCTCGAAAACCAACCAGCACTTCCTGACTTTTGCCGACCTTCTGAGCCAGGGATATATTGCTCATAACAATTTGTTCTTTCTCATCAAGCAGCATCACTCCCTCTTCAAATACATCAAAGGCCGCTCTAACTCTTTCCGGCACAACAGCCGACGGATCGAGTTCACGAAGGGTTCGTTTGATAAATAAGAAATAACTGCCGAGCCCTGCAACACCGACAAAAAGAAGGAGTCCAAAATAAGAATTTTTCAGAAATGACAGGAAATTATTCAGCCACAGCTTGGTGAAAACAATCTCGACCGTTGCCCACCGACCCTCCCCTTTAAAAATAGGAACCTGTACATGGGTGAGCGATGATTTTCCTTCTTCCGGCGGTTTCCAGTATTTAAAATGATCCCCTGATGATGCAAGGAGTTTCCCGTCTTCAGTGCGCAGAGCCGTTGAGAGGATATTCCTGTCCCGTTCAACCAGAATCCGCATGGTATTCTTGATGGAAGCAATATCTCCACGCTCAGCAGCATAGGAAAACTGGAGGGCAAGGGATTCACACAGGTTTCGCCGTGACTCCATTACAATCTTGGAACGATCCGGGACAAAGCCCATCACATTTGCCATAAGCAGCAAACTGATGGTGATCATCACCAGAGAAAAAGAAATCCGGGCAACCGGTGTAATTCGAATCATTCGTTATCCTGCTTATCAAACAGATGCTCAGTTGCATCCTGCGAGGTTTTAGTAGAAGCTATTTCCTCTTTCTTCTTTTTCCGCTTTTTCTTAGGGAGCAGCAAAATACCAATGGGATCAAATCCTTTCCATAACGGCATGGATGATAACAGACTGGACATCAGTGCCCCGCCGCGCAGCAGGTAACTGACAATACCCACTGAGAGAGATACTGTGGATCCTGTTATCAGGCGTGCTGTATAAATATCATGGATGGCGGAATCTTCATACGCAGAGTCAAAATCCTGCAAAAGGGCTTCCACTTCGGCCTGCAGCTTAAAATTGGAAGTTGCAATATAACTGTCCCGAAAATCCAGATCCTGGGCTGGACTGAGGTCCATGTTTTTCAGTAAAGGATCATTCAGATCCTGAAGCATAATCACCGCAAGATTCTCAATGGCAGGGGAAGATTTGATATTTTTAGGTGTTTGAACAAGATATTCTTCCTGTGCCACCACTCTAAATGGTGCAGGTGATCCTGTATCAGCTATCGTTTCCTCTGACTCATCACTTGACCCTCCAGAACGAATGAGCTCATCATCTTCCATGGGTTCTTCCGTTGATGATTCTGCAAGAACAACTTCATCGCGCTTATTATCATCTTCAACCTGATCGGTTCCTTCATTTCTCTCCGTATCATCTTCCGGTAACAATTCACCTTCTTCCTGTTCTTCTTCAGCAGGTTCTTCATCAGGTTCTTCATCAGGAATATCCGTTATTGGTTCTTCCAAATCTGTTACAATGACATTTATATTTTGAAAGGAAAGATTAGATCCATCAGAGACACGTATCTGTACCTCATAAATGTTGTCACCGTCAGCATCAGCAGGATTCTCATAGTCCCTGGCAGAGATAAAGCTCAGATTCCCTTCACTGTCAATCTGAAACATCCCTGCATCAACACCGCCTGCCACTGCATAAGTATACTCTCCACCAACGTCTGTGTCTGTCACAAGCACCTGCTGAACAAACGCACTATTTTCAGGAATTTCAATAGATGTTGGAGTCGTAAAGACCGGGGGATTATCATTTACCGGTGTTATGCTTATACTCACGGTGGCAGTATTGGACACGACACCGTTGGCATCTGTTACGGTATAGCTGAAAGAGTCACTCATATTTTCACTGTTATCATGCGTATAACTGAAGGTTCCGTCAGTATTCAACGTCAACGTACCATTGACCACACCGCTTACAAGGTTCACCGTCTGCGTATCATTGGGTAAATCAGCATCTGTATCATTTACAAGAACCGTGGAAGAGCCTCCTGTAAGGGTGGTTGCAGTACCTCCCTCAGATACTGTGATACTGACGTCATTGGCTACAGGAGCATTGTCATTCACCGGCGTCACGGCTACTGTTATATCCTGCGTCGTTGTATTCATCCCGTCAAACACGCTTACCTGAACATCATACACATTATCAGTTCCAGCATCGCCGGGGGTCTCATAGTCTGGTGCAGATGAAAAACTCAGGTTGCCGCTGCCATCAATCTGGAAAAGGCCTCCATCTGCCCCGCCAGAGATACTATATGTAAACGTGTCCCCGGGAAGATCGGCATCTGTAAAAGTGATCTGGTGGATGGCAGTGCTGTTCTCTGCGACATTTGCTGTTGCCGGGCTGCTTATTACAGGAGCATTATCATTTACCGGCGTTACGGTGACCGCGATATCCTGGGTTGTCGTGTGCACTCCATCAAAGACACTCACCTGCACATTGTAGATATTATCTGTGCCGCTATCACCGGGAAGCTCGTAATCCGGAGCAGAGATAAAACTCAGATTTCCACTCGTATCTATCTGGAACAAGCTGCTGTCTGTACCTCCTGAGACTGCATAGCTGAAGCTGTCTCCCGGTAAATCCGCATCCGTGTGGATTATCTGCTGCACAGCTGTACTATTCTCCGCGACATTTACTGTTGCCGGGCTGCTTATTACAGGAGCATTATCATTTACCGGTGTTACGGTGACCGCAATATCCTGGGTTGTGGTGTGCACTCCATCAAAGACACTCACCTGCACATTATAGATATTATCTGTGCCGGTATCACCGGGAAGCTCGTAGTCTGGAGCCAGGATAAAACTCAGGTTTCCGTTCGTATCTATCTGGAACAAGCCGCTGTCTGCACCTCCTGAGACTGCATAGCTGAAGCTGTCTCCAGGTAAATCCGCATCCGTGTGGCTTATCTGCTGCACAGCTGTACTGTTCTCCGCGACATTTACTGTTGCCGGGCTGGTTATTACGGGAGCATTGTCATTTACCGGCGTTATATCAATAGTTATCTGGGCCGTATCACTAAAAACACCATCTTCTGCCAACAGGGTCAAGACATACTGGGAAGTTGTCTCAAAATCGAGATTACTGTTATTGGCTACAGACATCTCTCCGGTAAATGGATTAACGGCAAAGATATTATCATCATTTCCGGCAGTGATCGTATAGTAGAGGGGATTTCCATCCCGGTCAGTATCACCACCTGATATATCATCGATATTGATCAAAGCAGTGCCATTGGCAGTATCTTCCGCCATGCTGAGGGTCACATCATCAATCTGAGGAGGATTGTCATTAACATTCGTTATATCAACAATAACTTGAGCTGTATCACTGAAGACACCATCTGTGGCTGAAATCGTGAGCACGTACTGGCTGGTGGTCTCAAAATCCATATTGGTATTGTCTGCAACAATCACACGCCCCGCACCATCAACGGAAAAGATATTATCAGTATTACCATTGATAATAGAATACGTCAGCACATCACCATCGAGATCTGTATCATTGCCGCTGTTGGAGTCATTGATATCAGTGACAATCGTTCCATTAGGAGCATCTTCAGCAATACCCGCCACCACATCGTCAATAAGGGGCGGGTTGTCATTAACATTAGTTATATTAATGGTAATCTGAGCAGTATCACTCAAAGAACCATCTGAAACGGAAACTGTCAGCACATATTGAGGGGTTGTCTCAAAGTCAAGATTCGTGGTATCACTGACAATAATCTGCCCTGCACCATCAATGCTGAAGATATTGTCAGTATTGCCGGCGTCAATACCATAAGTCAGACTGTCACCTTCCAGATCCGTATCATTACCGGTATTTGCCTCATTAAGATCTATTACCACATCACCGAGGGCTGCATTCTCTGCCACCGCAGCAGTCACATTATCTAATTGCGGCGCGATATCATTAAAATTGGTGATATTGACAGTGACCTGAGCAGTATCAAAATAGGCACCATCCGTGGCAGATATTGTCAGCACATATTGGGAAGTTGTTTCAAAGTCCAAATTGCTATTATCAGCAACAATGATCTGCCCGCTCCCATTGATTGCAAAAATATTATCACTATTACCAGCAGTTATACTATAAGCAAGGGAATCACCATCTCTATCAGTATCATTACCGCTGTTGGCATCATTAATATCAAAAACTATGGCATTATTCACCTCATTTTCCGGTACAGCCACGGTTGCATCATCAATAAGTGGTGGATTATCATTGAGATTGCTAATGGTAATGGTAACAGCAGCAGTATCCATCCGGCTGCCATCAGAGGCCTGAACAACCAGGTCAAACTGCTGGGTGGTCTCATAATCAAGACCAGTGCTGTCCAGCACACTTATCTGTCCGGCATTGTTAATGGTAAAGGTAGCATTAGTATTGCCGCTGAGAATAGAATACGTCAATGCCTGACCATCCAGATCAGTATCATTGCCGGTATTTGCCTCATTGATATCGGTCACCATAACACCATTAGCCGTATTTTCCGGCAAGGCCACGACGACATCATTGATTAATGGGTCGTTGTCATTTTCGTTACCAATATTTACAGTGAGCTGGGCTGTATCCGTGTAGGTCAGATCAGTGGCTGCAATGGTCAGGACGTACTGGCTGGTAACTTCATAATCCAGGTTACTGTTATCCACAACACTCACTACGCCGGTTCCCGCATCAATGGAAAAAATACCGTCGCCATTTCCGCCGGTGATCGAGTAAGCCAGAGCATCACCTTCCAGGTCGGTATCACCACCGCTGGCATCGTCTATATCAGCAACAACTGTTGTATTGGCAGCATTTTCAGAAAGAGTAACGGTCTGATCCTCAATCTGAGGTGGATTGTCGTTTTGAGAGATAATATTAATGGTAACCCAGGCGGTATCAGTGGTTAAGCCATCCGTTGCCTCAATTAGCAGTGAGTACTGGCGTATTCCAAAATCGTAATCAAGGGTAAGGTTATCAGCGACACTTATCTCTCCGCTATCAGGATCAATGGTGAAAACACCAAAGAAATCATTAGCCGGGAACCCGGCAAGAACAGGATTCGTAATGGCGTATGTTATGGCATCACCGTCCAGGTCAAAATCAGTGTTGGTACCGTTATCATTGATATTGATAACAACGGTGCCATTGGCTGCGATCTCACTCAGATTAGCAGAACTATCAACAATGACCGGAGTATTATCGTTGACGTTGGTAACATTAATAGTGATATCAGCCGTATCTGTAAACAGCCCATCATCGGCCATCACTGTCAGGACATACTGTTGGGTGCTTTCGTAGTCCAGGTTGGTATTGTCTGACACGGTAATCTCACCGGTTGTCCCATTAATGGCAAAAACTGCATCACTATTTCCACTGGTGATGCTATAGGTCAACTGCTCGCCATCCCTGTCCGAATCAAGACCTGTATTGCTTTCATTAATATTTGTAACAACGGTTGTATCAGGCGCATCTTCCGCCACACTGACTGTACTGTCAGTCAGCAGCGGCGGATTATCATTAACATTTCCGACATCTATTGTTATTTGGGCGGTATCAGTGTAAGTACCGTCGCTGGCCTGGACAGTGAGGGTGTACTGACCTCTTGCCTCATAATCGAGATTGCTGTTATCGCTGACCCTGATAATGCCATTCGTATCAATGGAAAAGATGTTATCCAGATCTCCGCTGGTAATTTGATAGAGCAGTGCGTCACCATCGAGGTCCGTATCATTACCGGTATTGCTGTCGTTAACATTAAGTACCACATAGCCATTGGCAACATCCTCCTGAACGGTTACGCTATCATCGGCAAGAAGAGGAGCATTATCGTTTACATTGCCCAAATCAACAGTGATAAATGCGGTATCAGTATTAACACCGTCAGAAGCACTGACCTGCAGAACATACTGAGGGCTTGTCTCAAAATCAAGATTGGCACTGTTGAGGACAGTAATCTGCCCGGCATTATTAATGGAAAATGTACCATCACCACCAATTATATTATAGGTCAGTGCCTGACCATCCAGATCTGTATCGGTGCCGGTATTGACATCATTAACATTATAAACAGGGGTGCCATTGCTTGCGTTTTCAGGTATTTCGGCGGCAGTAGCATCAGCAATAAGAGGACTATTGTCATTTACATTGCTAATATTAATGGTTATGGCAGCAGTATCGACATTTGAACCATCTGTTGCCTGGATGACCAAGTCATACTGTGTTGTTGCTTCATAATCCAGCAGGCTGTTATCAGCCACGGTGAGAATGCCTGTGTTTTCATTAACAGCAAAGATATTATCGGTATTGCCGCTCTCGATATAATATCTCAGAGCATCACTGTCCCGATCAACATCAGTATTGGTAAAGGCATCATTGATATCAAGAACCTCGGTGCTGTTAGCACTGTCTTCTGCCAAAGTAACTGTGGCATCATCAATCTGCGGAGCGTTATCGTTCAGATTCATAATGGTAATAGAGATACGCATAACCGTGGTATGAACGCCATCATTTACCTGAGCATCAAGAATGTATGTATGATCAGCATTGGAATCATCCGGATTTTCATAATCTGGAGAAACCAGAAAACTTCCAACGCCATCAGATGTCATGGAAAAAAGGGCATCATCATCTCCTGTACCGGCAATTGAAAAGGTCGGTGCAGCTGTGGGAAAATCAGCATCAGATACGGTCAACTGATATCCGCCGCTATAGTTTTCAGGGATAAAATGAACAGCAGAAGTGGTGAATACCGGAGCGTTATCATTGACATTATCGACCGTGATGCTAATGTCCTGAGTTGTCGTGTCTGTACCATCATTCACACTGACCTGTACCTCATAAATATTGTTCGCATCATTATCCGCCCAGGCTTCATAATCAGGAGCAGACTGGAAGCTTAAATTACCGCTGGCATCAATCTGAAAACGGGTTTGATCTGCTCCTCCTGATATGGCGTAGGTAAAAATATCACCTGGTAAATCAACATCAGTCTGGGTTATTTGATGCACAGTTGTAGTGTTCTCTGCGATGTTTGCTGTTGCTGGACTTGTAATTACAGGAGCATCATTTACAGCATTAACTGTAATAGTGAGTGTTCCGATGTCGGTGAGAGCGCCATCGGTAACGGTGTAGTCGACAGTATCTGTACCGTTAAAGTTGGCAACTGGGGTATAGGTGTAGGAACCATCAGCGGCAAGCACCAATGAACCGCCTTGAGAAGTTGCAAAGGTTCCTGCCACTACAGAGAGGCTGTCTCCTTCGACATCAATATCATTGGCATCAAGATCAATGGTTGATATGAAGGTTGTATCTTCTGTTGCTGTGACCGTGTCATCCACTGCCACAGGACCATCATTGGTACCATTTATGGTGACAAAGACTGTGCCTGTATCCGTTCCGCCGTTGTTGTCTGATATTGTATAACCAAACGTATCGGTCGCAGTCTCACCTGCAGCCAGATAATCGTAGAATGTTCCAGGATCGTAACTGACATCTGCACCAGCATTTGTGATTAATACTGTCCCGTTGGTGCCTGTTGTATCGATTGCAGTAACGGTATGGGTGTCACTGGTGTCAAGGTCGGTATCGTTTGCAAGTACATCGATGGTTATTGCTGCATTCTCAGTGGTGGCGGCGGTATCTGCTATGGCTACAGGGGCATCGTTGGT
>JANTGG010000058.1 GCA_024763035.1 Desulfocapsa sp. | reverse complement strand
CAGAGTGCCTTATATTCGTTCATTCTGACTTTCGAAGCGTACTAGTGTTACTCGAGAAGGTCAGAATGGGCGAAGATGAGGTGCTCTGAATAGTTACAATAAAATATCGGAAAACAAAAAAAAAGCTGTCTTACCCGCATCGGGGCAAAACAGCTTTTTGTCTCTAACTCAGGGAGAAATCAGTGATGCTGTACAGCAGGTGCACCAGCAGGAGAAACCTGCTCGCTGAGTTTAGCCTCAAGCTCCTGGATTGTCAGGAATTTTGCTGCAAGTTCTTTATCCATGGCTACACGAGTCTCTTCCAGAATGGCAAGAGAGTTGTTCTGAGCAGCGATCTTGGAAAGAAGAACATTCATATTCAGGGTAGTACGAGCAAGCTCAACATCTTTAGCCTGCAGAAGTTTTGTTCTATCCTCGAGGGCATTCTCAAGGGAAAGAATACGATGCGCAGACTCTTCGACCTTGCTTGACAGAGCCTGACTCTTGGCGTTGTATGCATCCACGCTGTTGGCGAGGTTGGTTTTCATCTCTTCCAGATCGGCCTGTGCCTTTTCAGCAGCAGCCTGTGCTTTTTCAGCAACCGCCTGTGCTTCCCTGGCAGCAGCAACTTCAGCATCTTTTTGGGCACAAAGATCTTTGGCAGCGGCAAGCTCAGCATCTTTTTTCTCTGCAAGAGCTTTAGCAGCGGCAAGTTTTTCTTCAAGTCCGGCAAGAGCTGCAGTATTTTCTTCGAGCTTGGCCTCCAGGGCAGAAGTATCGACACTGCTGCCACCACTCTTTGCAGGCTGCGCCTTCAAGCTGGCAATCTCGTCTTTCTGACTGGAAATGGTGCCTTTCAGAGTTGCTGCTTTTTCAAGCAGTGCCGCATTCTGGGCCTTGATATCTTCAAGCTCTGCCTGAATCTGCTTTACAGCCGAATCGTCAGCAACAACTGTCTCAGCCACTGGCTGAGCTTTCAACGCTTCAAGCTGACGCTCCAGACTCGTGCTTTTCTTGTCCTGCACTGACCCCCAGATCGTTCCCACCAGACAGAGAACCACCAGAGCAATGATAATTTGATTTTTACTCATAATTTCACCCTCACAAAAAATATATTAAAAAAATTCCCTCAGCGACACAAGTAAGTAAAGCAGATCCTTAATCTACAGAAGATAGGCTCACGTGTCAATATCAATATAATCAAAATGTTCCACAAAATTAATCTTCCGGCAGAACTCTCACGGCTCCCTTATCTGCCGAAGCAGCGAATAGAGCATATGCCCTTAACGCCTGGGAAACACTACGGTTCCTGCCAACAGGCGTAAATGCATCTTTTCCTTTTGCCCCTTCTTTTTCCCGTCTCTCCTGCAAATCGGCGTCTGAAATTAAAATATTTATTTTTCTTTTCGGAATATCAATTTCCACCTGATCACCGTCACGAACAAGGCCAATGGCTCCCCCGGCCGCCGCTTCAGGAGACACATGGCCTATGGACAAACCGGAAGTTCCACCGGAGAAACGACCATCTGTAACAAGGGCACACTCTTTTCCGAGATGAACCGATTTCAAATAGGAGGTGGGATACAGCATCTCCTGCATCCCGGGTCCGCCTTTTGGTCCTTCGTAACAGATAAAAACCACATCGCCAGCCTGCACAGTTCCGTCAAGAATGGCATCACAGGCCGCATCCTGGGAAGAAAAGACTCTGGCGCTGCCCAGAAAATGAAAAACCGAGGGATCGACACCGGCCGTCTTCACGATACAGCCATTTTCTGCAATATTGCCAAACAAAACGGCAAGTCCGCCGTCTTTGCTGTAGCAATGTTCAACATCCCGGATACAGCCCTCTTTTCGATCAAGATCCGCCTGTCCGTACATTTTTTCTTGTGATCCCATCACCAGATTGCGCCCGCTCTGAGCAGGGGCACTCAGATACAACTGCCGGGCTTCCTCCCGGCAATCTTCCCCGACCACATCCCAGTCCGCCAGAATTTCTTTCAGGCTCTTTCCTTCAACCCGCCTGACATCGGTATCGACAAGACCAGCACGATCGAGTTCAGCAAGGATTGCCATAATTCCCCCCGCACGATTCACGTCTTCCATATGGTAGTGTGATGAGGGAGCAACCTTGCAGAGATTGGGAATCTTACGAGAAAGCTCATCAATGTCCCCCATACTGAAATCCACTTCCGCCGCATGGGCAATGGCGAGCAGGTGAAGAACAGTGTTTGTGGATCCACCCATGGCTATATCAAGGGTCATGGCATTCATAAAGGCACTGCGGGTGGCAATCCCCCTTGGCAATACAGAACCGTCACCATGTTCATACCATGCCTCAGCCATTTTCACGATACGGGCTGCCGCCCGCTCGAAGAGCTGCATCCGGTTTTTATGAGTAGCAACAACCGTGCCGTTCCCAGGCAACGCCATTCCCAAAGCCTCGTTTAAGGAATTCATTGAATTGGCTGTAAACATGCCGGAGCATGATCCGCAGGTCGGACAGGCACAGTGCTCCACCTTCTGTACCTCCTCATCGCTGACAGACTGATCCGCGCCCATAACCATGGCATCAACCAGATCATACCGTTTTTCCCCATCCACTCCTGCTTCCATGGGGCCGCCGGAGACGAAGATTGTGGGAATATTCAGGCGCATGGCTGCCATCAGCATACCAGGCGTAATTTTATCACAGTTACTGATGCAGATCATGGCATCCACTGTGTGCGCATTACACATATATTCAACACTGTCCGCGATGAGCTCCCGTGAAGGCAGGGAGTAAAGCATACCGGCATGTCCCATGGCAATTCCGTCATCAATTGCAATGGTATTGAACTCAGCGGCAAAACATCCGAGTTCTGCGATCTTCTTCTTTATCTGCTGCCCGATTTCATGCAGATGCACATGTCCCGGCACAAACTGGGTAAAAGAGTTGACAATGCCGATAATCGGCTTGCCGAACTGTTCCTCTTTTACTCCATTTGCCCGCCAGAGACTGCGTGCTCCTGCCATTTTTCTCCCCTGAGTGGTTGTATCACTGCGCAAAACTGTTGTCATATCAATTCATCCTATTATAGTTGCTGTATAAAATTTCATTGTACTCCTTGTCTCTTTTATGACAATATACTATGAAATCTAAGAGGTGCGTAACATTTTTTCCGGAGGTAACGAATGAAGCAGACTGAACTTGACTATTGGATCACAGCCATGCTGGAATCCTATGATAATGTTTCCGACCTGAATATCACAGTCGGAAAGACTCTGCAGGTTGAATCGGCGGGTGTCCTGATGCCGGTCAACGTCACCCCCCCGGTGAAGGAACTTACCCCTTTTCAGACCGAAGTTTTCGCCCTGAATATAATCGGCAACAACAAGCGGCTGCTTCGCGATCTCATCGAAAACGGCTCCTGCGACCTTTCCTATTCCCTTGGAGACAAGGTACGCTTCAGGGTGAATGTTTTCACCCAGAAAGGTTACTTCACCACCGTCCTGCGAAAACTGGAAACCACCATCCCCACCATCAAAGGAATGAATTTTCCTAATTCCTTCAACAAGATGGCATCAGAGCTTAACGGACTCGTCCTCTTTACCGGAGCCACCGGCAGCGGTAAAACAACCTCCCTCGCCGCCCTGCTCCACAAAATCAATCTCGACCGCAGCGTGCATGTGGTCACCCTGGAAGACCCGATCGAGTACATCCACCCCCATGTGAAAGCGACCTTTAATCAGCGGGAGCTGGGAAATGACTTTAACACCTATCCAAACGGCATGCGGGCAGCACTTCGCCAGGCACCAAAGGTTATCCTTGTTGGTGAAATGCGCGACAGGGAAACCATGGAAATCGGGCTGACCGCAGCAGAGACAGGTCATCTTGTTCTCTCCACCCTGCATACCATCGACGCCGGTCAGACGATCAACCGTATCCTGGGCATGTTTGAACAGGACGAACAGCCGCAAATACGAAACCGTTTGACAGATACCATCCGCTGGATTGTTGGTCAGCGGCTGCTGCCAAAGATCGGAGGCGGACGAATTGCTGCCATGGAAGTGCTGTGCACCAGTCTCCGGGTCAAAGACCTTATCATCAACGGCGAAACGGAAGAGAAAACATTTTACAAGGTCATCCAGGCAGGATCTGCCATGGATATGCGTACCTTTGACCAGCATATTCTGGAACTCTACGAATCAGAACTCGTCACTGAGGAGACAGCCCTTCGCTACTGCTCCTACAGAAATGAAGTCGCAAGAGGGCTTGACAACATCAAATCCGCACGTGGAGAATCCACATCCAATCTCAAGGATCTGTCAATGGAACCAGACGAAAAGGACACTCGCTGGTAACCCCCAACTCACTGCTCTTTTAAGAGGACTCCAATGACCATAACCTGTCCCCACTGCTCAAAGAATCTGAAACTGAACGACAAGATACGGGCCAATATCCAAAACCTCCCCACCGGACAATCCCTGCGTCTCAAATGCCCCCACTGCGAAAACACCATTTTCTGTGATGCCGACAGCCTCCCCGCGTCCCAGAGGATGAATGTACCGCCACAAAATGGTAGATCCCCCGGAGAACTCCGCAACCTCCTCGTCAAACCGCCATCTCCGCCGGATATCAGCTGGTTAAAGGAAGGTGTGTTCAATGAAGAAGAGGCGGTGGAGGATATCCCCCAGGCACTTATTCTGATTCAGCCCGGTAAAAATCGTGACCTCATCACCAAAGCAGTGGAGAGCATCGGTTACCAGCCCACTTTTGCCCAATCTGCGACAGACGCCATAGAGAAAATGCAGTTTGTCACCTATGCGGGAGTAATCCTCCATTCACAGTTTGAAGGAGGCGGCCTTGAGCAGTCTGCCTTTCATCAGTTTATGCGAAACATGGGTATGGAAAAACGACGTTTTATCTTCTACATCCTGGTGGGTCCCAGCTTTTTTACTCTCTACGACCTCGAGGCCCTGGCAAACTCGGCAAATCTGGTGGTCAATGACAAGGAACTTCCACAGTTCCTGACCATCCTGAGAAAATCCATCCCCCAATATGAAGAGCTCTTCGGCACCCTGATGGCAGAGCTGAGTGCGTTCGGAGGGTAAGGAACAAACACCCCTTTCCTCTCCCGGAAAGGGGAAAACCCCAATCCCAAACCGCACACCGCAAACCCCATACCTCATACCGCATACCGCATACCCATGAAAAACACCTTCTCCTCCACAGACGCCATATCCTTTGCCCAGTCACTTGCAGGCTGCAGCGAAGACCTTGCCATGCGCACCTACACGTCCCGTCTTATCGGACAGGAAGCCGATCTGGTACTGCATGGGGGAGGAAACACTTCTGTCAAGTCAACGGTCAGGACTGTTCTTGGAGACACCTGTGAAGTCCTGCAAATAAAAGGAAGCGGCTGGGATCTCGGCACCATTGAGCCACAGGGCTTTCCCGCCCTTGACCTGCACTATCTGCAGAGACTCAGGGCACTGACAACACTGAGCGACGAAGAGATGGTCAATCAGTTCCGAACTCATATGCTGGACGCATCAGCCCCCAACCCTTCCATCGAAACCCTCGTCCACGCCTTTCTGCCCCACAAATTTATTGACCACACCCACGCCGATGCCATCGTCACTCTGACCAATATGCACTCTCCGGAGGATCGCCTGAGAGAGGTTCTTGGTGACAAGATAGCTATTCTGCCCTGGATTATGCCGGGTTTTCCTCTGTCTAAAAAAGTTGCTGAGGCATACGAGAAGCAGCCTGATATTGAAGCAATTATTCTTTTACATCACGGTATCTTCACCTTTGCAGAAGACGGGGAGACGGCATACACCAATATGATCCGTTATGTTACCATGGCAGAAGAATATATAAGCTCATGCCGTACCGCTTCATCGCAGACAATAAAGCAATCGGCAATGATGCCGGCGACAGCAGAAATCCTGCCCCTCCTGCGCGGAGCTCTCTGTATTGAAAAAGATCACTCATTTCGTCCCTTTTACCTGCACACCCGCACCGGCGATGCCATCCTCAGCTGCCTGCAGGAAGATGAGGCAAAAAACCGCTACGGTGGCGGCGTACTCACCCCGGATCATGTTATTCGCACCAAGAATTATCCTCTCTGGCTTGACCCGCGCGGACTCAGCGAAGAGGAGGCTACAGAGCTCATTGCAGATCAGCTTGGCGCCTATGAGAGCAAATATCTGGACTATTTCAACACCCAGGTAAACAAAAAAAATGTTGAACGTAGCTGCCTTGACACAAAGCCACGAGTGATACTTATTCCCGGACTCGGCATAGTCTGTGCCGGACACACTGAAAAAGCTGCAGTGATAGCTGCCGATATCGCCGAGCATACACTTCTTGCCAAACAGCGGGGCAGTTGTATCGCTCCCTATCAGGAACTCGCCCAATCCCATATTTTCGACATGGAATACTGGGGTCTGGAGCAGGTAAAACTGGGAAAATCATCCCCCCTGCCCCTTGCCGGAATGGTGGCAATGGTAACTGGAGGAGGAGGAGCTATTGCCTGCGGAATCGGCAGACAACTGCTGGCAGCCGGCGCCCATCTCTATCTCACTGATATCGATGCAGAGCGTCTTGCCCGGGTTGCAGAACTCCTCGCAGATGAGTTTGCACACGACAGGGTTTCAACTCTCGTCATGGATGTGACCAGTAAACAATCCGTGCAGGAGGGCATGACACAATTAATCTATGAAAGCGGCGGTCTTGATATCCTTGTGCCAAATGCCGGTCTTGCCCATGTCTCCACCCTCGCAGAGCTCGATGAAAACACCTTCAGAAAGGTCACAGAGGTGAACTCCATGGGTGTATTTCAGGTAATCCAGGCTGCCATTCCTATCTTCCGCAGGCAGGCAGAGCTTGGCAAAGCCCCCATGCACATTATTATCAACAGCTCCAAAAATGTCTTCTCTCCGGGTGCTGCTTTCGGAGCCTATTCAGCATCAAAGGCAAGTGCTCATCAGCTTGGCAAGATTGCAGCCCTTGAGCTTGCGACCTGCAATGTCCGGGTAAACATGATCAATGCCGATGCAATCTTTGACGACCATGGCATTTCTTCCGGTCTCTGGGATGTGGTCGGACCTGACAGAATGCGTTCCCGCAACCTTGACCCGGAAGGACTGAAAAATTACTACAGGGAACGCAACCTGTTAAAAGCAGACGTCTTTGCCGACCATGTCGGGAATGCAGTGGTATTTTTTGCCTCAAGCCTTACTCCCACCACAGGAGCAACGCTTCCGGTTGACGGCGGTGTGGCTGCTGCCTTCCCGCGTTAACTGCCCCTTCCAGAAGCCCCCCTGCAACAACTCCCTCGCAAATCTTTACACTTTTCGCAGCAGTTATGGTATAATTCCCTTAAATAGATACAGCCCCTCCCTTCAACCGGCTACCCAACAGAGGAGAACCCATGCTCAAAGCTTCCGATATAATGACCAGCAATGTGATTACAATAGCCAGTGACGCCTCGGTGACCGACCTTGCAAAACTGCTGACCAAAAACACAATCAGCGGCGTCCCGGTGATGAATGAAGAAAATGAGCTCATCGCCGTGGTCACCGAAAGCGACCTGATAGATCAATCTAAAAAACTGCACATCCCCACGGTAATCACCATTCTGGACTCGGTTTTCTACCTGGAAAACCCGGACAAAATGGAGAATGAGATGAAAAAGATCGCAGGTACAAAAGTAGCAGACATCTGCAGTGGTCCCCCCCGTTCTGTTCATCCGGACACACCCATCGACGAGATCGCCACGATTATGGCGGAAGAAAACATTCATACCCTGCCGGTCATGGATAAAAACAATCTGACAGGAATTATCGGCAAAAAAGATATCATTAAAACTCTTATTAAATAACAGGAGGATAGCGATGAAGAACAAGATCGAAACCACATGTGAACACTCTGCAAAAGATTTTAAAAAACTTGGCAAAGTCATCACAAAACTTGCCCAGAAGCAGGATCTTATCGTGATTAAAAACCGCCTTGCCCTTTTTATCGATGGAAAGCCCTGCCGCAGATGGTGGTTCGCCGATAAAAAAAGCGGTCTCCTGCTCTCCGTTGAATACGGTCTCATCGACAGAGAAGCTCTGCTGTTTCTCACAAATGATGATCCCAGCTGATTCTTTAACACCTACACTTTAAACACCATCTAGAGGGGGGAGTTTCCCTCCCCCTTCGCCCGGCAACGGTCGCACACCACTTCTGTAACCGTGCTGACTTCTGTTTTTTTACCATCTTCCCAAAGTAGTTCTTGTCTTTCCAACATTCTTTTGCTATAAAAAAATGTTTACTTAAAAGAAGGTTGCGGTGGCAAACTGCAGCCTTTCTTTATTTTTAAAGCATCGATGAATCGCATCGATAAACAGATTCCGATCCGTGGCTAATAAACAGGTCGGATCTGTACCCTCGTAAGGCTTATGCCCCGAAGCGGCAATAAGAGAACAGGGTACAGCAACCTTAACATTGACCAACAGGTCGCAAGAAGAGCAACCATGACAGAGGAACTTAAACAAACAACCCAGGACAACAGCGGCGAAGAGTTGAGCTTTGCAGAACTCTTTGAAATGGAAGAAAACAACAAGGTGGTCAACGTCGGAGACGTTACCATCGGTACCATTATCGGTACCGTAGATGATCATGTCCTTGTAGATGTCGGAGATAAGGCAGAGAGTTATATTGCAAAATCCGAATTCCAGCTGGACGAAGGTGCCGAACTCAATATCGGCGACACATTTGAAGTTTTTGTAGAACGCCGGAAGGACGAAGGCGGCCTCCTGCTGTCACGGGAGCGGGCAATTGCCATCAAGGTATGGGAAGACATTGCCAAAATACAGGAAGAAGACGGAACCATTGAAGGAAAAGTGGATAACCGTGTCAAGGGCGGTATGTCCGTCAACATCGGTGTCCCCGCCTTCCTCCCCTACTCCCAGATTGATCTGCGTCCGGTTAAGGATCTTGATGCCCTTATCGGTCAGTCTTTTGAATTTAAAATTCTTAAATTCAACCGCAAACGCAACAACGTGGTTATTTCCCGTCGTGCCATCCTTGAAGAGGCCCGCGCAGAACTTCGCGAGAAGATGCGCTCCATCCTCGAAGAAGGTCAGATCATCAAAGGCGCTATCACCAACATTACCGACTACGGTCTGTTCATCGACATGGGCGGCATGGACGGACTCTGTCATATCACGGACCTCTCCTGGGGACGGGTTTCCCATCCCGCCAAACTCTATAAGGTTGGTCAGGAACTTGAAGTCAAGGTTCTTAAATACGACAAAGACAACGACCGGGTATCCCTTGGCGTTAAGCAGTTGAAGGCTGATCCCTGGGCAACCGTGGCAGAGCGTTATCCTGTCTCTGAGAAAACAACCGGTAAGGTTGTCTCCATCACCGATTACGGCGTTTTCGTTGAACTTGAAGAAGGCGTTGAGGGTCTGATTCACGTCTCCGAAATGACCTGGTCCAAGAAACCCCGCCACCCTTCCAAAATGGTCACCGTCGGCGATGAACTGGAGATCATGGTACTGAACATCGAACCAGAAACCAAGCGTATCTCCCTTGGCATGAAACAACTGCTTCCAAACCCCTGGGATCTGGTTACCGAAAACTACCCTGTCGGCTCTGTTATTGAAGGAAAAGTCAAGAACATCACTGACTTCGGTATCTTTATCGGTATCGAAGAAGGTATCGATGGACTGATTCACGTCTCCGACCTTTCCTGGACCGAGCGTATCAAGCATCCTTCAGAAAAATACTCCAAAGGTGAGACCATTCAGGCAGCTGTCCTTAAAATTGACAAGGAGAACGAGCGCTTCTCTCTTGGCATCAAACAGCTTGAGCCGGATCCTTGGCAGGCAGCATATAACAACTTCCCCTCAGGTACCATTATAGAGGGACAGATTACCAATGTTACCGACTTTGGTGTCTTTGTTCAGCTGGAAGAGGGAATTGAAGGCCTTGTTCATGTCTCTGAAATATCCAAAGACAAAATCAAGACTCCAATTGGTATGTACCAGGTCGGCGACACCCTGAAGGCCATTGTTATCAATGTCTCGGCAAAGGATCGCAAGATCGGTCTTTCCATCAAAACCCTGGAGGAAGATGGTGAAGAAGGTGCTGCTGAAAACTACGCCAAGAAGAAGGAAGAGGCTGAAGCAGCCGCTCCTTCAACATTCGGTGATCTCCTGAAAGCCGCCGCTACCGGCGATGACAGTGACACAGCGAAGAAGGTGGAAACCAGTGACGAAGAAGAGCCTTCAGAAGACAAATAGTTCGTCTGCTGATTGCTTTGACTGAACAGGTTGTTTTGTCGAAAGAACGGTTTTCGGCAAAACAGCCTTTTTTTATAGATTCTCTCTACTGGCTGTTACCAGCCCACGATTATGTTGAAAAAAGAACTCGTAAAAGAAGTAAGCAGTGAACTCTCCCTGAATAAGCAGGATGTTACCTCTGCCCTTGATATTATACTGAACACCATGGAAAACGCCTTGAAAGAGGAACGCAGGATCGAGCTCAGAGGCTTCGGCAGTTTTTCCGTGCGTAAACGCAAACCACGAAGCACCAAAAACCCGAAGACCGGCACCATGATGAATATCCCCGAGCGAAAAACGATTCACTTTACCATGAGTAAATCGCTCAAAGAGGCTCTTATCAAGGACTGAGACCTGCAGCGACGGAAAGCGGCATCAAAGGAAGGGCTGCACATCTCCCTTGCCTTCGCGCAGAACCACAGGATAGTCTCCAGTGAGATCGATAAGCGATGACGGGTCGGTTACGACAGTCCCGCCGTCGATAATGAGATCCACCTGCCTGCCAAGAAAACAGTCAACATCATAGGGATCTGCATCGGGTGAACAGCCGTCCTCAACGGGAAGCGATGTCGTAACGATGGGGTTGTCGAGGCTCTCAAGGAGCATCCTCGGAATGGGACTCTCCGGAACCCGGATTCCCACAGTTTTCTGCTTTGTTGCCATGGACTTCGGCACAAGCTTGGTTCCCGGCAGAACAAAGGTATACGGTCCCGGAAGATTTTTCTTCAGCAGACGATAGGCAACATTGGAGACATGGGCATAATTGCTGATATGTTTTAGATCCGAGCACATGAAAGAGAACGGTTTATTCCCGGGCCGGTTTTTAATCTGCATAATCTTTTTCACTGCTTTTGGCTGAAAGAGATCACACCCAAGCCCGTATCCGGTATCCGTCGGATAACAGATCACCGCTCCTCCCTGCAGACGATCTACAACCTGCTGAATCAGACGCTGCTGCGGATTTTCAGGATTTATTGCAAGCAACATACTATTTTCCTCCTTTGCTGATACTAGAGCACAGAAATGAAAGGAAAGCAAAACCATCTTTGTCTGGAAAAGAATTAAACAAGACTTACTGTAAGTGAACACATAAAATTTTGTATCCCATCCACCCGCCCCTTAAACAGAGGAACCTTCATGTTACCTGACGATATAGAAGTTGCCCTGACCTTTGATGACCTGCTTCTGGTACCATCCGCATCAAAGGTGCTTCCCAACGAAGTTTCCCTGGCCACTCGTCTGACAGACACTATCAGACTGAACGCCCCGCTGATCAGTGCCGCCATGGACACCGTAACCGAACACCGCACCGCCATCGCCATGGCACGTGAGGGAGGTCTTGGCATTATCCACAAAAATATGACCATCACCCAGCAGGCAAAAGAGGTCGAACGGGTGAAAAAGTCAGAATCCGGGATGATCGTCGACCCCATCACCGTTCTTGAAACCCATTCTGTGGCCGAAGTGGAACAGATTATGGCAAAATACAAAATTTCAGGTCTTCCGGTTCTGCGGAACGGTAAGCTTGTGGGAATTGTCACCAACCGCGACCTTCGCTTTGTCTCTGATGATGACCTGCGGGTAGGCGACGTCATGACTTCAAAGAATCTTGTTACGGCAAAGGTCGGCATCGATCTTGAACACTCCAAGGCACTTCTCCACGAACACCGCATTGAAAAGCTTCTGGTTGTTGACGACGATGAGAACCTCAGCGGTCTGATCACCATAAAAGATCTGGAAAAAATCAAAAAATATCCCCTGGCCGCAAAAGACGATATGGGTCGACTGCTGGTGGGTGCTGCCCTTGGTGTTGGAGGCGACATCGAGGCAAATGCACAGCAGCTTGTAGATGCGGGCGTGGATATTGTCGTTATCGATTCTGCACACGGACATTCATTTGGCGTACTGCAGGCGGTTGAAAAGATTAAAAGCATTTTCCCGGACCTGCCTGTTGTTGCCGGAAATGTGGCAACCTATGAAGGGACAGAGGCTCTGATCAAAGCAGGTGCGAACTGTGTAAAAGTCGGTGTCGGTCCGGGGTCGATATGTACCACCAGAATCGTGGCAGGCATAGGTGTGCCACAGATGACAGCCATCAAAAATTCTGTCGCTGCAGCATCTAAATATAATGTCCCGGTAATCTCTGACGGAGGGATTCAGCACTCCGGGGAATTGACCAAGGCCATAGGCGGCGGGGCGCATGCCATTATGATAGGTTCACTTTTTGCAGGAACCGACGAAACCCCCGGCGAGACATTTCTCTATCAGGGGCGTACCTACAAAGGGTACCGCGGAATGGGGTCTCTTGGTGCCATGCGTAAAGGTTCGTCGGATCGCTATTTCCAGTCGGAAGTCTCCAGTCAGTCAAAGCTTGTTCCCGAAGGAATTGAAGGAAAGGTTCCCTACCGCGGACCGCTCTCCAGTATTATATATCAGCTTCTTGGCGGTCTTCGTTCCGGCATGGGCTACGTGGGAGCAGCAACCATTGAAGACCTGAGAGAAAAAGCAAGCTTTGTAAAAATCTCTCCATCCGGACTGCGGGAATCCCATGTCCACGATGTTATCATTACCAAGGAAGCCCCTAATTACCGGACGGCGTAACAGCTGCTCGAACGTGAAAAAGACATTTTAAAAACAGATAGTTGACGAAAGCACCCCCATGAATATTCACAACGAAAAAATCCTGATCCTGGACTTTGGCTCTCAAACCACCCAGCTTATTGCCAGACGTATCCGTGAGCAGAAGGTCTACTGCGAAATCCATCCATTCTCCACCCCCCTTGCCGAGATTAAAAAGATGAATCCGGCAGGTATCATCCTTTCCGGCGGCCCCCGCTCTGTTTTTGATGACGACGCCCCCCATTCCGACCCTGCTCTCTTTGACCTGGGCATCCCCATTCTCGGCATCTGTTACGGCGCCCAGCTGATGATGCAGCAGCTCGGCGGCAAGGTTGAAAAAGCTGACAAACGTGAATTCGGCAAGGCGGAACTTACCATAAAAGATACTGACGGTATCTTTGCAGGACTTACAAGCGATACCGGGCATCAGGTCTGGATGAGCCATGGCGATCGTATTGAAATGATTCCCGAAGGGTTTAAAACCACAGCCGAAAGTGGTCATTCCCCCTATGCAGCCCTGCGACACACGTCAAAATCCTTTGTCGCTGTGCAATTCCACCCGGAGGTGGTTCACACCCTCATCGGCAACGACATCCTCAGAAACTTTATATTCGATCTCTGTAAATGCAGCCCCAGCTGGACCATGAGCTCATTTATTGAATCCACCGTCCAGGCGGTAAGAGAAAAGGTGGGCGATGCCCGGGTTATCTGTGCCCTGTCCGGAGGAGTGGATTCCTCCGTTGTAGCCGCCCTTGTTCACCGTGCCATCGGCGACCAGCTCACCTGCATTTACGTGAATAACGGTCTGATGCGCATCGGTGAAAGCGAGGCAATCCTGAAATTCTTCCGTGATAAGACACAGCTCTCAGTGGTCGACGTGGATGCTTCGGAATTTTTTCTTGCAGAACTTGATGGTGTCCTTGATCCTGAAATAAAACGGAAACGTATAGGGCTGGGATTTATCAAAATATTTGAGGAGGAAGCGGCAAAACTCGGTGAAGTTAACTATCTTGCCCAGGGAACATTGTATCCTGATGTAATTGAATCTGTCTCTTTTATGGGAGAAGCACCCATAAAGTCCCATCATAATGTGGGCGGACTGCCGGACGTCATGAAACTTGATCTCATCGAGCCGCTGCGTGAACTCTTTAAGGATGAAGTCCGGGTTCTAGGGCTCGAACTTGGGCTGCCCGAAGAGGCTGTCTACCGCCAGCCTTTCCCGGGCCCCGGTCTCGGCATCCGGATTATGGGTGAAGTCAGCAGGGAACGACTGGATATCCTGCGCCAGGCTGACGTTATTGTCCTGGAAGAGATGAAAAAATCCGGATGGTACCGAAAGGTATGGCAGTCTTTTGCTGTACTCCTCCCCATCCAGACTGTGGGAGTTATGGGAGACGGCAGAACCTATGAAAATGTTATCGCTCTGCGCTGTGTGGACTCACGCGATGCCATGACCGCCGACTGGTCGAAACTTCCCTACGACATCCTCGGATCCATCTCCAGCCGCATCATCAACGAAGTTCGCGGGGTGAACAGAGTCGTCTACGACATCTCCTCCAAACCGCCTGCCACCATCGAGTGGGAGTAACCGGGAAGAAACAAATCGCTCGGACTGCCAACAATGCCACTCGCTTCCATACACCAATAACACTTTGTCATGCTTACAAAAATAGATCACCTGGGCATCGCTGTCCACTCCATCACCGAGGCACGTCATTTCTATGAAAATGTGCTTGGACTAACCTGCAAAAAGGAGGAAGAGGTTCCCTCGCAAAAGGTAAAAACCGCCTTTTTTGTGCTTGGTGAAACCCATATTGAACTTCTCGAACCCACCTCCGACGACAGTCCCATTGCCAGATTTCTCAGTACAAAGGGGGAGGGACTGCACCATGTCGCCTATCGCAGCGACAACATAGGCGATCAGCTGGCACAGGCCAGGGACGAAGGCTGCAGGCTTATCCACGAGACGCCCTTTACAGGTGCCTCCAACAAACAGGTTGCCTTCCTCCATCCCAAATCCAGCCATGGTGTGCTGACCGAATTCTGCAGCGGAGAAGAATGATGAACACCCCCCTCGACGACCTGCTCAAACGCCGCGCCGAAGCCCGTCTTGGCGGCGGTCAGGAGCGCATTGACAAACTCCACGCCCAAGGCAGAATGACCGCCCGTGAGCGAATAGATATGCTCCTTGATCCCGGCTCCTTTGAAGAGTTTGATATGTTCAAGACCCATCGCTGCCATGATTTCGGCATGGAAAAGAAAATCTTCCCCGGAGACGGTGTTGTCACCGGCTACGGAACGGTGGACGGAAGACTTGTTTACGTCTATGCCCAGGATCCCACTGTGCTTGGCGGCTCACTGTCTGAGACCATTGCTGAAAAAATCTGCAAGGTCATGGATCTTGCCATTAAAAACGGTGCACCAGTCATCGGTCTCAACGACTCCGGAGGAGCCAGGATTCAGGAGGGCATCGAAAGCCTTGCCGGGTATTCCGACATCTTCCTGCGCAATGTGATGGCGTCCGGGGTTATTCCGCAGCTCTCAGCCATCTTCGGACCATGTGCCGGCGGTGCCGTCTATTCCCCTGCCCTCACCGATTTTATCGCCATGGTGAAAAACAACTCCTATATGTTTCTCACCGGTCCAAAGGTTGTAAAAGCAGTCACCCATGAAGATGTCACCGTTGAGGAACTCGGCGGAGCAGCGATGCACTCGTCACGGAGCGGCGTCTCTGATTTTGCCGCAGAATCAGGTCTTGACTGTGTAAATTACATCAAAAAGCTCCTCTCCTATCTGCCCCAGAACAACGCGGAGACACCACCGGTACTGCCCAGTCAGGATCCCGCTGAGAGGCGGGCCGAAGAGCTTAATACCATCATTCCTCAAAGCACCTCCGAAGCCTACGATATGCGGGCAGTCATCCTCTCTTCCATAGACAACCGGGATTTCTTTGAGGTTAAAAAAGATTTTGCCCCCAACCTGATTATCGGCTTTGCCCGATACGACGGAAAAACAGTGGGTATTGTCGCCAATCAGCCCGCCCATCTGTCCGGTGTACTCGACATCGACTCCTCCGTTAAGGGTGCACGCTTTGTCCGTTTCTGTGACTGCTTCAACATCCCCGTCATCACCTTTGTTGATGTGCCCGGATTTCTCCCCGGCACCAGCCAGGAATACGGTGGGGTCATCCGCAACGGAGCAAAAATTCTCTACGCCTATGCCGAAGCCACCATCCCGAAGGTCACCGTCATCACCAGAAAAGCATACGGCGGAGCATACTGTGTTATGTCATCCAAGCATTTGCGTGGTGACATCAACTACGCCTGGCCCTGTGCCGAGATTGCTGTTATGGGGGCACGAGGTGCTGCCGAAGTCCTCTACGGCAGAAAATCTCAAAAAACTGATGATCCGGCAGCCTATCTCCAGGAAAAAGAGCAACAGTATCAGGATATGGTGGCAAACCCTTATGTTGCGGCAAGACGCGGCTACGTTGACGATATCATCGAACCCGCCAGAACCCGTTTCCGCATCATTAAAGCCCTTGGCATGCTGCAGAATAAACGGGACAGCAATCCAATGAAAAAACACGGAAACATTCCACTGTAAAAAGACCACACCAATACCCGATACCTAATACCTAATACCCACAACACAATCATGTCTTTCACGCAAATGGGTCTTCATAACCTTATCCAACCCGGTTTCAATGCTCTCCAGTTCTCGCTTATGGGGATGAGTCTGGTATTTGCCGGTCTGCTGATCATTGCCTTTTATATCGCCCTGCTCCCGAAGATTCTTGCTTTGTTCAGTCCCAAACCCGTTCCCATCCAGGAAACCGGAGAACAGAACAGTAAACAGGAAGAGGAGATTCTTCTCGCCATCATCACCGCCCTGCACATGCACAACAATTTTCCCGACGGTGATGAACGCATCACCTGGAAAAGCCATGGCGATATGGACTCACCCTGGCTGGTTTCCGGACGCATGAACGGACTCAACAGTCGAAAGCTGACCAGCAGCTGGAGCAGATAATGAAAGAATACAGACTGACAATCAACGACAACAGCTATACGGTGGTTATAAAAGATGTCACCGATGATGCCGTATTCGCAGAAGTAAACGGCACCCGGCATGTGATCCATATCGACACCATCGAAAATATGACCCGGATGACAGAAAGCACTCCAGTGCAGCCCGCTGCCTCCTCTCCTGCTACTGCAACGCCTGTAAAACCTGTGGCAGCATCAAACGCAGGAACGGGAACAATCCTCACTCCCATTCCCGGACAGGTGCTCAGCGTCAGTGTCAGTGTGGGGGAACAGGTACGTTCCGGGCAAAAACTGCTGGTGCTGGAAGCCATGAAGCTTGAAAACAGTATCACTGCCACCATGGACGGCACAGTGGATGAGATACTGGTCAAAGAAGGCGATGTGGTCAATCAGGGACAGACTCTGATTGTCATTACCTGAGGGAGCGTACGTGGATCTGTTAAGCTTTTACAATAATTCCGGATTTGCCCATCTGGAATGGATCAACCTGATAATGATTGCTGTGGGTATTGTTTTTATTTACCTGGCAATCGCCAAGGATTATGAACCGCTGCTCCTTGTCCCCATCGGCTTTGGCATTATTGTCGGGAATATCCCGCCCATCGAGGGCATGCCCCTCTCCGTCTATGCCCGGGGATCTGTTTTTTCCTACCTCTACCTTGGAGTTATGAAGGGAATCTACCCTCCCCTTATTTTTCTGGGTATCGGTGCCATGACTGACTTCTCCACCATGCTCTCCAATCCTAAACTGATCCTGCTCGGAGCCGCAGCCCAGGTGGGTGTCTTCCTCACTTTTATCGGTTCACTCTTTCTCGGCTTCAGTCCGCAGCAGGCGGGTGCCATCGGCATCATTGGCGGGGCAGATGGACCCACCGCCATCTTTCTCTCCTCCATGCTTGCCCCGGAACTCCTCGGCCCCATAGCCATTGCCGCCTACTCCTATATGGCACTTGTGCCGGTGATCCAACCACCCATCATGTACCTCTTCACCACCAAAAAAGAGCGGCGAATCCATATGAAACCGCCAAGGGAAGTCTCCAAAAAAGAAAGAATCATCTTTCCCGTCGTGGCATTTCTTATCTGTGCCCTCATTGCTCCAGGCTCCATGACTCTGCTGGGCATGCTCTTTTTCGGCAACCTTCTCAAGGAATCCATGGTCACGGAACGTCTGGCAAACACCGCCAGAAATGCACTGATCGATATCGTCACCATCCTCCTTGGCTTTTCTGTGGGAGCATCCACCCAGGCCCAGACATTTTTAACCGGACAGTCCATCCTGATCTTTATCCTTGGGGCAGCATCTTTTGTAGTCGCAACCATGGGCGGGGTTCTTTTTGCAAAAATCATGAATCTGTTCCTGAAAGAAAAAATCAATCCGCTGCTAGGTGCAGCCGGAGTCTCCGCTGTTCCGGACTCGGCAAGGGTGGTTCACATGGTAGGACTGAAAGAAGATCCGGGCAATTTTCTTCTTATGCATGCCATGGCGCCCAATGTCGCAGGTGTTATTGGCTCTGCCATCGCCGCCGGTGTTCTCTGGTCGGCACTTGGAACCTTTTAGTGCCTTACTCCTGAAAAGCTGTAATAAAAAACAGGTAAGCGAAGACTCCGAGAAAATAAATGACCTCAAACCTCGAATGGTAATGACAGCAA
>JANTGG010000057.1 GCA_024763035.1 Desulfocapsa sp. | reverse complement strand
CAATATCTGCTGTTTTAAAGCTCAGCAGCTGACTCTCCCTGCTGTGACTCTGCAATTCAGGAGCATCCATCCAGGTCTTCACCGTAAATATGACCTGGATAATGGCAATTACAGCAAGCATCCAGATTGTTTTTTTCATACCTTATACCTCCGCCAGAATCTGTTTGTAATGGGACTGTTTACGTTTCTGCTGCATCCTGCGCCACAGCCAGATGAAAATAAGACCCAGAAGGGCCAGTGCGTAATTCAGGTATTCCCAGAACAGACGGCTGTTTTGTTCCATGGGGATAAGAGTTCTGGCAAACTGTGCACGACTGCGAATGGACAACAACCCCTGGTCATCAAGGAACCAGTCAATCCCATTCTGTATAAATTCCAGTGCCTGGGTATACATGTGCCCCTGTCCCTGTGAGGAAAGTGCAAGCACCTTATCAGTGGCAAAAGTATTACTGGCGATGAGCATTATGCCGGCAGAATCGGAAGAGTGCTCAATAACTGAGCTGACAACCGTTTTTGACTCAGCTTTGCTATCTGCAGGGGTTTCAGCCGATACTTCTTTTTCCTCCTTTTCTTTTCCGTCTTCCTTATCAAGCAGCGGTGACTTCTTACCGGAGAACCAGGAAGTAAAAGACCCTTTGACAGCAACGCCTAACAGTTGTGGAGCACGGTCTCCCTCTGCCTTAAAGCCTGAATTCGGGTATTGCCTGTAATCGGGCAGAATATTTAAAGACTTTGATGTCCAGCTGTCCCGGGAAGAGTGGAATAATTTCACGACTTCCCTCGCCCTGTTTTTCTCTGCATCAACTTTCACCGGTGATGCCCAGTTCAGTGTCAACTGCCCCAGAGCAGCTGTCATGGGATTGGTCTTATTTAAACCATCCTGACGAATATCAGGAAAATGGGGATAAGGCATCATCTGAATTTCCTGTACAGAAACGGGTCCCAGGTTCCGTCGAACCGGTACCGGAAGTGCCGCGTTTTGCGGATCCAACACCATGCTCTCGTCAATATTCAATCCATTATGTGACAGCCATGATTCAAGACCCGATTTATGGTTGGTTGCTTTAAGTGTATTTGTAATTTCCACATCAAATGGAGAAGTGGTAACCATAACCGAACCACCCTGCATCAGGAATTGATCAACGGCAAAAAGCTGTTTCTCATCTATGTCTTCCGGTGCAAGCAGCAGTAAAAGGTCAGCATCAGCAGGAACTTTTCCATCTTTCAAGTCGGTATCAAGAACCCGCACATTTTCAGCAAGCATTTTTCGGAGTTCTGTATACCGTTTTCCACCGGGAGGAGCCATCCCCATCTGTGCCATATACGGATTCGCCTGAGGGGCAGGAGGCGTTACGATGGCAACCGTCTTCAAATATCCGGGTGCCATGCGCTTCATTGCCGACTCAATGGATTTTTTCAGTTCATTGACATTCAATTCAGCCGGCAAAGGTACCTGGACGGTTTCCCCGCCACCTTTCAGCACCATATAAAACCAGAAAGGTTTCGGGTTAAAGAGGCTGGCAATCTGAGGACTGAAACCGAATTTCTCCTGTAACTCACGCCCAAGGGCTCCGTCATTATCATCAGGATCAGCAAATTCAATATTGAGTTTGTCTCCTGCCTTCTCCCGGAAGCCTTCCATGGTTTTTCTCAACTCCCGGCTGAGTACAGCAAGATCTTCCGGAAGTTTTTCATCTGCAGAAATATATCCTGAAAATGTAATGGGATTCTGGAGGTCCTCAAAAATATCACCACCGGCCTGATATGCATTGGATACCTTTCGCAGTGCTCTGGTAATGGCATACTCAGGATTATTTAACAATACTTCAGGCTCACCGGTAGTTTGTGCCTTTACCTCGATGAGATCCTCAAATGAGAGGCTTTCATATTGATCTCCGTAGGCAACAACAATATTGAAATAAGAGTTCACAACTCCAGCCTGATAGCGGCTGGCCATGCGGAAAGGTACCGGGTGAATATTATATTTTTCTGCCGCCTCCTCTTCCAGAGTCTGGTCTGTGTGCGGATCAATAAACTCTATCCGTACATTATCTCCCCCTGCAATCTGATACTCTTTCAAAAGATCTTTTATCTGTGGAACAAGGGGTTCCAGAAGCGGATGGCTTTTTGCCGAGAAATATCCACGGATAAGCAGAGGTTCCTGCAGTTGCCGCATGTACTGTTTTGTGACTGGAGAGAGCGAGTAAACATGTCCCTGGGTGAGGTCCATTCTCAAGGTTCCAATGGGGGTGAGCCAGATATTCACCAGAATAAAATTGATAATGGCGAGCCCGGTCAGCCATCCCCACTGTTTATGTCGTGACCTGGAAACATTACCGGCCCAGCGAATTCGTTCAAGGGAGTAGAGGTTAAGCGTGAGAAAAATCCCAACGATTGAAATGTAGTAATAGATATCACGCACATCCAGAATACCACGGGTGATGGAATCAAACCGTGAACCGGTTCCGATCAGCTGAAGAAATCCGCCGATGTGATGACCAAAGAGACTGGTTATTGTATTTGAGCCAAGAAGATAAAACAAGCCACCCACAGCCACTGTCAAAATAAGTGCGACAATCGGATTATCACTGCGGCCACTCATATACAAACCAATGGCAATATAGGCTGCGGCAAGAAACAGACTGGCTGCATAACCACCAATAACCGGACCGATATCAAGCGGTCCTAAAAACGATACAGTGACTGGCATCGGCAGGGTAAGAAGTAATGCCAGAAAAACCAGTGCCAGACTGGCGAGGAATTTACCCATGACCAGTGTGAAAGGACTGAGTGGACAGGTGAGCAGGCTTTCCAGGGTTCCGCTTCGTCGTTCTTCAGCCCAGCTGCGCATGGTCAGGGCAGCCACCAAAAAAATAAGCAAAATGGGCATCCACTTAAAAAGTGGCTTCATATCTGCAATGTTTCGAGCAAAAAAAGCTTCTCCCCAAAAGAACACAAAAAGATTGACAGTTAAAAACAGACCAAGAAACAACCAGGCAGCAGGAGAGGAAAAGAAACTGTTAAACTCCTTGCGAAAAACCGTGAATAGATTACGCATCAGCGACCTCCTTTTCTGCTGGAGAAACCATGTTCACCTCGGCAAACAGCGTTTCAAGATTTCGTTTTTCAGGTTGCAGCGTATACAGTTTGTCTCCGGCATCAAGAACCGCTGAAGCGATATCCGGTGCCCTGTCCACACTGCTGTCAAGAATGAAGGAATAAATACCACCATCACTGTCCCCACGGTTTTTCACTGCCTGTACTCCATCAATGGTGGTCAGATAGGATGCCGCATTACCGTTATTGACATTAACCAACAGTTTCTGGTTGGACTGAAGGTCATTAAGGTGTGAATCTACAACCATTTTTCCGTTTCTCATAATTAACACACGATCACAAACGGCCTGCACTTCCTGGAGGATATGGGTTGAGAGTATAACCGTTGAATTTCTGGCAAGCTCCCGTATAAGCTCGCGCATCTGAAGAATTTGTGTGGGATCAAGACCGTTGGTGGGTTCATCGAGAATAATAATGTCAGGATTATGGAGAATGGCCTGGGCGACGCCTACCCGTTGTCTATATCCCCTCGACAGGGTTTGGATGGTCTGTACTGCTTTTTCTTTTAAAGCAGTACGAGCAATGGCACGAGCAACAGCTTTCAGTCTGTTTTTCCTTGGAATATCATGCAGGCTCGCCTGATATTCCAGATAATCGATCACTGTCATTTCAGGCCATGCTGGACAATTTTCAGGCAGATACCCTATTCTTCTCTTAATTTTCTGTGTATCCGGTCCGACAAACAGACCATCCACTTCAATAGTGCCGGAAGTGGCCTCAAGAAAACCGGTAATAATCTTCATAATAGTGGTTTTACCCGCTCCATTATGACCGAGTAAGCCCACAACTTCTCCCTGTTGAATTTCAAACGAGACATCATCTACGGCTTTAAACTCACCATAGTGGCGACTCAAATTGCTGATTCGAATCACTTGTTTTCTCCTCTAAATCATTTGTTGGAAGTTTTTCTGAAATTAAGGCAGTTGAATCGTCCAGATGCAAACTGCCCCTGGACCGTCGTTTCATTTCAATATTGAAAGATAGATAACATGGAAAGATTACAAAAACCTTTCAGAAACATTACAATGATGTAATGTTTCTGAAAAATGCGGCCAGGAATATTTCTTGCGAAATGTATCCTTTATAGATGTTTCAAAATACAAACCGGAGAGGAACCCACCGCTTACTTGGCGGGAGTGTATCAAAAAGGTGTGGGAGGTCGATCCGCTGAAATGTAAGCATTGCAGGGGGAGAGGAAAAAACATCAGCTTTATCAATGAGCCGGATGTAATTCGGAGATAAGCGAGGAATGAGACTTCGAAATACTGGCGCCAACCGGAACAGCATCACCCACCATCGTAGAATCCATGTCCAAAAGTTACCGAACAAGACGAGTTTTTTTGATGATGGCTGACCAGGTTACGAAGAACCGTATATTAACCGTGATTAACAGTCTGATTCATGTAACGCCTTTCTCTATCCAGGATTCCTCTACATTCCTGGATCCACAACGAGTATAGAAAATATTTTCTGCCTTTCCTGGACAGTCGCTGCCATTTGTCCACTTGTAATTGCGGGTTTGATTGACTGAAAAAGCTCCCCAATTTTTTCCGTGTCTGCAGAATGACTTCGTTGACCCGGGATAGTTATTCAGCTTTCATTACTGTAATAGAAGTACCGTCAACTTCCTGCTTCTGCATCCTGATCACACCTCCTGCCAGACGAATGACCCGTTCCATCTTGCCTGCCATATCATCGGCACAGATAAACTGAAATTCCTGCCCCCTGTTCATTCTGCCAAGACGTGCACGCACATCTTTAAATCCTTTTCAGCAATCGCCTCTGTAATCAATTTCCATTTTTATCTTCCCTTATGTGTTTTTAATCGACACGAAGTTGCAGGTGGCTTCCCTTTTGTGTCACAGTGAATCCGAAAGGCTGCAGCAGTTGAAACAATGGTCTGCCAAACAGAAACATCTCTTCGTCCTGAATGATCGAAGATTTCTGCACCTGCTCATTCCTGTATTGAATATCTGAATTAATTAAATCCTCCAACTTGCCAAGACTACGCTTTTTGCGGTCTATGGATTGTGAAGAAATATCAGTAAAGTCAGGGACAGAAAAAAGGGTGTCGTATTGAGAAACGCACTCCAGCAACTCCTCATTATCAGCAAGTATCTGACGACGACTGAGCAGATCTTTTTCCACCAGTGCCTGACTGTCGGCTGTATCCCAGCACATAAGCGTTCTACAGGCAAGGGGACGACTTGTATAGATGGTACAGGACTTCAGAACGGGGTCAAAAAAGCAGCAACTCCAGCTCCCCTTGCTTCCTTTAATCTTGATAATTTCGCTGCTGGTCGACTGAATCGAATCAGTAAGCGGATTGTGGGCAAATTCACCCTTGCGGATGGTAATCAGCTTGTTTCTGGTAAGCAGCCCCTGGTTGAGTAGAAGAATATCTTCTCCATGAAGAGCAGGTCCGCCGTTGGTGCAGCATGTTCCACATTGCCTGCATGATGTTTGAGTAGGCTGATTGATCATTTGTAATTTCTTTCCGGTGGTTGAAAAAGGCCTGGACAAAAAAGAGTGATTAAAATGTACATAAACCATTATTTCATAAGCTGCATCTGATAATACAAAATAATAACGTTTTTCATTTTGTATCGTCTGAAAATATGCTATCTAGTAGCGACATTAGCTATTACTATTTTTTAGTCCTTTCAGTGTTTCCCTGAAAAAAATCTGGCGAAGCATTCATTAACAACAGTAAAGCAATAAGTTATGAACATCGGTTCCCCACCCATTGCCTGCCCGGGATGCGATCTTCTCCTTAAGAATATAGTACCGCAAAAGGGACAGAAAATAAGTTGCCCCCGTTGCAACACACTGTTGTACAAGGATAAAAACAACTCTGTCACCAAGGTTCTTGCCATTTCCAGCAGTGGTCTTATGGTTTTTATTCCTGCCATATTCCTGCCGTTGATGACCCTTTCATCCTTTGGTCTGCATCAGAAGGGATCGATCTACGACACATTTGTCACCTTTTACAAACAGGGGTTTTTTTTCGTAGCAATTATGCTTTTTCTTACCAGTATATTTTTCCCCCTTTTGAAAATCAGTCTGCTTTTCTCCATCTCTTTACTGCTCAAAATCAGATGGTACAGTCCTGGTCTCCCGTATCTTTTACGTTTTGTCCATCACCTTGATGAATGGGCAATGTCGGAGATCTATCTGCTTGGTATTTTCATTACCATAATCAAAGTATATAATATGGCTGAGATTCATTTCGATACAGGTTTCTTCTGTTTCCTCTTTCTCGTTCTTTCAACCATATCTTCTTCCTCCGCCTTCGATCACCATCGTTTCTGGCATGAGATAGAATCCATGCAGCAGAGCATAAAATTAAAAAAAACCAAATGAATTCAAATACTGAAACAGTCCAGACAGCGATGGCAGCAGGATATATGCTGTGTCATGATTGTGGAAAACTCATACAGGCAACAATAACAGGCGCCGGTGAGAGACAGGTTTGCCCCAGATGTCATTCCACTCTTCATTTCAGGTTCCCAAATTCTATCACGAAGAGCTGGGCACTTATAATCTGTGCTGCCATTCTCATCATACCTGCCAATGTTTTACCCATAATGTATGTTGATTTTTTGGGAACCGGATCTTACTCCACTATTATGGACGGAATTATCTACTTTTTCCATTCCGGAGAATATGGGATTGGTCTGATAATATTTTTTGCATCAGTCCTAGTTCCTGTCTTCAAAATAATTGGTATGACCATGATCCTTTTGTCCATCCATTTTAAATGGAAATCATGGTTGCGACATAAAGCAATAATGTTTCGTGTTATCCAATTTATCGGTCGCTGGTCCATGCTCGATATTTTTGTGATCGCCGTAATGTCAGCACTGCTGCATTTTGGTGTTCTTACTTCAACCGAAGCTGCCCCTGCCGCTTCCTATTTTACTGCTGTTGTGGTCTGCTCGATGTTTGCCGCAACTGCATTTGACCCCCGACTACTCTGGGACGCATAGCAGTCTAACCTTCTAAATAAATTGCTTACATTATGGAATCACCAGTAGTAAAAACAAAAAAAGGCATCTCTCCTATCTGGATTCTCCCCCTTGTTGCCTTGTGTCTTGGTGGATATCTCATCTATAAGAATTTTCAGGATGCCGGTGTGATGATCACCGTCAGGATCCAGGATGCGAATGGGCTCACGCCAGGCAAGACCGAGGTGTTTTTCAAAGGCATACCCGTTGGGAAACTTGTCGGTTTTAAGGTTACACCTGATTTGAAATACATTGATGCCAGGATTGAAATGGTAAAACAGGCGAAGGAGGAATTAACATCTGAAGCTCAGTTCTGGGTTGTGCGACCGCAAGTATCGTGGAACAAGGTTACCGGTCTCGACACCATTGTAAAAGGGAGTTATTTCGAGGTAATTCCTGGTGACATCAAAGGAAAACCAGCCAGATTCTTCACAGCTCTTTCCAACGCACCAACGATATCAAATGATGCTCCCGGGCTTCATTTGATCCTTACCCACTCTCAGTCCACTGCCCTTTCCGCGGGTTCCCCAGTTCTTTATAAAAAAGCAGAAATCGGTCAGGTTGTTTCTCAGAAACTTGAAGACGACTCTTCAATTAGTTTGCGAATTCATATTTATGAGAATTATGAAAAATTCATTACCACTAAAAGCCTTTTTTATATCAGCAGCGGTATCCATGTCAAGGCTAAGCTCCCCCGGATTTCGGTGAAAGTTGATCCGATAAAGACAATTCTACAGGGTGGGATTGATGTCGAAACACCAGCAGGCGGACAGCCGGTATCAGACTACGAAAAACCCTTTCACCTCTATTCCAGCCATCAGGAAATAGAACACATTAATGATGTTGAAATTCAGCTCAAGCTGACAGTGGACAATGTTATTGAGACGGGTTCGGAAATCAGATACCAGGGAGTAAAAGTTGGCTCCATCTCTGAATTAACACTGCAGGATGACTTGGAATCCGTGATAGCAACCGCCTATGTTTCCAGAAAAATCGTTCAGTTACTTCGTAGCGACACCTATATGTGGATAGTCAAACCCCAGCTGGGACTGGCCGCCATATCAAATTTAGACACCCTTATCCAGGGATCGTATATCAACTTTTATGCGGGTACAGGTGAAATGGCGTCATCTTTTACGGTTCACGATGAACAACCTGCCAATATTTACGTTAGCACCGGCTTGAATCTTGTTCTCGAAACCGATCGTCTGGGTTCACTCGGCTACAACAAACCTGTATACTACCGGCAAATTAAGGTGGGACATACCACGGGATATGAACTTTCCGAGACTGGACAGAATGTTCTGATCTACCTGAATATTCACGAACAATATATCAATCTGATCCGTGAAAACACTAAATTCTGGAACACGAGCGGAGTACGTATCCGGGGCGGGTTAATGACCTCCATGAAGATCAGCACCGAATCCCTTGCTGCCATGCTTGATGGTGGCATAACCTTCAGCACCCCCGAGGGGAAAAAAATGGGAAGTCGCATAGGAGAAGGACATCATTTTACTCTCTACTCAGATCCGGATGAAAAATGGCTGAACTGGAATCCTGCGATTCAACTGGGTAAAGAAAATGTTGAACAAGAGCAACCCGTTTCTTCTTCAAGCCGGAAAAAAGCTGAAATGGCAAAGGAAACGAAGGAGGAAGTGCTGCAGCCGGAAGATATGTACTTTGATTACCTTTGATGGCATCTTAAAGACTAACACCGGCTTACCATTCATCACCGGTGTTAGAACTCTATCCGTACGCTGTAGACACCCTCTTCCACCACACTCTGAACCTTATAGCCGGAGTGATTGAAAATTGCCTGCATGCGTTTATTATCCCTGAGAACTTCCGCAGTAAAGCCTGCTATTCCACTGGCCTTGGCAATGGTGATAAGATGCTTGAACATAAACGTTCCCAGCCCCTTATTCTGAAATTCATCCCGAATAACAAAGGCCACTTCAGCCCTGTTCGTCTTTTCATCGAGATAATACCTGCCCACCGCCACAATATCATCACCGTGTGCTTCGGGGATAGTTCCCACAATCGCCACATCGGTGCGATGATCAACATAGACAAAGTTTTGGATTTCTTTCTGTCCAAAATGCTGATTGTGACTCATAAATCGATAATACAGAGTCTCTTTTGAAAGATCATAAAGAAGATCACGCATAAGCGGTTCATCGGTGGGGTGAATGGGCCTGAAATGCAGTTCTGTGCCGTCATCGATAAGATATGTGGTCTTCATCATATCCTGAGGTGCCACAACAAACTTGCCTTCCACCTGTACAAAATCCTGCCGGATATATTTGACCTCAATCGCCTCTTTTAAAAGCTGCTCCCGATGATCAGGATGGGCAATGGAGATAAGGGCAAGGGTTCTGTCCTGTACTGATTTGCCATGTAGATAGGCAACCCCATATTCTGTGACCACGTAGTGCACTGTAGCCCGACTGACAACTACCCCTGCACCACTGCTGAGACGTGACGTTATCCGTGATCTGCCGTCACTGGTTCTCGACGGTATGGTGATAATGCCACGACCTCCTTCAGAGCGGGATGCCCCACGGTTAAAATCAACCTGCCCGCCCACACCCGAATAAAAGGACCCGTCTTCAGAATCGGAGCAGACCTGACCGGTAAGATCGATTTCAAGTGCCATATTAATGGAAACCATACGGGTCTGTTTGCCGATCACATTGGAATCGTTAACATATTCGGTTGGACGAAAAGAAAAGAGCGGGTTATCATCCACAAAATCGTAGAGTTCCTTACTCCCCATGCAGAAACTTGCCACCACCTTGCCGCGATCTGTAGCTTTACGGATTCCGTTGATGACCCCGCCTTTTATAAGATCCATAATATCATCTGTTATCAGTTCGGTATGGATTCCGAGATCATGTTTGTTTTTTAAAGCACCTATCACCGCCTGTGGAATCCTGCCCACACTGGGAACGCGCCCAAGCCCGAATTCCACTGTTGAGCCACTTGGCACAAGACCCGCAACAAGTTCTGCAATCTTTGCACTTACCGGATGCACAGGACGGGACTTTCGTTCGAGAAGCGGCACATCTGCCGGCACAAGAATATCAAGATCATAGATATCGATCAGACTGTCACCTCGCGTCCAGGGCATCTGCGGATTAACTTGAGCAATCACCAAAGATGCATTCTCGGCAGCACTTTTAACAATATCCACAGAGACGCCGAGACTCATCTTGCCGCGGGAATCCGGAGGAGTGACCTGGATCAGGGCAACATCGAGTGGAAACTGACCGGAATGAAAAAGACGGGGGATATCAGACATAAGGACGGGAGTGTAATCACCCCTGCCCTCTTTTATCACCTCACGTACATTATGACCGATAAAAAAAGAATTAATTTTAAAACAACTGGCAAATTTCTTTTCTGCATACGGGGCGTTGCCTTTGGTCAACAACTCTACAATTTCAACATCAGCGAGATTACCGGCAATCTTAGTCATCGCCTCCACGAGAACAGTGGGTTCACCGCAACCGGTACCTAAGAAAACGCGATGACCTGACCGCAGATTCGCAAGAGCACGCTTAGGGGTTTTAATCATATCCCGGTAGGTTTCTTTCCACTTTGCATCGTATTCCATCAGATCCTCCTATTCCTCTTCAACCAGTGGTGCCAGTGTAATTCGGGCATCTGCCACTACAGGTTCAGCACCGAATTCGCCAACGATAAAAGGATTGATGTCAAGTTCCAATATCTGAGGAAAGTCAGTGGTCAGCTGGCTGATCCGCTGTAGACCCGAGGCAATGGCCTCGATGTCCACGCCTTCCTGCCCCCTTCTGCCTTCCAGCATTTCATAGGAACGGGTGGATTTCAACATCTGTACCGCTTCTTCTGCTGTAATCGGTGCAAGGTGAAAGGTCACATCCTTCATGACTTCCACAAAGATACCGCCCAAACCAAACATCAGCATGGGGCCAAACTGTGGATCACGTGTCATACCGATAATGACCTCAAGTCCCTTGCGCACCATCTGTTCAACGTAGACCCCTTCTATCTTTGCCTCAGGAACTTTTTTACGGATTTTAAGAGTCATCAGTTCGTAGGTGTCTTCTGCTGTTTCATTGTTTGGAATATTTAAAAAGACGCCGCCAAGATCACTTTTATGGACAATATCGGGAGAGACTATCTTCATGGCGACCGGGTAACCGATCCTCTCGGCAATTTCCTGTGCCTCCTCAGCACTTGATGCCAACGCTCCCTGGGGCACATGAAAGCCGTATGCGCCAAGGACATCCTTCCCCTTCACTTCACCAAGCTGCAGCCTTCCGGTACGCTGCCGGCGAGACAATATACGTTCCACCCGTCTGCGATTCACCCGAAAACGGGTGACCATTCGCGGTGGTCGGTTTTGCCAGGAATGGTATTCCCCCATGCCCTTTAAGGTTGCTACAGCACGTTTTGGAGAGTTAAAATCGGGGAGTCCTGCTGCAACAAGTTCTTTTCTGGAAACAATAACATCCTTTCCTCCCATGAATATGGCAACCACAGGTTTGGAACCATCAATGGCAGCAGCTATGGCTTTTGTGGTATCTGTGGGATATGGCATAACGTGGGGTGTTAATGTCACAAGAATGGAGTCCACATTGTCATCGGACTGAGCAGCCTCTATCATTGCTGCATACTGTTCGGGTTTGCTGTTAAACAATACTGCGATGGGATTCTCTTCATCAAATTGGGAAAAGGAGTCCACAACAGGGCTTATTTCCTTGTCGCACCTGACAACATTCATCCCTGCCAGTTCAACCGCATCCGCTGCCATAATTCCTGGCCCGCCTGCATTGCTAAGAATAAAAACATTATTGCCCTTTGGCAGCTCTTTCACAGAGGATAAGGCTGAGGCATAATCGAAAAGCGATTCAAAGTTGTCTGCCCGCACAACACCAGATCGTTTAAATGCTGCAGCATAAGCTGTGTCGGCACTTGCCAGCACCCCTGTATGGGAAGCAGCAGCCTTAAGACCGGCAGCGGTTGTGCCTGATTTTAAAATAACCACAGGTTTTTGCAGGGCTGCCTCTTCTGCTGCCTTCACAAATGCACTACCGGTGGAGATATCTTCGAGGTAACCTATAATGACTTTGGTCTGCTCGTCCCTGGCAAGATAGGAAAGGATTTCCACTTCTGTAATATCAGCTTTGTTACCCAGCCCGACAAGTTTGGCAATACCAAGTTCACGTTCTGCTGCCAGATCAAGCATGGCAGCACTTAACGCCCCTGATTGGGAAAATATGGAAACGCCACCTGCCGGCGGCAGGCTGCCTGCAAAGGATGCATTCAGAAGATTTTCGGTATTCATCACCCCGCGACAGTTGGGACCAAGGAGAGTAATGTGACCTCGCCTGCAGATATCAACTATATCCTGTTCCAGTTCCAGACCATCTGTTCCTGTTTCGCGAAACCCTGACGTCATAACTATTACAGCTTTAGCATTTATTTTTGCACATTGTTTTACTGTTTCTCTTACAAGTCCCTGTGGCAAGGCAATAATAACAAGATCAATATTCCGATCCGCGTCTTCTAATGAGACGATTCCCTGCAGCCCAAGGATTGTTTCCCCCGAGAGATTCACAGGGATGATATCTCCCTGGAAACCATCATTAATCAGATTGGCAAGAATTGTATGACCGACTTTACCTTCTGTCCGCGAAGCACCTACGACAGCAATGGATTGGGGTTTGAATAATGCATCAAGATTCATAACAGTACAGTACACCTTCTCCCATAAAAGTTGTAAAAGAAATCAGGAAAATATGAGAGTAATAGAATGTTAAAAGTTACCTTATTGGTGATGAACGGCAGGCAAGCACTCTTCTTTGTATCCCCTTGATGGGTACAAAGAAGAGTGGCTGTCTCAACTGCTGTCACCGGTGTCAGTTACTTCCAGTCCTGTTTCAACGAAAATCCTGCATCTAGCAACAGATCGAGAACGGCTGCAATCTTAAATGTGTTTACCCTCAGATAAATAACATCACCGCCCTTTTCGTTATATGTCCTCAACACCCTGGTAAATGGAATTTCTTCTTTTTCAAGAAGAGTCACAAGCCGCGTCATAATGGTGGGACTTCCATCATCTTCTATGCCGATAAGTACCGCCCCTTTTTCACCAACCCCAAAAAGATGCTTGTAGGCAGAAGTAAGATCCCGAATGGAAAAAATGCCCACAACCACATTATTGTCAAGAACAGGGAGGGCTCCAAGCTGATCACGGTCGAAAAGATGCAAGGCATCATCGAGGGTGGAATCGATATCAAGGGAGACACATCGGGTGGACATAATTTCGGAAACAGCTGTGTTCTCTACCCGTTCATATATCAACCGGCGTTCACTGTCTGTGATGACCGACGAGGGATAGGCTGAACGCAGATCACGATCGGTGAGCATTCCGACAAGTTCCCCCTGTTCATTTACAACGGGCAAATGCCGAAAGTGATACTCGTTGAGCAATGTTCGTGCCTCCGGAAGCAGCATTGCCGGAGAAACAGTGATGGGTTCAGATGTCATATGTCGTGAAATATACATACTCCGCCTCGTTGGTAAGAATTCATAAAAACCGGACAAATGTGTATATTATTTACCCAGCAGACCTTTACAATATGCAGCAACCGACTCACCTAGAACAGAGAGTTCGTAGCCACCTTCCAGGATGGACAAATGCTTCCCTTCAGTAAAGCGTGCAGTCCATCGCCTTATCTCCTTCCCAAGTATATAATACAGTTCTGTTGAATATTGAAGCCCGGACATATCATCTTCTCTATGGGCATCAAAACCGGCTGCAACTATTATTGCGTCCGGCCGCCATGCTTCAAGCCGGGGTCGCACAGTCTCCAGAAGAAGTTCCTGGACCTCACTATCATCAGCACCGGGACGTAAGGGGATATTGAGAATACTGCCCTTCCCCTCCCCAATACCGTTTTCGTCACCATATCCCGTTCCCGGATAACTGAAACTTGGATGTTCATGGATACTGATATAAAAACTGCCGGCTTCCTCTTCAAAGGCAGATTGAATTCCATTGCCGTGATGGGCGTCAAAGTCAAAGATAAGGACGCGTTTAACGCCATATTTCTGCTGCCAGTACCTTGCGGCAATTACTGTATTATTAAAAAAACAAAACCCGAAAGGAACACTTTTTTCCGAATGATGTCCGGGAGGACGCACCAGGCAGAACACATTCTGAGCACTGCCGTTTTCTATACGATCAATCGCAGAAAGTCCTGCTCCTGCAGCCAGGGTAGCTATTTCATAGGAGTCGTAACATATTTGATTGTCTGTATGATCAATATACGTTCTGCCGGAGAGCACCGCTTCTTCAAAACGAAAGAGCCACGATTCTGAATGGGTCGTCAAAAGCCATTTTCTCTCTGCCGGACGGGGAGTGCTATGGGCAAGGTCAGAGGAAAAAGATGCTTTTTCAAGTTCTTCTGCAATAACATGAAGGCGGTCGGGTGTTTCCGGATGATCATCTCCCCCCGTATCGTGCTGAAGGTACTGCGGATCGCTAATGATGGTTAAAGGAGACATACACCCAAAAGACAAAATTAATTGAACAAACAGTTATTGAACCATTGCCTACTTTCGGTGTATCCTGCAGTCCAATCCTTGTCAATAATTATTCCCGTAACCCGGAGAAATTCCCATGAAAATAACTTTCTACCACTCAGCTCTCTGACCGAGATGCCATATGGCAGGAAAAGTTCTGGACGAACTTATTGCAGGCATAGATGATGTAGTACTGGAAAAAGTTGAAATCACCACCAATCCCATGAGGACTTTAAAAGACGGAGTGAAATTTATTCCCACCATAAAATCCGGCAGGATACAGGTCAGCGGCATTCTTTTAAACCGAAGAAAAATTGAAGATTTTCTTATAAGGGCAAAAAATCAGTGAAACAACTCGTTCTTGATTCAGTTACAACCCTGGATATGATCGCCTGGGTACTGGTATTGGCATTTTTTTGCGGCAGTGCTGTTTTTTTTCATGGAAACCTGCAACTTTCCTTTATCGGTGCGTCAGGCATTATTATTGAGATGATGCTCATCGGGCTTGCGGTGGAGATTATCATAGAGTCCATCCGCCATATCAAGGGAATCGGGACACTCACAGGCTTTATTACCAATGGTCCGGAGGCACTCTGTCTGATTGTCGGCCTTTCTGTGGGAGACGTTCTCTTTGCCGCCTCCACACCCCTGGGTTCAAATTTTATGAATCCGGTTCTATTGATTATTGCCGCGTTGATCTGCGGAAAAATGATTCTAATCTTCAGGACAAAACCGCTGTACAGCTGGATAACCATAGGAACAACAGCAACCCTTGCGGTCAGTTTCTATTCTGTCAGTGAACACTTTTACAGCTATTGGCTTATCGCTGCCATGGTCGTCACCATTCCTCTTTTTTTTCTGCGTCCCGGAGAGGGAGATGAGGAGATCGACGTCATGTATCATAAGGGGGCAAGAAAATGGCTTGTACCTGCTGTTCTTCTCCTGCTTGTCACAGGGTATTTCCTGGATCCGGTTGTATCTTTTGCCGCTGAAAACTCAAAAGCGCCTAAAGGGTTGATAGGCTTTCTTGTCCTGTCTTCCCTTACTTCATGGCCGGAATTCAAATCCTGCCTGGCACTGTTAAGCCGTAATAAACCGCTGGCGGCTATTTTAAATATCACCGTTTCCAATATCACAAATATCTGGCTTGCTGCAGGCGGAATCGGTTTTTATCTGCTGAACGGATAAAAATAAGCCAGCAGGAACGACAGATTACAATGCTCTGTTTTTTCACGTAATACTATTCAAAAAAGGTAACTATTCAGAGCATCTCATCTTCGCCCATTCTAGCCTTCTCGAGTAACACCAGTACGCTTCGAAGGCAAAAAAGAACGAATCTAAGACACTCTGAACAGTCACGTTCCGTGTTTTATTAACCTTTCCTGCACTTACGCTGAATGGTTAGAAAAATGTATAATCGGGCAGCTTAAGTTTTTTCTCCCCAAGTACCACCCATCGCAGCTATAGTACTTTTTCCCAACATGATTTTCATTAGAGTCTGCATCCATTTTTTATTCCAAAGATAGCAAATACGTACGCAGATTCATTGTTCGCTCCCTCAGACCCAGCTTGCGACGAAGATTTTTTCGATGAAAACTGATGGTACTCACTGAAACCCCCAAGACATCGGCGATCTCCTGGCTGCTTTTTCCCGTCCGAATCAGCGCAGCCACCTCGACCTCCTGAGGGGTCAGGAGCAGGTTGAGTGAGGAAAGCCGGTTGAGAAAGGGTGCGATAATATCATTGAGATTATTTTCCACAATGTCAATAAGGGTTTGCTCCCGCGGGTTTTTCAGGGAGTTTTTCAGTTTCTCTGTATAAGGGAGTACCAGCTCATGGATGTTGGCGGTCATCCGCTGTTCCAACTCTGTCAGTCCACGCTCCCGGTTTTCAAGCAGCACCTTGAGGGCTACATTCACCTCTTCCAGCTTTTCACTCTTCTGCCTCAGTTCCTCCTCCTTCTGCTGCAGCTCTTCTTGGGCAAGGAAAAGGGGTGTGACGTCTTCATGGACCAGCACAACCCAATGCTCTGTCTGTGAGAGATAGGGCAGTACGCGAAGGTTGAACCACTGCCGTCGGCTCGGCGAATGGCAGGGATATTGGGTCACAAACTCCAGCAGCTCTCCCGCAAGCACCTTTTGGATGCCGACGATAACCAGTTCCCCTTCCGGATCTCCGCAGTCAGTGGCAGATTGACAGATATCCAGGTAGTTGACTCCAATGGAGTCGGTGGGACCGGCCAGACCATTCTGTTCACCATATTCCTGCCAGGCCCGATTGGTCTTGATAATCATGCCTGTACCATCGAGCACTGCAACGTGTGCTGACAGGGAGTCAACAATAATTTCATACATATGGTCGTCCATCGCCTCTCTCACTATGATAGTTTTACCTATTGTTATTCTACCTTTTAACCCATATTGCTATACAGCATAGCAAAGCTTACAGTAAAGACAAGGTTAAATAAAACCTTGAGCAGTACGCAACAATACCAACAACAATAAATGGAGACTGTTATGAATAATAATATACAAGGCGGATTTGGAAATATGGTTTGGGTACGAGATAAAGACGGCAGGGAATATGCCTGTACAGCAGACGCACTCAAGGGAAACAGTAAAAACAAAGAAGAACTTTCTGAACAAGAAAGGGCCGGTTGCATGGACGTCAGCACGTTTGTAGGTACCGAGCGCTGGTAACAATGACTAAAAAGGTGAAACTCTGACCAGATTGGGAAGAGTTTCATCTGAACTCTACTGGAGAATATCATGAATGAATGCAGCTTAAATCACTTTACAGAAAGCCTCGAGCCCTGGTTGAATGCAAACTACATCCGTTCCATTACCCTGGATAATGAAGGCAAGGTTGTTTTCTCCTTTGTCGATGGAGTAAGCGACGTCTACAGGATAACAGATTGCAACAGAGCACAGGTGGCGTCGGTGTGCAGGGATCTCCAGGAAAAAGGTATAACGGTAAAAGGACTGGAATGAGCAGATGTCGTTGATTGATAAGAAATACGATGAGACGCTTGCCAATATTGTTGGCTACTACGAGGACAAGATAGTAACTGACCCGAAAGCAACACTGGTTCTTGTAAACCAGGAACTGGAAAGCCAGAATGTTCGCTATGGAAACGATTGGACGGGAAGAGGGGTGGTAATGGATGCGGTGATAGCAGCTACCATTTCAGCCCTCGAGATCGTTCGTTCTGCCTGCGAAAATAAACTGGGAAACAATAATACCGAGAAGGACAATGGATAACATGAATTTAGAAACCTATTTTTCAGATATGAAGGGAATCGGAGTTATGGCCACCAGTGATAAAAACGGAGTGGTAGATACTGCAATCTATTCAAGGCCCCATGTACAAAACAGAGATGAATTGGCATTTATTATGCGTGACCGCCTCACCCACAAGAATTTGCAGGAAAACACTCATGCCAGCTATCTTTTCCTTGAGGAAGGAAAGGGTTACAGTGGTGTGCGTCTCTTTCTGAGTAAGATCGATGAAAGCAGCGATCCAGATCTCATCAGCTCTTTAACCAGACGTCACCTCAGCCCTGAAGATGACAGGCTGCAGGGAGAAAAGTTTCTCATTCGTTTTCGGGTTGACCGCGCGCTGAGCCTCATTGGTGGAAATGAAGTAGTTATTGAATGATACGAGGAGCAGAGTATGGATAATAATTCTAAAACATTGCCGCCCTCTGCTTTGTATATCTCCCATGGGGGTGGCCCTCTTCCTCTGTTGGGAGACGCATCCCATAGGGAGTTGGTTGATGGGCTTAAAAGTATTGAGACCATCCTGCAAAAACCGTCCGCAATCATTGTGGTCAGTGCCCACTGGGAAACTGAGAACGTCACAGTTCTTAGTGGCTCCAATCCTCCACTCCTCTATGATTATGGTGGATTTCCACCAGAGGCCTATGCTGTTGAGTATCCCGTACCTGGTGATCCATTGCTGGCAGAAAAGATATCTGATCTTCTGCAAAAAAATGGCATTCAGGCAGATCTTGAGGAAAAACGTGGTTTTGATCACGGCCTCTTTG
>JANTGG010000056.1 GCA_024763035.1 Desulfocapsa sp. | reverse complement strand
CTGCCAGTCACTTTTTATGATTTTCTGCCTCTACACCGGCTGGAAATTTTACCTGTTCTATCTCCATGCACTGGACAGCAGCAGAACATTTGTCCCCCGTCCTCCGGCAGTGGAGGCATTTTTACCCCTTGGAGCACTGGTGAGTCTGAAAAGACTGCTGGCAGGAGCAGAGTTCGACACCATCCATCCGGCGGGTCTTACCATCTTCATTGCTGCCCTGCTTATCGCCTTGTTTGCCAGAAAAGGCTTCTGCGGCTGGATATGTCCCGTGGGGTTTGCCTCCAATCTTGCCGAACGGGTGCGGGCAAAGATGCATATTTCCTTTACCCTGCCCATCTGGCTCGACCTGCCTCTGCTCAGTCTGAAATATATTCTGCTTGGCTTTTTCAGTTATCTGATCCTCTGGAAGATGGATCTACGTTCGCTTACAGCCTTTCACAACTCGACCTATAACATGATATCCGACGCCAAGATGCTGCATTTCTTCCTGCATCCCTCTGTTCTCGCAGGCTCAATCATGCTCGCCATTATTCTTATTTCATTTGTCCTCAAAAACTTCTGGTGCCGCTATCTCTGTCCCTACGGCGGGCTGCTTGGGCTTATTGCCCTGATGAGTCCCATGCAGATCAGGAGGAATCCGGACACCTGTATCGACTGCAGAAAATGTGACCGCATCTGCCCTGCATCCATCCGCATCACCAGCAGACAGACGGTCAGGAATGCCGAATGTATCGGATGCCTTGAATGTCTGACGGTCTGTCCGGCAAAGGACTGCCTCAACCTTGGCATCTCTGCAAAAAAGCCGATTCACCCGTTTATTCTTCCGGCTGTTACCTTGGCTATCTTTTTTCTCTGTTATCTGCTTGCCCTGATAACGGGACACTGGCAGACAGAGATGCCAACGCAACTCTTCATGAAATACTATCAACAGATCGACTCTATCGGCCATCCTTGACACCCACAGGCAAATACCGTACATTTGCCCGACAGGAACAGTGGTTATTCCATGGGGGCACGGAGCAGGTTTTGACAGGCATATCCCCTTTGTATAACAGACTGGTTTCGTATATGCAGGCACAGGTTCCTCTCCCGTCAGCTACCTGTCAGAGGAAGGGGAACTACCCAACGTGCCGGAGCACCGTTCGATACTGATGAGGTTATTTTCATGTTTGGTATAGGTTTACCGGAATTTATTCTTATAATGGCACTGGCGCTTATTGTGGTCGGTCCGGACAAACTTCCGGATCTTGCACGTTCTGTTGCCAAAGGCATCCTTGAGCTGAAAAAAACAGCAAATACCTTAAAAGAGAGTCTTTCCGAAGAAGGCAATCCCCTTGCCGACCTGAAACCGGAATTGGAAGAAGTGGCTCAATCGTTAAAAGATCAGGTACTTGCCGAAGATGAGGGATGGGATGATGCTTCTAAAAAAAGCAGTGACGATGCAGCAGTCATTGATATTGAAGAAGAAGATCTGACAGAACTGCAACCCGATACAGAGAAAGCCTCTCCGGTACTCAGTGCCGAAGATCAGCATCTCGACAAAATCCGCCAGACCGGTCAGGACAAGGAGAGCTGACCCCGTGTCTGTCATCACCAGAAGCCTGGAGCAGTTCCGCCCTCACCATGAGGAGTTACGACAACGCCTGATAAAGGTCTTTGTCTGCCTGGTCATCGCCACCGGAGTGACCTACATTTTCTCGGAATCCATCTCCCGTTTCTTTATGGCACCGCTCTTTACTGCCAGCCCCTTTCTCGACCATCTGGTGTATACGAACCTGCCGGAAGCCTTTCTCTCCTACCTGAAACTCTCCCTATTGGTAGGAATTGTTATTACTTTTCCGGTCACCCTTTTCCAGATATGGATGTTTATTGCCCCGGGTCTTAGAAGCAATGAAAAACGATTTGCCGTAACCGTTGTATTCTGGGCAACTCTGCTCTTTGGTGTTGGCGCTGCCTTCGCCTTTTTTGGTGTTCTGCCGAGAATGCTCCACTACTTCATGAGCTATGCCGGAGAGAATCTTGAGCCACTGCCGAAATTCGGAAAATATCTCACCTTTGTTGCCCGTACAGTCCTTGCCTTCGGGCTCTCTTTTGAGATCCCTTTCCTTATGGTGATGGCAGGCAAAGCAGGATTTGTAAAGGCAGAGTATTTCCGCAGGAAGCGACTCTACTTCTACGGTGCCATTATTGTCACCGCCTTTCTTCTGACGGCAGGTGATTTTATGGCAACGGGACTTCTGTCTGTCCCCCTTTTCGGTCTGTACGAGGCAGGTATTTTTCTAACCGCCCTTTTCGGCAAAAATACGACAAAACCCTGACACTTGTATTATGTCTGAAATCATCCCCGATGACATACGGCAGGATCTGGAAACAGCAACCTCCCTGCACCAGAGAGCCACCTCAGACTACAACAAATGTCTTGAGTTTAACAAACTCATGCAGGATCTTCTTGGACGCCTGGAAGACGCAAACTGCTATAGAACCGCCGACAAAGTCATGGGCATCCTGATGCAATGCAACCCAAAAGAAGGCACCCACTGTGACAACGCCATACAGGTTGAGAAAAAAATGAACGGTCCCCTGTATCCGGGGAAAAAGAGCTGAGACCACAAACAACACAAAGGAATCAGGGGACAATTTCCTGTTTCAACAGGCAGCAGGAAATTCTGTGTTCCGGCTTTCCGGACGCGTCATAGGAAATGGTATCCGGCTGCAGCAGTTTATTCATCACGCAGCCTTCTGCGATACTCAGCTGAAAGAAATTATCTTCCGTCAACCCCTTATGCTCCACCAGCCGATTGTCCCGGATCTCCTGAGCATGGATGGGATGATCCTCGCACAGCGGACAGCGATAGACCCTGCCGTTTGGAAAAACAAAAAAGTTTTCTGTCACCAGTCCCGCACATTCAAAGGGCTCATCAGACCCCAGAAAAACCTTGGGAAAGGTCACATGAATTCCTGCAGCAGCAGCCTGAGCAGCCACTTCCGGGACAACAGCGAGCCACTGTTCCGGGCTCACCTGCCACCCCTTCTCCCCCACTGTCTCTTTGGCTGAATTCCCGCGAAGCCCTATCACCTGAATAAAAAACCGTTTTACTCCGATCCCGGCAAGAAGCGGGATCATCCTGTGCAGGTGATCGATATTCAGATTAGAGACCGTGTAGATCACCGAGACATTATAGCCCATCGCAACAGCCCTCCTCATATTGGTGGTGCACACCGCAAACACCCCTTCCCCTCGAATGGGGTCATTGACCTGGGCATCCGGACCGTCCAGACTGAAACTCAGATAATCGAGAAGATCAGGGCTGCTTTTTTCGAGAATATCATTAAAAAGAAAACCGTTGGAATCAACAGTCACTGCCATTCCCAGTGATTTTGCCCTGGCAATACCATGGGAAAGATCCGGATGCATGGTGGGTTCACCGCCCAGAAAAATCACATTGGATTTTTTGGATTTATCTGCAAAAAGCTCCAGCCACCTTTCCATGGTTTCCCTTGGCAGTGTCTCTGTACCATGCTGTCCGGTGTTAATATAGCAATGCCTGCAGGAAAGGTTACAGGCTGTGAGAATATGAAAGAAGATGTTTCGTTCGCCGGATTGAAAGGCAACGGTTCTTGCTTGTGGATTCATGGGTGCTCAGTTTGGATTCAAAGTTGCTGGCTCAGGGTATAGCTTTCCAGCAGCGAATCTTTCCAGTAAAGATTTTCGGGGTCTGTGAAAAACTGTTTAAACAGGCTAAGGCTCTCACTGCGAAGGACATGGGGGACTATCTCAATCTTCATATCAGCATACAGGGGAGCAAGTTCAGGCAGCGGAAGATTCGTGCCGCCGCCCATCACATCTTCGTAGGCATAGATAATATTTCTGATGCCGTTCAGAATCATGGTGGAATAGCACATCAGACAGGGTTCCATGGTGGAATAGACAAAAAGCTCATCCGACGGCAGCCCTCCATCCTCTGCCAGTAAATTTCGAAGGGCAAGGATCTCCGCATGGTCTATCTCATTTACCTGCCCCTGCCGGAAAAGGGTATGATCCCGTTTTCCGGAGGCAAGGACTTCACCCCGATGCACAATCACAGCCCCAACCGGAAACTGCCCCCGTTCCAAGGCTTCTTCTGCATGCTCCAGGGCAATGTGCATATATTTTTCGTGATCCGCCATTTCTTCTCCTACAGTTTCCGGCCAAAGCGGAGCACAGACGCGGCAACAGATATCCCATTCTGCTCCTGTACCAGATCATGCCCGTTCGCTCGAAAAGGCAGGTAGCACAGTTGGGTCTGCAGCGGATGGAAATGCATCTCCGGTAGACGGGGCAAAAGTTTTCTTTTATTTAATGCCGATCCGGCAAGCACACTTTTTAATGCCTGCACCGCTTCTATTCTCGGCAAAGTAACAGGATGCATATTCTTTTGCATCTGTTGTTCACCGGCAGGAAGGGTTTCCTGACGCAGGGTCATATTCTTGCTTAACCGTAAGAAAGTGGAGGGCCGCACCTTAAAAGCCGGCAGCAGAAAGGTCAACTCCCTTGCCCGATGTCTCGGCTGAACCACCAGAGGCTGATTGGTGATACGTAAAAAATCGGCAAAGGTCTCAAGGACAGTACCCGATGCCCTGACACTCAGTTTCCAGAAAGGCAGATAGCTTGCATCTTTATTTTCTGCAGCAACACAGCTCCAGGGAATGGAGCGAAAAGTCCCCTTATGCTCTTCCCAGGAAGTTTGACAGTTATAACAGGAGAGTATCAGACTGTCACGTTCTCCTGTCAGGGAATCGCCGCAATGCGGACAAAGCGTTGCCAGAAAGTGAGGCGTCCAGGATTCACGGTATCTGATTCCCATTGCCTTCATCTTCTCTTCACTGCCCCCCTGTGCCAGTGGTTTATTGGTCACGGCATCATACAGGACATTATTATCAATATAGAGGGGAAGATAAATACAGCTGAGGGTTTCACCGATATAGGCACGGTGATAAAAAGGGGCATCTATCTCTTCGGAATCGATCTCTGTGAGGAAGGCAGCACGGTCGAGAAGAACCGATGCCTTAGTGGTCTGACGAAGAAACGTGCCCTGCACATCCGCTGTGACAATGGACACCGCCATTGCCTGGGGACGAAACCCAAGAGACGGCGGCAGAACCTTGACATTAATCCCCTGCAGGGTTGTGTCAACAACCTTATATTTAAGATGCTTTCCCTTACAGTAGAAGATGTTGCCTTTGAAACGAAGGTAAGGGGCGTAGAGGATATCACTTCTGGGAATATGTGGCGGTGTCTTGTCCGGGAGCACAAAACGCAGCGGACCGCCGGTCACCATAAAATTTCGTACATCGCAGTACGGACAGCGAATCAGCCTGTCTGCCTCGTGGAGTTCAATTTCCGCACCGCAGGACGGGCAACTCTGGTAAATGGTAAGATCCATATACGTCTAGCACACTGTTAAAAGAGCTGTGTCTCCGGGAGGGAACATACTCTTCAGCCCAGCTTTTTGCCGCACTGATTACAAAACATTGCCCCGGGCAGGTTTTTCTCCCCGCAGGAGGGGCAGATCCTGCTCTGCGGTTTTTCACTGCTTGCATGCCCGCATTTTGAGCAGAATTTAGCATTGGGAGACAGGTTCTTGCCGCAGTTCACACACTGGCTGAGCACAACTTGCTGATGACCGCACAGGGGACAGAATCTGGCATCCGCAGGAATCATGTTCTGACAGTCCGGACAGGTTATCTGCTGACTGCTTCCCGCTGCCTGACCACTCTCCTGCCTGCCGGCGTTTGCCGAAAACATTGCCGGCATCATCATCCCCATGCCCATACCGATTCCTGCACCCGCCTCTCCCTGACTCTCTGCCGCCTTTTCCATCGCCATAGCCGCTTTCATCTTCACCAGTTTATCCATATCGTTGATCACACTCATACGGCTCTTATCGTCTATGGCCTTCTGCACTTCTTCAGGAGGCGTGATGGAGGTGATATAGAGATTGCTGAGATGCAGTCCGAAACGTCCGAAATCTCCACTCAGACGTTTCTGGAGACCGATGGAGAGTTCATCGAATTTTCCAGGCAGATTAAAGAGGCTGTCGAGGGTTTCGCCAAGGTAATCGTTAAAACGGGAGACGATCACCCGTTTCAGATAATTACTGATATCTTCTGTGGTAAATTTGCCCCTGGTTCCGACCAGAGAGTTGATAAAAAGTACAGGCTGCACAATCTGAATATTGAATACCCCATGGGCACGCAGACGGATAAGACCAAGTTCATTATCACGAAAGGCAACGGGATTCCTGGTTCCCCATTTCAGGTTGGTGAAATATTTCAGGTTCACCATATAGACTTCCGCCCGCAGCGGACTTTTCCCGCCCCAGGGCATGGAGAGAATTTTTGTCAGTATGGGCAGGTTGTGGGTTTTCAGTGTATGCCTGCCGGGACCAAAGGCATCACACGCTTTCCCCTGATAGAAGAGGACACCCGCCTGACTCTCCCGCACAGTGAGCTGGGCACCCCATTTAATCTCCCCCGATCCCGTATCCGGAAGTCTATGAACAAGCTCTTCGCCACTTTCGTCAAACCACTCTATGTTTTCAAGAAACACTGCACTGTCAAATTGATTCATCGCTGCCCCCGGGGATTTTTTCCATCAAATATTGCACCTTCCAATTGCTGAATTATAGTACAGGGATAACCTGCAGAAAAGAAAAAACTCTAATAAGGAAGGAACACAATGAATATTAAGGACGAGTGGGATCTGGAATCGGCAATGAAGGTGCTGCAGCATAAGACCGTTGATGCCAAACTCTGGGCGGAAGCCGTTGAGTGGCTGCTGCTTTTCGGTCCGGAGGATATTCGACAGATACTGTTACAATCATCAGGTACTGCCACCCATACATGTTTCCCGGATTTGCAGGCGAAGGGATACGCCCCGGACGGGCAGCCCTGCTACAGTGTCGCAGACATGGCAAAAGCCATGGGAATAGATGAGGAAGAAGCGCGGGAGATGCTCCGGGAAAAAGAGAAAAACCATGAGATCCATCACTTTATCGATGAAGAAGATACTATGAAAGTTCAGTAGATTCTGATGGTGGAGCCTTTGTTCAGCGACATCGTGGCATAAGGAATCTCTCCGGGAGAAGTTGCTGTGAGTTACCGGGGAGGGATTTCTGATCGTTTATCGCTCGCGGGGGCGAGCTCCTACGTGGGAATGAATACGTGGTACCCTTCAGACTATTTTTCGAGATTTTTTGTAATGATGTTTTTTATGCTTTCGTTCCGGAGAGTCCCAGCAGCTCACGCAGACCGGTCTGACTGGTGAAACTGTGCGCATCATCGGGGAAAGTGCCGCTTCGGACTTCCCGGTTATAATCCGCCACTGCCTGCTGAATTTGGGGTGAAAGTCTGCAGTAGGATTTCACAAAGCTTGGAATAAATTTATCAAACATGCCGAGGAGGTCGTGGGTCACCAGAACCTGTCCGTCACAATGCACACCGGCACCGATGCCGATGGTGGGGATGGAGATCTCTTCTGAAATAATCTTTCCAAGCTCGTCGGGGATACACTCCAGAACCAGGCTGAACGCTCCTGCTGCTTCCAGTGCCTTTGCCTCTGCCACCATCTTCTTTGCCGACTCTATATCACGTCCCTGCACCTTATAGCCGCCCAGCTGTGTTGCGGTCTGCGGGGTCAGCCCGATATGTCCCATAACCGATATCCCGGCACGAACAAGCCCTGTCACCGTCTCACACACAGCAAGTCCGCCTTCAAGCTTCACAGCGTCACAACCCGCCTCTTTCAGAAATCTCCCGGCATTAAGAATGGCATCCCGCACACTGCTCTGATAGGAACCAAAGGGCATGTCACCAAGAATAAAAGCAGCAGGGGCACCCCGGCGGACAGCAGACGCATGATGGATCATTTCGTCCATGGTCACAGGGACGGTGGAATCGTACCCGAGCACCACCATCCCCAAAGAGTCACCAACCAGCAGCATATCCACGCCTGCTGCCGATAGCATGGCTGCCATGGCAGCATCGTAGGCGGTGAGCACGGTGATCTTCTCACCGTCTGTCTTCATCTTCAGGAAATCGGGTACTGTTTTGCGTTTGGCCATTGTTTAGTCTCCAGTATCAAACAGCGTTGCCTGTCGTTTCCCACGCGGCAGAGAACGGCCGAAATGTTCGTATGCGTTCATGGTCGCCATCCGTCCGCGAGGCGTTCTGGTCAGAAAACCGGATTGAATCAAAAAAGGTTCGTACACATCTTCCAGGGTATTTTTTTCCTCACACACCACAGTGGCAAGAGTTTCAAGACCAATGGGGCCGCCCTGGAACTTGTCGATTATGGCAAGCATAATCCTTCTGTCCATATCATCGAGCCCGAAACGGTCGACATTTAGCAGGTTGAGAGCTTCATCCGCCACTTCTGCAGTGACAGCAGGGTGCCTGCCCACCTCGGCAAAATCACGCACCCGCCGCAGTAAACGGTTGGCAATTCTGGGTGTGCCGCGTGAGCGTCGTCCAAGCTCCAGAGCACCGTCAGAATCAACATTCATGCCGAGGATGGAAGCAGACCGCTGCACGATGCGGACAAGCTCTTCGGGTTCGTACAGTTCAAGACGCAGGATAATGCCGAAACGATCACGCAAAGGGGGCGTAAGCAGTCCCGTACGGGTGGTCGCCCCCACAAGGGTGAAGCGGGGAAGATCCATTTTCACAGATCTGGCTCCCGGTCCCTGCCCGATAATCAGATCCAGCTGAAAATCCTCCATGGCAGGATAGAGGATCTCCTCAACGGCATGATTGAGACGATGAATCTCATCGATAAAGAGTATATCCCCTTCCTGAAGACTGGTGAGAATCGCGGCAAGATCCCCCTGACGCTCGATAACAGGTCCGGAAGTTACCTTGATTCCGCTCTGCATTTCTGCGGCAATGATGTAAGACAGGGTCGTTTTCCCAAGACCGGGGTAGCCGTGAAACAGCACATGGTCCAACGCCTCCTCACGGGCACGGGCAGCCTTGATAAAGACATCAAGGCTTTTACGCAGATGCTCCTGCCCCACGTATTCATCAAGGCTTTTGGGACGAAGGGCATTGTCCGGAGCGGATTCCGTATTCCGGGGTTCCGGAGCAACCAGGCGATCCTTCGCCCGTATTTCCTCTTCAAAATTCATGTAAGCAGTCGAAGCCCCTCTTTAATCAGCTTCTGGAGATCTATCGCGGAAAAGGTCTCATCGCCCAGCTGTTTTTTCATACCGGCAAACACCTGCCGCACCATCTGCTCGGAATAACCAAGATTAACAAGGGCAGAGAGGGCATCGGCAACTGATGAACTCTCATCGGCCGCAACAGCAAAGCTTTCAGCGACGGCACCTGTCTGCAATCCCGCCACTTTGTCTTTCAGCTCCACACATATCCGCTCAGCCGTTTTTTTACCAACCCCTGAAATAGTGGTCAGACTTTTCACATCTCCATTCACAATCGCCTGGCATAAATCCCCTGTCTCCATGCCGGATAGAATGGCAAGGGAGAGTTTGGGACCAATCCCGGAGACAGTTTTTAACGTGAGAAACATCTCCTTTTCACTTTGCTCCTGGAAGCCGAAAAGAACAATGGCATCCTCCCGGACATTGGTGTGAATGTGGAGAAACAACTCTTTTCCCACCTCGGGCAGACGGGAAAGACCGGTGCCGGACAGGAACACTTCATAGCCGACACCGTTGACATCGATGACAACTCGGTCGACGGCGATATGCTGGACTGTTCCTGTGAGTGAGGCTATCATGGCGGTTTGCGGTTTGCGGTTTTGGGTATTGGGTATTGGGTATTGGGTATTGGGTGATTTCAGCCTATCTGGTGATTGGCGTGACATACTGCCACTGCCAGGGCGTCGGCGGCATCACTGCTTGGCGTTGCCGACAGGTTTAAGAGCATGCGGATCACATGCTGAACCTGCCCCTTTTCCGCCTGACCGTATCCGACAACTGCACGTTTTACTTTTTTGGCACTGTAATCGTACACCCCAAGCCCGTTCTGCATGGCGGCGACCACTGCCGCTCCCCTTGCCTGTCCGAGTTTTAAGGCTGAACTGGCATTACTTGCCATAAAGACATCTTCCACTGCAGCAACCTCCGGGTCGTGCAGCTGAATGACCTCATTGATCCCCTCAAAAATTTCATTGAGACGGTTGGCCAGCGGAAATCGAACACTGGTCTTAATCACACCGCAGGCAACAAAGGCAAGCCTGCCGTAACCGGAATCGATCACACCATAGCCGGTGATCCGGGAACCGGGATCGATCCCGATAATGCGCTGAACATTTTGCGTCACGAATCCGGAAGTGGGACTATAACTGTTCCATCAGTTCGTCGTCGATATCAAAGTTTGCATAGACGTTTTGCACATCATCATGCCCTTCCAGACTATCAAGAAGTTTCAGGATCGCCTTTGCCGGTTTTTCCTCGGTGATCTCTATCGTATTCTGCGGAACCATGGAGATGGATGCCTCCACGAACTGAACACCTGCTTTCTCCAGATTTTCACGAACCTCATCAAAATCATCCGGTGCAGTCACCACCTGAAAGTGGTCATCCTCTTCCACAACATCATCCGCACCCGCCTCAATGGCAAGGTCCATCAGCTCCTCTTCGCTGGTCGTGCTTTTATCCACCAGCATAACACCTTTTTTATCAAACATATAGGCAACGCAGCCGGATTCACCCAGGTTTCCGTTGCTCTTGGCAAAATAATGCCGGATATCTGCAACCGTACGATTCCGGTTATCTGTCATACACTCAACAAGCACAGCAACTCCGCCGGGTCCATAGCCCTCATAGAGGATCTCATCATACACTTCCCCCTCAAGTTCACCAGTTCCCTTCTTGATGCCTCTGATAATGTTGTCTTTGGGCATATTCTCGGCACGGGCAGAGGCAATGGCACTGCGCAGCCGCGGATTCCCGTCAGGATCGCCGCCACCCATGCGGGCAGCCACCGTAATCTCTTTAATAAGGCGGGTAAAGATCTTGCCCCGTCTTGCATCAGCTGCCCCTTTCTTATGTTTGATATTAGCCCACTTCGAATGTCCTGACATAACCTGTTCCTTTAATTTACTATAGAAAAGGACTTCTGCCCTTCTCCCTTATCTATTTGCCTTTAAATTCCATACCAAGAACAAAAACTTCACGACTCTCAATCCTGGAACTCTTCGGTTTGACAACTTTTACCCGTTTAAAGCAGCGTTTGGCCTCTTCGATAAAATCCGGAAAATCTTCCCCCTGAAAGGCCTTGCAGTAATAATTCCCTTTTGGATGAAGGAGGTCTTCTGCAAGCTCAAGGGTTCTGCGTACCAGACGCATGGACTGCTGATGGTCCGTCCAGCGATTACCGGTGGTACGCGGTGCAATATCAGAGAGCAGCACCTTAAAGCCCGGTCGTATTTTACGCAGCCGTGTGAGCAGCTCCTCCTGCATGATATCCTGCGTCATCCAGATAATCTCAGAGCCATCCGGACGCGGAGGAGAATCGGCAGACTGCAGGTCGACCCCCACAACAATTCCCTTCGGTCCGACAACCTCAGAGGCGTATAACGACCAGCTTCCGGGATAACAGCCAAGATCAAGGACACTGTCACCCCGCCTGATAAACTTGTGTTTATTCAGGGCTTCTTCCAGCTTATAGACAGATCTTGCCGGATATTTATCCTTTTTCGCCTTCTTATAGTAGAAATCTTTTACTTTTCGCACACATTACCCGCTGCCGTTCTTAATTACCGCAATTTTCCAGCCGGACATCACCGTACAGTATCACGCTTAAGTTATTAGTCCATTTAGGCTGCTTTGACAAGATTGTTTCCGCGCAAAGTTTTGCCTGCTCCTGTCACCCGGGAAACCATTGACAGATTGCACTGCTCCCTTCAGGAACTGTTTGCAATCCGATATACTCTACTGTATATATCGAATGATGAAATCACGACGCCACAGCCACCCGAAAGGTATCCGCCCCTCTCCCGCCGGAACATTCTGCAAAGGACGAATCTGGCTGGATCGCGATGGATCCACCTTTCTCGGAACCGGTCGGGTAATCCTCCTTGAACGGATACGTGAACACGGGTCCATTGCCAAAGCAGCCCGATCCATGGAGATGTCCTATAAACACGCCTGGGATCTGGTTGATTCCATCAACCGGCAGGCAGTGACACCGCTGGTCATTACCAGCAAAGGGGGTAAGGGGGGCGGGGGAACCCGGTTAACTCCCGAGGGGGAAGAAGCAGTCACTGCCTTCCGGAAGTTACAGAAACGATTTCAAAAGTACCTGCAACAGGAGACTGAAAAACTGCTTCAGGAGTTTTGACACCCCTTTTGTTGCCGGCGGTTTTTTTTACCTGGCGTTATATTTGTAAAAATATAGCGATACCACAACATGAACAGCACTAAAACCCAGACAGATGATGAAAAAACAGGGAAGAAGGAGCTCGCAGGGACGATCTCCCATGGTAAATCCAACTCAGCTGTGCTTTGACAGCCCCCCACAATTATGTCGCAAATGCTACAAAAATGAAGCGTGTCAGACTGCATCCCCAGTCTCTGCTGTTGAGCCGCCATACCTCCCAACAGCTGCAGCAGAAGGCTCGGGGGGGGAAGGTCAACAAAGGGCACAGATCTTGCTCAATACAGAGAAAGCAAAAATAAAATCAAAGAGCCTTACATGAAAAAACATTTCTTTTTTGCCCCCGTCGCTCTGCTGCTCATTATGTTTTCCTTTCCACCCCAATGCACACAGGCTGAAACACTGCGCATATCTGCCGCCGCAAGTATGCGTGACGCCATAAAAGAACTCAGTGAAGTCTTTAAAAAAGATAATCCGGACGTCAGTATTCTCCACAACTTTGCCTCATCCGGTTCTCTTGCAAAACAAATCCTCCGGGGGGCTCCTGCCGACCTGTATATCTCCGCCAATCAAAAATGGGTGCAGTACCTTCTGCAAAAAGGTATGGTAACTCCAGAATTCACTTCCCTTCTGGCCCGTAACAGGCTGGTGTTTGCGGGGAAAAAGCGATCGGGAGTCCGATCCATAAAAGACATCACCTCCCTCTCTCTTATCGCCCTTGGCAACCCTAAAAGCGTCCCGGCAGGACAGTATGCCGCTCAGGCGATGCAGACTGCGGGAATCTACAATTTACTCAAACGCAGCCATAAACTGGTTATCAGCAAAGACGTCCGGCAGGCACTGTTATATGCGGAACGCGGCGAGGCTGACGGAGCATTTGTCTATCTCACCGATGCCCTTCTTACGGACAGGATACAGATTTTTTTCACCGTAGCGGAGTCGCTGCACGATCCTGTTATGTACCCTGTTGCCCTCACACAAACCGGCACCGAGAAGAAGGATTCGCGAGCGTATTATCGCTTTTTACACAGTCCCGCCGCAGCCAGTATCCTTGGAAACCATGGTTTTCAGACACCCACCGGAGTGACCCGATGATGCTCTCCCTTACTCCCCAGGATATGGAAGCCATTTCCCTCTCAGTTAAAGTTGCCACAGCCGCAACACTCATCTCCCTCCCCTTCGGCTTTGCGGCAGCATACGCACTGGTTTTTGCCAGGATCCCCGGTAAACCAGTGTTTGAAGGACTGGTCAATCTGCCTCTGGTTTTGCCGCCGGTGGTTGTCGGGTACCTGCTCCTGCTTCTTTTTGGAAGATCGGGAATACTTGGACCAGTGCTGCAGTTTCTCGACATCCGTATCATTTTCACCGTAAAAGCTGCTGTAATAGCTTCTGCCGTAGTCGGTTTTCCACTCCTGGTACGCTCCATCCGCATCGGTATGGAGGGAATAGACAAACAGTTTATTCAGACCGCCCAAAGCCTTGGTGCCGGAGGATGGGACAGGGTATTCAGTATTATCCTTCCCCTCTGTGCACGCGCAGTCCTCGCCGGTATGACCCTGATGTTTGCCCGCAGTCTTGGGGAATTCGGGGCAACCATTCTTGTCGCCGGAAATATCCCGGGCGTCACCCAGACCATCCCCCTTGCCATTTACGAATACACAAACACACCCGGCGGTGACAGTATGGCTCTGTCCCTGTGTCTGGTTTCCATTGCCCTTTCATTTATCGTACTTCTGGTGAGTGAAGGGTCGTCGCGGTCATTGAGGACAGGAAGAAGAATATGATTAACCATCGGGATTTTACTGGAAAAACAGATGCTGCTTGAAGTAAATGTCAACAAACAGATTGATGATTTCAACCTGCATGCTGAATTTAAAGTATCCGGGACACGATGCGGGATTTTCGGATCTTCCGGCAGCGGCAAGTCCACACTCATGCATATCCTGGCAGGCCTTCTGGAACCGGACAGCGGCAGGATTGTTCTGGACGGCATCCCCCTTTTCGACCGGGAAAACAAGATAAACATCCCCCCTCAACAGCGACGGGTAGGAGTCGTCTTTCAGCATGCCCATCTGTTCCCGCACCTGAATGTCCAGCGCAATCTCCTCTACGGATGGCGGCGGACAGCACCTGCAGACAGGGAAATCGCCCCCGAGTCAATCATTGAAATCCTCAGGCTTTCTCCACTGTTGAAACGCAGCGTCACCACCCTCTCCGGCGGTGAAAGACAGCGGGTTGCCCTTGGTCGTACCGTCCTCGCCTGTCCCCGTCTTCTTCTGATGGACGAACCGCTCACTGGTCTCGATGAGGCATTAAAGATGCAAATTATCCCCTACCTTCAGGAGGTACTGAATAGTTTTCGAATCCCTCTGCTCTTTATCAGCCATTCCCTGCAGGAGATAGAGATGATGACCGATGATGTCCTGGTCTTTTCCGATGGAAAATTGCGTCAGCATCTGCCCACGGAGGAACTGATCGCCGCCGCCCGTTAACAGACAGGCAGATGCAACGTCCGCCTGCAAGCTTTCCATTTTACATTTTTCAGGAGTCAGGTATCAGCACCGGCGAGAAACGGTAAACTGACATCAGAACCGTATAAGAAATCCGGCAGTCAGTGCACTCCCGCCCCAGGAAAACTGCATACCTATATTTTTATATCGAACATCGGTATACATCTGGAACAGCGGGAATAGTCCCGTATCACCCAGCTGCATTTTATCATAACCATGCATCATCCCAAGCCTGTACCCAATCTCGGTATTAAAAGATCCAAACCTGGTACGATAAAAATCACGCTGCACTCCCACTGACCAGGTACGCTCATCCCGTGAATTTTCAAAGGTTCCGGCATAAATCCCTTTATAGGTCAGCCCGACAAGATGGTGCGTTGTCTGATATTCATCATTGTCATCAACAAAATGATATGACCACATACCGAGGTAGACAGTGTCCATGGCCGCCTCTCCCCAGATGCTCCCAAGCACACCTTTCTCTACTGCCGGCGGCTCTTCAGTAACGGATGCCAGCGATGGACAGAAAGCAACACCAAGGATCAGAATAAGAACGGGGACAATCCTTCTGAACAGAACAAAGGGGTTTGACGATATTGAGAATGCAGCGGACAAGAGCTTCCCTTTCCAGCTTTAGTTGGAGGATGAAAGACAACACCTACAGGCGATGGTAGATTACCTGTTTTTTTTTGAAAGTCCAGAATTATAAACAGCTGCTGCATAATGAAGCAGCTGTTTATAATTTCCCCTGACAAAATCACACCGCTGCAATACGCTGAGAGAGGAGAATGAGTATCCGGCATACTTCAGGAATCCGTACAGACGGACACCGGCAGTATCAGGAGACAAAACATTTCAGAGCGTGACCCTACCTTCCGTAATAGGCAATCAGCGAAGCTTTCGCCAAAGAATTTGCACCAAGGTAAAAACCGACCATGGCAGGGCTGGCATCACTTTTCAACCCGAGCTGCTCAACTTTTAAGGCATAAACCGTAAAAATATAGCGATGTGGCCGATCTCCTTCGGGAGGACATGCCCCTCCGTATCCAACAGTCCCGAAACTGGTAATACTCTGGATACTTCCAGCAGGAACTGCACCTGTTTCCGGATTTCCGCTCCCCGCCGCCAAGCCCTTTGTTTTCGGGGAAATATCAAAAACAAGCCAGTGCCACCAGCCGCTGCCGGTTGGTGCATCCGGATCATAGACGGTCACGGCAAAACTCTTCGTTCCCTGTGGAGGATTTTCCCAACGAAGGGCTGGCGAAATGTTTTCCCCCTTACAGCCGAAACCGTTCAGCACCTGGGTCTCGGAAAGCTGACCGCCCAGATCGGAACTCAACAGGGTAAAGCCTGCCTGAGCAAAGCTAATGGATGGAAACAGCATAGTGATTATCAATGCAATCATTCTGAATTTCATACTTTTCCCTCTGCTCTATTTGTTAATCCGTTATTTGAACGTTCTGCGGCGGGCTGACATTTGGCTCGGTCACCATGCCAAAATTACCCGGAGGTCTCAGAGAACCGGAACTCTCCGAATCTTTATTCACAAACAATCTGATTTGATGCCCACTGACCAGCATCCCCACGCCGGAACTATTCTTTGCATCTGTGACACTATACCACCACTGAGTACTCTCACCGGTGTCAACGTGCCTTGTCTGTTTATTTATCGTATAGACTTTTCCATCTCCTGACACCACCAGGATGGAGTCACCATCAATAACCGGGGCTCTCGGTGGTGCGCCATTATATCCCCCAAGGGTCTCCTGCCAGAAATCAGAGTTTTCAGACCCGACAAAATACAAAATCAGTTCCCCGCTCAAATTGGAAACACAATAGAGATTACCGCTGCCATCAGCTGTAAGAGGAGAAAATCTGTCACCTTGAAGAGGTGAACTCGTCCATTTCACATTTCCCTGCAGATCAAGAGCATAGAGCAGGGAATCACTGCCGATATAATACAGAACGTCGTCAATAACCTGCGGCTTACTCATCTGAAAAAACGAGACAGGCAGTTGAATATCAATGCTTTCCGCCTCTGCATTTTCAGGACAGGACGCCGTACAAAACAGCATAGCCGCAGCAATTACTGCACAGAACCAGACTTTCATAATTTCTCCATGTATAAATATTTTCTTTTTTCTTCTCGAATCCAATAAACGAAGATACTACATTTAGAATCACTGCTCGTCAATAGTCTTTAATAATTAGTCAGTTACGCACCCGCCACGTATTTATCCTGCGACTTACAGCCTATGCTGACTCAGCATTTCCTGCTGTTAAATACCTGCGAACCCACTCGAGTGCCTCCGCCCTGCTGCCTACCTCACCTTCAACCTGGGCAGCCTGCAGGGTATCAAGGATCTTTGCAAAGCCGGGTCCCGGCTGCAGGGAAAACTCACCGATCAGATCCTGTCCGGTGAGAAGCCGCGGACCGGACAGTGCAGGAGCAACATGCTTTGCGTAGGTGTCCAGTACATCACAGAGCAACTGTCCCAGTTCCTCTTCCATCTCATCCGGTTTGCTCTCCCCTTTTCCAGCCAGACTGTCTGCCATCGCCAGAAAAAACAGACCGATCAGATCATCTCCCGCACGTTTTGAAAGTTTCAGACAGGCTTTTTTACTCAACCCCTGAGTTCTGCGTACATTACAGAGATGAAAAGGATGCATGTGCATCCCCACAAAGGCAGACGCCCTGTCCCGTTTGTCATTGGACCAACGCAGTTCTCTGCCCAGTGCCTGAACCATCTTCCTGCCCGTTTCATCATGGTTATAGAAGGTAATGCGTCCTCCCTTTTCCTCACGGATCTTCCAGGTAGCCGGTTTCCCGATATCATGGAGCAGTGCCGACCATTTCAAAAGAGCGGTTATTCCGGGACGGGCAAGGTACTCCTGCAGAAGCTCGGAGCATTCAGGATAATAATATTCAGGACAACTGATAATCCGCTCCATATTCTGCAGTGCAGAAAGACTGTGCCCGAAGACATCAAGATGATGCGACTCAGGCTGTTCCAGCCCCACACCCCGTTTCAGTTCCGGAATCACCTGAAACAGAAGCCCCGATTCCGCCATGGCGGCAATCACTTCATACGCCCGGTCAGAGTCCATAATCAGATCCATCTCATAACTGATCCGCTCTGCCGATACCCTGTCGAGCAGCTCAATATGCTCGTTAATGGAAAGGCGGGTGTTTTCCTCCAGGGTAAAACCAAAACGTGCCCGGAGACGGTATCCCCGCAGCATTCGCAACGGATCACGGATAAAGGCATCCGGGCAGGCACGCAGGATATGGTCCCGAAGATCCTGCTGCCCGGAAAGGGGATCAATCACAGTCAACGCCCCTTCATCACGCAAAAAATCAGACAGGGATATCCCCATACCGTTCAGGGTGAAATCCCGCATGGCAAGATCTTCCTCAATGCTGCCTGCCCCCAGCCGGAAACTTGAAAAGTCCACGGTAATCCCTTTCCATACGACCCGTCCGGCATCTTCTTCCGCTGTGCCGAGGGGAACAAATGTACCGCCGCCGAGACTGTGGATAAGCATCCTGCAGCAATGCACAGCATCAGAGTCCACCGTAAAATCAAGATCATTGGGGATTTTCCCAAGCAGCCAGTCCCGAACCGTTCCCCCCACAATAAACAGCTCACGTCCCAACTTCTGCGCCACCTGCACCAGGGCGTCAAGAAGCAGCGGCGGGTAATCACTTTGATGACGACGTATATCTGTTACATCCTGTATCACTGTATTCTGCCTTTTATTCATCGTTTTTTTCGTTTTTTTCACATTAATTTATGCCCAATAAACACCTTCGGTGAAAAAAACTGCCATAGTGCGAACAGTGGTGCTGAATCCGGGAAAATCGCTCGCGGGGGCGAGCTCCTACAGTGTAATTTTGCATGTATCCGGGCTGTTGCGGGAACCGGGCATAAAATAGGATCAGCTGCATCTTTTCTTTTCAAAGTTCTTGTATTACACTGAGGGGTTGTTTCACCCTACCATTAAAACAAACCAGCTGAAAACAAAAATTTATGGACACCCCCACACAACGAATGCTGAAAATCGGCAAAGCGACAATCGGACTGATTGGACTGGATATTGCCTTAAACAGCGCCATTGCCGAAGAAATTCCCGCCGACAATGCCGCAGAGTTCCTGTTTAATGCAATCAAAGGAAAAAATTACGTTCCTGCAGGCATGGCAGATGCCTACAAATCTGCCCTCGA
>JANTGG010000055.1 GCA_024763035.1 Desulfocapsa sp. | reverse complement strand
GTAGCCCGGCTACGCCTGCGGTTTTGCTCAATCAGTTCAACTCAGCCTGACCTAAATCCGAGCGCGACATCATCCAACTTATTTTTGGACAGCCCCTTAAACATCCGTCCCGCCGGCAATACGCTTTCTCCATACTGGAGGAACAGGAGAAACAGGGAATACTTTATCCGTTCCTTTGCGGCACCGGGCATACCACCGCACAACCTCCAGGCACAGACCTGTTCATGCCCGGCTCATGACATCTCCATTTCAGACCTTGTTGCGGCTCCGCATATACCGTCAGGTACAAGTCCTGCCTGTTTCTGGAATTTTTCAAGTACATCACGGGTGACCGGGCCGAATATGCCGTCGGGTTTCAGGTCATACCCCCTGTCCTGCAGTTCCTTCTGCAGCTCTTTCACATCCTCCCCCTCCATGTACGGGGCTCTGAGCTTCAGCATGCGCGGCATAGGGCCTGATTCCGCCCTTGCAGACGGTGTAAACATCAGCATTGCCTTATCAATCATCACCCCCCTTACCACAAAGGGCAGTTCAAGGCCCCAGTTGCCTGTTGCAATTATCTTTCTGAAGCTGTCCATGCGGTAAACAGTGGCATGGAGTCGTGCATTTTCATGCCCGGCAAGCCACTCCCTGCGAACAGCCACATATCCTGCAATCCAGCTGCTCTCTCCAATATCGGAAAGCAGTCCTGCCGTTTCATCCGTGAGCCTCTTAACCAGACCCCATGAGCCATGAATGAAGCTGTCATACACTACGGATAGACCTAATTCGCATTTGATTCCGGTCTTGCCTGCTGCATGGCATGCCGGATTCCAGTAAACCCTGTCAAAAAAGGCGTCCTGAGTCTCCTGCATCACCGGATCATCCCCTGCATCACGCAGGAGTCTTTTCAGACGTCTGTTATTGTCAAGGGAGAGATCGCACTCATCCAGCCGTGTAAGAAATCCTGAAAGTTCCTCGCCCAGTTCGGCATCAGGCCTCTGGCAGTAAGACCTCACAAGCAGATAGAGATTGCCGCTTGCAAGCGTGGTCTGAGAACGACCGTAGGTAAGATGCCCCGTGTCCCCGGACAAGAGAGTAACCTTGCCGTAATCTCCATAGGGCGTTCCTGTTTCAAAGATATTTACTATTGCCTGGGCCGCTTTTTTCTTTATCTCTTTCATGGTGTCCTCTCCTTACGTACTATGCAGGATATCAGGTTTTCCCTGATCTCAGCGTTTGTTGCCTGTATTCAGCCAGGGATTAAAATATCCGAACCTCAGCGCAGGAAAACGTTTTTTCAGTATCTTTACCATGCCCTGCACTCCTGTCCTTGTGCCGGAATATTCGTAGCCGATTGAATCAAGATACCAGTCAGGATCAATATTATGGTTGCGAAGCTGTATGAGATCAAGTCCGTTCAGCTCTATCAGCTGGGAAAGCCTGTCGATTTCCGCCATTTCATCAGTAAGGCCTGGAAGCACAAAGAGATTCAGAGAGACAAAGCGGCCTGCCTTCTTCATGATTTTCCAGGATTCAAGCACATCCTGGAAATTATAGTCTACAGGCCTGTAATAAGCAGCATAATATTCATCACGGGTACTGTTCAGACTGATCCTCATGGAATCAAGACCTGCCTCAATAAGCCTGGAGACCGTATCCGGCCTGCCCGCATTGGAGTTCAGATTAACAGTACCCCGCTTTACGGCCTGTCTCATGAGCCTTATTGAGGTCTGGAGCACATCTTCCTGCAACAGGGGTTCGCCTTCACACCCCTGGCCGAAACTTACCACTGCCTTTTCGGCCTTTTTCAGATGAGGTACGGCCACACCCGCCACCTCCTGTGGAGACGGGGTAAAGGTTATGCGCTCCTGCGTTGCCGGAGGTCCGTCTTCGGGCTGCAGTGACAGACAACCGAGACAGCGGGCATTACAAACAGGCGATGTGGGCAGCGGCGCCTCCCATCGGCCCATGAAAAGATTCTTTGCTGCAGGGCATCCGTAGGTAAGACTGCAGCGGCCCAGATGCTGGATAAGCCTGTTGCTTCTATCCTGCTTGAGCCGCCTGAGCGTATTACGCCTCACCACTTCCGGGTTAAAATTACTGAAATCCTGTCTTTGATCAGGGTCGCTCCTGAAGCCTGCCACCCAGAATCTGCCGTTCCACCAGCCGACCGCTGTATAGGAAAACAGGGGAAGCGGCCTTTCAGGCACCTCTTCCCGGTAAAAGGCGGCTATGGCAGTCTGGGTGTATGCAGGGGACATGAAGGCTGCCACCGCCCTGATCCTGCCGCCATCTCCGGCAGGGTCCCGGTCCAGCACAATCATGTCATCAACATCCTGATCCCAGCCCACAGGCATGGTGCCCGGCAGTGCAAAAAGCTCACTTCCTTCAGGCATAGGGACTAAATCCCTCAGCTCCACAGGATGCATAAGGCGACCACTGCGACCTGCCATGGCGAGATCAGGAAGATCATATATCTCGCCTGATCTGTCCGCATAGACCATTGACGGCATCTGTTCAGGATGTTTCATCTGTTTTTTACTGGGTGACAAAGAGAAGGAATGACAAAAGTAAATATGCCATGCCATGAGAGGCGTGAAAGGAATATTTCCTGAGTATCATGAACTTGATCCATGACGATACAGTACGAGGCGTATATATTACCACCCCGTACTGAACAACGGCACCTGATCAACCAGCGCGGGAAGCCCTCTTGGCTGCCTTCAGAGGATTCAAGGTCGTACCTTGGTCGGTCTGCGGTAGTTCCGCCTTTACATGAGTTGCGAAATTACATACACCCCTTTTCCACTTCATCTCTGGATGAGGATATACGGCACAGAATTTACCAGCTTCATTTTCAGTTATACGATCACATCCTTCGCACTGCTCCACGACCTGGAAACAGGCCCCGGCGATAAAGGTGCATCCATTTTTGCCCATGAATTTACATTGGGTTCCAGCCCGGTTAGTTGTACATTCCATTCTTTATTATCTCCTGAATAACAAAAATTTTTTATTTTTCCAAGTCCACGCCCCCATTACGGACTGAACCTTAACAAAATATTATAGCATGTCGTAACAGGATTGCAATCCCTGCCAATCCATAATGCATCATGCATGGTCTCTAAATTGATGCAATGATTTATTCCGGTTTTAAGGTGCCAGGGGTAACCAGAGAATACCATCCCTTTTTTTGTAAATATAATGAGGAAATATGTTGCACAACTTCTATTGTATTTTAAGATAAGACAGGAGAAAATAGATAATGCTCACTGACAAAAAAGAATGGCTTGCTGATCGACGTGATCTATATGTGCGGAATATTGTAAAAGATTTTTTTTCATCCAGTGATTTTTTTCATGAAATTGAAAAAAAAATCCAGGAAAAGGGATTAAGTTATGATGGTATGGAGACATGGGTCGGTACCCAGGAAAACAGAGGTACGTTGTGGCAGCTCAAGGATCTGTGTCATGACCTGTGGAAAAATGTGGAACCGGACAAAAATCCACACAAGTTCATGTTTGACTGGATAATAGGCACCCTGTTTCATGAAGCCATGAAGTTAAAAGAAAATCTGTATGTGCTCATGAATTACCGGCCGGCCTATAACACCCTTTACTTTCCTGAGAATGACGCGGATAATCCAGACGACCAATGCCCGTCATTCTTTAACGAGATAGCTGAAGAGATCAACAGAGGCTTGAAGCGTATAAGATGCCTTTATGGCAAGGCACTGAATACACTTCAGGCAATTGTGGGAAAAGAAAAAGACAATGCCCTGCTGATAAGATTTATCCTGGATGAAAGAAAGATTGATCCGGAAAAATGGAACGGGGAAAAGGGGCTGGGAGTATTTCTGCAGACACTTTTCCCAAATGGATTTGACGAGGCACTATGTATAGCTGGAGAAAGTTATCTCGAGGGAAGCTGGTATACAGAGGCAAAGGACGCTTTTGAAGAGGCCCTCAGCATCAATCCGGATTGTAGTGAGGCAAAATCCGCTTTGCGAATTCTTGAAAAACGGCTCAAGGAAATTGCCCTGCTGCTGGAGCGTGAATACACCGTGCAACAAAAAATAATGATGTCCTGAAGTCGAAAATGGATTTGCGGCGGATTTGTTACCCTCATGAAATATAAAAAGAATACATGGTGGATTTTCCTGCAGAGATTGACTTTTAGAGAGAACTGATTATTATAGCATTCATCTGATGCGGGGTGGAGCAGTCTGGTAGCTCGTCGGGCTCATAACCCGAAGGTCGGTGGTTCAAATCCGCCCCCCGCTACCAATAAATTCAAGGGGTTACAGCAAATCAGCTGTAACCCCTTTTTTGTTTGCTACGTCTTTGGTACGAGTTTTAGAATTATGGTGACTTGTCGAGTGGTTTTCGGCTCCACCGGCTGTTTTTCCTCAAAACTTGCAGCAAAAGCACTGCCATCATTTCTCGTGCCTTACATAATTACGAATATGGTCCGGCTCCATAAGGCGACCTTTCAAATCCCTGAAGAGATACTTACTCCTACTGAAATCATCAGACAGCCTGAATTGGCCACTGGAAAGGTCAACTGCCAGTATTGCACCACGCACTTTTCTGGAATCACTGAGGGCCAGCAAGCCCATTTGAAAATGAATCTGCTCTATCCAGGATGTGTACGGCGTGTCAGGCATCCTGCTTACAGATTTCGCCTCCAGGAGAGCCACTTCATTATGTCTGGCAAACACAAAATCCAGATGTGCCATCAGATACTCGTATTCAGGGTGAATAACTTCCACCTGTTTATCAGAAGGAACCTCTGCGTGTTCAAGAGCATTATCCACAATACGATCCACCATATTGCCCCGCTCGTATCGAGTAAGCGTTGGCAGGTCTGCAGCTACAGGCTGCGTCTTTGTCAGAACAACCTTCCTGGGACACTGAGCTACGTCACTTGCACCCACATATTCAGTCCTGTTTCCCAGCTCCAGTTTTGGCTGACTTAAGTAATCCTGTAAAATCGTTTTAATAGTCATTGTTTGACCTCCTGTTTGTTGGATTAAATAATTAAAACACTGCATTGCGCCGTAGGTATTTCATTACACAAGCACAATGCGCCTTTTGATGATATGCTGCTGCTTATCTCAACAAGGCGATAAGAATTTTTTATCTTCGGAGGTCAATTAGAGTGGTGGGATTAAAAACAGGGGGGCTATACTGTTAGTAAAAAAGAAAAAAGGCCGTAAGATATTATAAGGAGGGTGAGGCTAAGTTCTGGGGGATTTTGAACATAAAATTGAACAAATTTGAGAATTCGTTATGGATAAGGAAGTGGGCTTCATTTTTCCCTTGGTCTACAGGCGGGAAAGGTGGGCTGGGAGGATGAAGCTGAAAACTGAGGTTATGTGAAATATCGTTTGGTATTCCATATCTGTATTGGTGATTTGATGAAAATATTGTAATGTTATGAAATAAATAATTAATCTATAATGGATTAGGTTGCAGTCAGATATATTGGAATAGGCTATATGCAGCCTATTATACTGTTAGCGATAAGGATTATTAATGATTGACCAAGATCTCCAACAAAGATGTGACGAATTGATAGCAAAAGGTAGACAGATTGTTGCACAAATTAGGTATTTTCAAGGAAGTCCAACCTATTGGTATAGAAATGAAGAGATTGCTGATATTCAATCGTGGATAGCATCGGTAGGAAATTTTTTTCGCCTTACAGCCAGCCCTGATACTTATTTTTATCAAGAATGTAACAGAATCCTTGAAGATCCTGATCTTAGGCGTGGAGCGCCTTTTCATATTGTTCAAAAATTATTAGGGCTTTTACAATCAATTAAATTAGAAATTGAACGAGGCTTATTAAAGAAAGCAGAATACTTATTTATCGCCACTACTTTTGATGACTTTTTAGGCCATGCATCGACATATCACTAAGGGGGTAAGAAAATAGAAAGTGCAGTTCTTGCAAGTGCTGTATTTGAAGATACAATTAGAAAGATATCCCAAAAGAATGAATTGTCTGAGAAGGGAAAATCTTTAGAAACTATAATTGATGAGCTGACAAAAAAGAATATTTGTACACCCGTTAAAGCAAAGCGTATAAAAGGATACTCAGCTATTAGAAATAAAGCGTTACATGCACAGTGGAATGACTTTGATATTCGAGATATAGGTGAATTAATAAAGGGTACAAGGGAATTAATAGAAACTTTTTTATGAATCCGCTAACAATTGGGTGCACTGGACTGGCATTCCGCTGGCGCTCCATGCCAGCCAGTGACCCAGGGCGTTACATGTTCGGTAATAGCTGGCTTTGCAACTGAGAAACACATGGGGGAAGATCGTCGTAGAGCCGTATCGGGGGAAACCCTATGTCCGATTGGACGAGTGTGCAGAAGAAATGAGACCGACATGTAACTTGCCGCTTGCAACGCTTCACACACACCTGACCCGTCTCTGCCCGGATGTTCTAATCTACTATGTAATAAAACCCCAACCAGCGAAGAAGGAAGAAAATGGCAAACGGTAATAATAATTTTGAAGCATCGTTATTCAATACAGCGGATCGTTTGAGAAAAAATATTGATGCGGCTGAATATAAAAATGTCGTGTTGGGTCTGATATTCCTGAAATATATCTCTGATGCCTTTCAGGAGCTTTATGAACGGTTGGAGCAGGATGAATTCTCAGATCCGGAAGACAGGGATGAGTATCTGGCGGAAAATGTCTTTTTTGTGCCGAAAGAGGCGCGTTGGAAGAATTTGCAGGCCAAAGCCAAATTGCCGGAAATCGGGGTGTCGATTGATGAGGCGATGAGCCTGATCGAAAAGGAAAACAGCGAGCTTAAAAATGTATTGCCCAAAGTTTACGCCAAACCCAATCTGGATAAAACCTCTTTGGGGCAGTTGATTGATGTTATTTCCGATATCGAGTTGAAAGCAGAACACGAAAGCTCAAAAGACCTGCTGGGGCGGGTATATGAGTATTTTCTGGGTGAATTTGCCAGTGCCGAGGGGAAAAAAGGCGGGCAGTTCTGTACGCCAAAATCCATCGTTAAACTTATGGTCGAAATGATCGAACCCTATAAGGGCAGAGTCTATGATCCTTCCTGTGGCAGCGGCGGTATGTTTGTGATGAGTGAAAAGTTTGTGCGGGAGCATCAGGGCAATATTCAGGATATTACCATCTATGGGCAGGAGTCCAACCAGACTACCTGGAAGCTCTCCAAGATGAATCTTGCCATACGCAATATCAACTCGCAGTTTGTGGCGTGGAACACAGAAGGCAGTTTTCTTAAAGACGCCCACCCCGACCTTAAAGCCGATTATATCCTTGCCAATCCGCCCTTTAACCAGTCGGAGTGGGGGCAGGAAATTCTGGTGGAAGATGGACGCTGGAAATACGGCGTACCACCCAAAGGCAATGCCAATTTTGCCTGGATGCAGCACATGATCTACCACCTCGCCCCAGATGGGGTGATGGCAACGGTGTTGGCAAACGGCTCTCTAAGCTCCAATACCGCAGGTGAAGGTGATATCCGCAGAAACATCGTCAAGGCGGGACTTGTGGATTGCATTGTCGCCCTGCCCAAACAGCTTTTTTACAATACCGGCATTCCTGCCACTATTTGGATACTGCGCCGGGGCAAACAGGTAAGACAAAATGAAAACCCTGTTTATTGATGCCTCGGAAATGGGCTTTATGAAAGACAGGGTGCATCGGGAGTTTGCACCAGAAGACATCGAAAAGATCGAACATACTTATCATAACTGGCGTAATGATGACGGCTATGAAGATATAAAAGGTTTTTGTAAATCCGCCACGATGGAAGAGATCGAAAAGCACAGCTTTGTGCTGACACCTGGGCGCTATGTGGGCATTCCCGATGAAGAGGATGACGGTATTCCCTTTGAAGACAAAATGAATGACCTGACCGCTACCCTTGCGGGGCAGATTGAAAAAGAAAAAGAGCTGGACGAGCAGTTGAAAGAACAACTGGCAAAGGTGGGGTTTATGTTATGAGTGAACTGGTAAAGAGCAAGGATTACAGAGCCTTTATTCACTCTCTAAAGTCTGAAATCCAGACTGCACAGATTAAGGCGGCTGTCTCTGTTAACAGGAACCTGCTGAAACTTTACTGGTTGATAGGCTCGCAAATCGTTGAAAAGCAAAAAACAGCCAATTGGGGCGATGGTCTGGTGAAACAGGTAAGTTTAGATTTGCGGACAGAATTTCCTGAAATGAAAGGTTTTTCTACCCGTAACATTCACTTGATGAAACAGTGGTATTTGTTTTGGCATCAGGAACCGGCAATTGTGCAACAAGCTGTTGCACAATTAGAACTAGCTCCCATTTTCCAAATCCCCTGGGGGCAAAATCTGCTCATTATCAGCAAATCAGCATCACCCGAAGAAGCCCTGTTTTATGTAAAAAAGACCATTGAAAACAATTGGTCAAGAGCCGTATTAACCCACCAGATAGAGCTGGAGCTGTATCAGCGGCAAGGACAGGCTATCAGCAACTTCAAGCAACAACTTCCCAGTCCACAATCCGATTTGGCAAGACAAACGCTTAAAGACCCCTATTGTTTTGATTTTTTAACCCTTACAGAAAAACATAATGAAAAAGAACTGGAATCGGCATTAATTGACAATATCAGCCATTTTTTACTGGAATTAGGCGCGGGCTTTGCTTTTCTAGGCAAGCAATACAAGCTGCAAATCGGTGATCAGGATTTTTATATCGACCTGCTGTTTTATCACATCAAATTGCGTTGTTATGTGGTTGTAGAACTCAAAACCGTTGACTTTAAACCTGAATTTGCCGGTAAGCTCAATTTTTATATTTCCGCTGTTGATGACCTGCTGGCAGATAAAGAAGATCGCGCCACTATCGGTATATTGATCTGCAAATCAAAAAACCGGACAATTGTTGAATATGCCTTGAAAGATATGCAAAAACCAATCGGTGTGAGCGAATATAAACTAACCCGTCAATTACCAAAAGAGTATCAACCTTCATTGCCGAGTATTGAGACTATCGAAGCTGAAATAGAGAGGCTGGAAAATGAGTAAGGCTCTTGTTGGATTCCAGGTTGGTGGCTGATTGCTACAGCTTCAACGATACATATGGCTCCCACTAATCATGCAACTAGTTGACTTATATGTAATAATTTATACATAGAAAATCAAAGAGAGCGAATCTGTGGAGCTGACGCTCCATCAACCCGGAATCCAATAAGAGCCAAAGCCAAATATCCTTGAAGAGATTGCCTACCGTGATACGTGGGGCAAGGGGGCTGATTCTTTTATTGCCATGATTTATGAGCGGCTGATTCTGATGAGGGATTTACTGGCGGAGGATGGGAGTATTTATGTGCATTGTGACTGGAGGGTGAATAGTTTTATACGTTTGGCAATGGATGAAGTTTTTGGGACAGAAAATTTTAGGAACGAGTTAGTTTGGGCATTTACTGGACGTTTAATGTATACGAAAAAAAATACAACATTAAGCACAATACCATTTTATTTTACTCAAAAAGCATAGCCCACAAACTAAATGAAGTAACAGAACCTATCGACAGAAATGAATACATAAAGATGAAAAAGCAGGAAGTTCATATTGATAATGACGGCAGAGAGTGGATATGGGGGCACGCTGGAAAGGGGAAAAGTCATGAATATAAGATTTACATTGATGAAGTGGTGAAAAAAGGAAAAAATTTAAGTGCTGTTTGGAAAATTCCAATCGTAAATACTTCGTCAAAAGAGCGGGTTGATTACCCCACCCAAAAACCCGAAGCTCTCCTCGAACGAATCATCAAAGCCTCCTCCAACGAAGGCGACCTGGTGGCCGATTTCTTCTGTGGCTCCGGCACCACCGCAGCCGTAGCTGAAAAATTAGGGCGCAAGTGGATATGCAGTGACCTTGGGAAATTTGCCATACACACCACTCGTAAACGTATGATAACTGTACAGCGGCAACTCAAAAACGATGGCAAGGACTATCGTGCGTTTGAAATCCTTAATCTCGGGAAACTACTCACACGGATAACGGAATGGCAAAAAAATCTCAAGAATTCCCTGGTAATTATCCATCGCTACTAATTAAAGTGAAAGAGCGTATCCGTTCTGCCCAGTACGCTGCACTTAAAGCTGTCAATAAGGAGCTGGTCAATTTGTACTGGGACATTGGCAGGTTGATTGCGGAAAAACAGCAAGCCGAGGGATGAGGAAAATCGGTTGTGCAGAAGCTTGCTGTAGATTTGCAGTCGGAGTTTCCCGGCGTTAGAGGCTTTTCTGTCCAGAATCTGTGGTATATGCGTCAGTTTTATCTTGAATACCACGATAACCCAAAGCTCCAACCACTGGTTGGAGAAATCAGTTGGACAAAAAATCTGGTAATAATGGGGCGCTGCAAAGATCCCTTGGAACGGGAATTCTACATTCGCATGACCAGAAAATTCGGCTGGTCAAAAAATGTGCTGATTCACCAGATCGAAAATCAGACTTACGAAAAGTCCTTTCTTGGTCAGACCAACTTTGACAGGACTTTAACCCCGCAGGATACCTCCCGGGACATGGCGTGAGTGCATCAAGAAGGTATGGGAAGTTGATCCCTTTGAATGTCCCAAATGCCACGCCTAAATGAAGATCATAAGTTTCATCACCAGATCCCAGCCCGAAGTAATCAGGCAGATACTCGAACACCTTGGGCTCTGGGAGGAATCCCGGCCACCTCCTGTGGATACACAAACATTCCAGGATGTCATTCAGGAACCTTTTGACGATGGATGGCCCGGGAATGGAGAACCCTTTCAGACCGTAAATTGAAGCACAAAAGTTTCAATAACCGGCATTAGGGAAACTGCGCGTTTTTTTTTGTAAATTTTTGGCATCATGCCTGTTTTTTTTTACAGATGGCGGTTTATAATCCTGTTCTTTGCTATGTTCCTTATTGACAATAACAATGTGGCGGTCTAAATATGATTTCAGGCTGAAACCGGGCGATACGCCGACAAACTGTTGCGTTCTTTGAGGTTATCCATGGTCAGGGAATATTTTTTCAGTTCGACACCAGAGTTTGAAAGCGCCATGGGAGATGACTTCGCCCACACGGAAAATCCAGGAGAAGTGCCGTTTATTGTCTCGAACATTACGAGGACCGATGCCCTTGTCCATGCACCGGAAATCAATTTTTATATACAGAACAGCAAAGATTGCTTTGCCGATAAGATCAGTGGCATAAAACTTCTGTATGAGGCACGGGCCACGGAATATGATTACTCAGAAGACCTCAGTCTACGAATCACCGTAGGCAGAGATATTCTCCTGGTAGCACAGGGGGAATCCGGTGAACTTGAATCTCGTATGCAAGGGGTCGGATATTCAGTCAGGGTTTTGGCTCCTGAAGATATCGAAAAGATAACCGGGAATATAGGCAGGTTTGTAATCGACCTGCGGAACAACATGGGCGCTGTAAAAGTGGACCATATTGTCTGGCCTAATGCCCCGGAGCAGCTCTCTGGTGTAAGAGGTGTATATGACCCTCACTCCATGGGGATGGATGCTGCCATGGAGTCTCTCCTCTCCAATTCAGGTGATGTAATGATCACCAAGTTTATAAAACACGATCCGGGTCTCTGTGCCGCCCGCGGAAAGAGAGCAGATGGGTGCGGTAAATGTCTTACGGCCTGCAAGGAAAAAGCTATAGATAGGGATCAGGAGTCCCGTGAAATCACAATATACCATGCCGTCTGCCATGGCTGCTGCAGGTGTGTCGCCAGTTGTCCTTCAGGCGCCCTGGATTCTTCCAGGCTTTCCTTATCCTCGTTTATTAAGATCTGCTCATTATACTACGGCAGAAAGGTCCTGGTGATTCCCAGGCGGATCTCTCTCGAATCCCTGCATGTCAACCTTCCGGAGGGCACCCTTCCATTTACTATGGAAACTGAGAATCTGCTTGATGAGAGCCGTCTGCTCTCCCTCGTTCAGTTAAGCGGAAATCCGGTGATTGTATTCTCCGATTATCTGTCGCCCCTTCTTGTAACGGTCATAGATTTTTTAAACGAGATCTTTCAGATAACCCTGCATACCAAGGCCGTTTTAGTGTGTGGAAATGAAGAGGAACTGGAAGGACTCCTTGCCGATCTTCCCAACCTGCCGGCTTTCCCGGAAATTGATTCCGAACACATGGGCAAACGGGAGATCTTATCACGGCGCCTTGCCCTGATGATAGGTGACGAGGATCATGGCGAGATCACCACTGCTCATGGACTCTCATTCGGAAGTCTCACCATTTTCGAGGATCGATGCACACTCTGTCTGTCATGTGTAGAGGCCTGCCGTATTGGTGCGCTGACGGCCCACGCTGAGGACAATACCCTGCGTTTCAACCCGTCCCTGTGTACAATCTGCGGAAATTGTGAGACAACATGTCCGGAAGACGATTGCCTGCACATGGTACGTAACAGGCTTTGGCTGCACCCATCCTCTTTTCGTCAAAACATCATGGCCCGGGACGATCTTATGCGATGCACAGAATGCGGCAGGACATTCGCCCCCTCCAAGGCGGTGGAAAAAATCGCCGGTATACTGAAACCGGTTTTTGCAGACGATCCTGCAAAACTAAAGACACTGTACTGCTGCCCGAATTGCAAGGTCAAAATAATGTTCGAATAGAGTACTGCAAACAATTTCAATCCGTAAGGGCAAGTAATGAATCGAGATGCCATTAATAAGGCCCGTATCTTGTACTATGGTTTTTTCGGAGCAGTTTTTTCCTTCTCACTGGATGAGCAGCGCTATTTACTCATAGGGCGGATACTTAACCTCCTTGAAAAAAACCCGGTGGACAAGGAGAGCGCTGCCGCTCTGGCGGCTCTCCGGCAGTTCTTAGCTGACGGGGGGTACAAAGCCCTGAAGGAGGAAAGCGATGCTCTCTTCTTCAGTCCTGCATCAGACTATATGCCAGTAACCGCTTCCTATTATGACGAAGGCCGGGACGACGGAGCCAAACGACTGGAGATGATGGGTTATGTTAAGGAATCGGACTACAGGAGAAATGTCGAGACATTCAAGGAGAACGAGGATCATGTAGAATTTTTTTTCATCTTCATGCAGAGATTAATCAACGACGAACTGGCCGGCAACCTGGCATCCGGGGAACTGGCGTTAAAGGTCTTCAAAAATATTCTAAATGGAATGCTTAATGAATTCATCTTAAACCTGTTCACCCATGAAAAAAATGTCTTCTACAAACAGGTCGCAGTGCTTTTGCGTTCCTTTACAGCTATAGAACGTATGTTTCTTGGAGTGGAGCCCCCGAAAAAAAATACCCTTGAGGGAGAGTCCGCGCATTACGATTACTTACACAAGGAGAAGAAGCCTACCAGGGAGATCGTCAAACGTAATTTTGATGAGTTCGACATTGTATAATTTTGTTCATTTAACCCTTATTCCTTCACGCCTTATTCTGGAGATAAGGTCTTATAAACCAAAAATTGGAGAAAAACATGAGCAAAGAAAGACGAACATTTCTGAAGATTGCGCTGGGAGCAGGAGTCGCCGGTGCCAGCACGCTGATTGGAGCCCCATACGGCAGGGCCGATGATCAGAACTCCTCTCCATCTGATTCTAACGGAGTCGTAAGAGGCCATTCACCGAAAAAGGAGATCCTCTACAGGAAGACAAAAGAATGGGAAAGGTATTATAAAGCGGCATACTAATCGAAAGCAGGAGATGAAGATCATGTTGGAAAATCTAAAGAATACCATGTCCGCCAAGGTCGGCAGAAGGTCGTTTTTGAAGATGGCCGCTCTGGGTGCAGGGGTCGGTGCCACGTCGTCCTTGCTTACAGGCAATACGTTGAGGGCCGCCACTGAAGAGGAAGTGACGAACCCGTTTCCCGGCTCGAAAAGGGTCAAGACTATTTGCAGCATCTGTTCAGCAGGATGCGGCATCATCGCAGAAGTAAAGGATGGCGTATGGGTCCGCCAGGATGTGGCGCAGGATCATCCCATAAGCCAGGGCAGTCACTGCTGCAAGGGTATTGACCAGATTGATCTCGTAAAATCGAAACAGCGACTAAAAACCCCCTTGAAAAAGGAGAACGGGGCGTGGAAGCGTATTACCTGGCCCCAGGCAGTGGATGAGATCTCTGACAAGATGCTCCAGTTACGCAAAGAGAACGGGCCTGACATGGCCATGTTCCTCGGTTCTGCCAAATTCAATACACAACAGGCATTCTACTTCAGAAAATTTGCCGCCATGTGGGGGACGAACAATATTGACCACGTGGCAAGGATATGACACTCCGCTACTGTCGCCGGTGTGGCGAACACGTGGGGTTATGGTGCAATGACCAATCACTTCGGTGATGTGGTAGGACATTCAAAGGCAATACTAATTATAGGCGCAAATCCGGCTGTGGCAAATCCCATTGGGATGAAGCACTTTCTCCAGGCAAAGGATAGAAACAACACCCAGCTCATCGTCGTCGATCCGATATATACAAAGACCGCTGCCAAGGCCGATTATTATCTAAGGATCCGTACAGGTACGGATGTGGCTTTTATCTACGGCCTGCTCCATCTCATCTTCAAAAACGGATGGGAGGACAAGGAATTTATCAAAAAGAGGGTGTACGGCATGGATAAGGTGAAGGAGGAGGCTGCCAAATGGACTCCGGAAGTCGTTTCTGACGTCACCGGCATCCCCACCGACCAGATCGTACAAACCGCAACTCTTCTCGCCGAAACAAAACCGGCTACAGTAGTCTGGGCACTTGGCATTACCCAACACAGCACAGGTACGTCAAATACGAGGATCCTCCCGATAATGCAACTGGCGCTGGGCAATATGGGTAAAAAGGGTGGTGGCTGCAATATCATCCGCGGCCACGACAATGTGCAGGGTGCTACTGATATGTGCTGCCTCGCTGACAGCCTGCCGGGCTATTATGGTCTCTCCGAAGGATCGTGGAAATACTTTGCCAAATCATGGGGCGTGGATTTTGACTGGCTCCAGTCCAGGTTTGCATCACCTGAATGGATGAATAAAAAGGGGTTTTCCCTGGCAAAATGGTGGCAGGGCGTTCTGCAGGAGGAGCAGACATACTCTTCCAGTCCCATCAGGGCCCTCTGGGTACAGGGTAACGGCCTGACCTCCATGTCTCAAACCGCCAAAATTCAGGAAGCGTTGAACAAACTGGATCTTCTGGTTATAGCAGAGCCGTTCCTCAACGAGGCTGCGGTGCTTACAAACAGAAAGGACAATCTCTACGTCCTGCCGGTGGCGACCCAGTTTGAGACAGAGGGAAGTGTTACGGCAACAAACAGGTCATCCCAATGGCGCAGCAAGGTCATCGACCCTCTATACGAATGCAAAACAGACCACGACGTAATGTTCGAGTTCGCCAAGAAGTTCGGTTTCTACGACCAATATACCAGGGCCATGAAGATGGATGTTAAAGAGGGCGAGCTGGTGGATGTGAAGAAGGATTTCGTATGGCCGGATGATGCGGTAAGCGAAATTGCCCGCACGCTTAAGACCATAGGGCTTGGAGGATGGACTCCTGAACGACTTAGAAAGCAACAGGAGAACTGGTATATGTTCGATCCCGTCACCCTTGCCGGTGCCGGTCCCATGAAAGGTCAGTATTATGGCCTGCCCTGGCCGAGCTGGGATAAAAAACACCCTGGAAGCCCCGTGCTCTACGATGTGGACGTACCTGTAAACGACGGCGGCATGGGTTTTAGAAACAGGTTCGGCCTGGAACACGACGGTGTGAACCTGCTGGCTGCTCCCAGCGTCACTGTAAAGGGGTCTACGATAAAGGGAGGATATCCGGAGATAACAAGGGAGAATATCGAAGAGGTCCTTGGCAGCAAATTAACGGACGCTGAGAAACAGAAGATTGGCAGCAACTGGAAGACTGATATTAGCGGCATAATACAGGAGAAATGCCGGGCAGCAGGTGTTGCCCCCTACGGAAATGCCAGAGCCCGCACAATCGTATGGGAGTTCCCTGATCCGGTGCCTCTCCATCGTGAACCCATACACTCATCCAGACCTGATCTCGTTTCTAAATATCCAACCTATCCGGATCAGAAGAACAACTTCAGGGTTGATGTCAAATTCATCTCCGAGCAGCAGGCCAGGGAATGGGTCAAGGAATTCCCGACCATGCTCGTAACTATGCGGGTTGTAAACTTAAGCGGTGCAGGAATGCTTGAGAGATCGAGCAAGTATCTGTCACACCTTACTCCTGAAATGTTCGCCAATATCCACCCTGATCTTGCGTTTAAGTACGGTATTCGCGATGGAGATATGATGTGGCTGCATTCACCTCAGGGCACCAAAATCAAGGTAAAGGCCCAGCATAACCAGAGCGTTACCCCCGACAGGATATGCCTTCCGTACAATTTTGCAGGCGTTATGCAAGGTGTTGATCTCAGTCCCAATTATCCTGAAGGTACGAAACCGTATACAACGGGAGAGAGTTCCAACACCATTACGAACTACGGTTTTGATGTCATTACGCAGATTCCGGAATACAACGCCGGGCTCTGTCGTATAGAGAAGGCGTAAGGAGGGGAGACTATGAGCAGTGAAACATCCAGGATGAAGTTTATGTGCGACAGCAGCCGCTGTATCCAGTGCTTTGCCTGCAGCGTAGCATGTGCCGAAGCCCACGACCTCCCTGTAGGTATCAGCAGGAGGAAGGTGGTAACCCTACATGAAGGCGTAGAGGGGAAGGAGGTCTCGGTCTCTATCGCCTGCATGCATTGCAGCGATCCACCTTGTGCAAAGGTCTGTCCCGTAGACTGCTTTTACATTCGTGAGGATGGAATCGTTCTCCACGACAAGAAAAAATGTATTGGTTGCGGCTACTGTCTGTATGCATGTCCCTTCGGGGCGCCTCAGTTCCCACGTGACGGCGCATTCGGCATGAGGGGCGTGATGGACAAATGCACCATGTGTGCCGGAGGCCCTGAGAAGACCAACAGTGCTGAGGAACGTCGATTCTACGGTCAGAACCGTATTGCCGAAGGTAAGGTCCCTATCTGCGCCGCTGTCTGCGCAACCAATGCCCTTCTGGTAGGAGATGCGGAGGATGTGTCCGCAATCTACAGGAAGAGGACCAGTTCAAGAGGAAAAGGTGAATAGGTGTGATGAAAACCATTATAGTTTTTATCATTACCATCCTGATGCTGACATCAATGGCATATGCTGCAGAAAGCATGATATGGGGAAATATGCTGATCGGTAACATCTTGTCATACGGCACCAAGGATTCTCTGAATATGGGACCTCTTTTCACCATTCTTCAAAGCCAGTATTTCAGAAATATCTTCCTGGTAATCGTTATAGGTGTTCCAGCCGTCTTCCTGATGCACTATCTTGTATTAGGCGCAAGATTTTTTTCTCACGACGGTAAAAAGGTCTATGTATTCTCACTTTTCAATCGATTAATTCACCTGCTCGCTGCAATTTCATTCTTGGTCCTGATCCCCACAGGGCTGATGATGATTTTCGGCGTATATTTCGGAGGCGGCCCTTTGGTGATGACAGCCCGTCATCTGCATGGATTGGCCACAGCCCTTTTTTTTCTGGCTGTAATACCGATGTTTTTTTTCTGGGTTGCGGACATGCTTCCCACAGTGGACGACATCAAATGGATTGCCATATTTGGAGGTTATCTCAGCAGGAAACAAAGTGAGGTCCCGGCAGGCAAATTCAATGCAGGACAGAAGATGTGGTTCTGGATTGCAACCCTGGGCGGTATTGTCATGATTGCAACCGGTGCAGCCATGTATTTCCAGGACTTCAATCTGGGAATCGCCAGTGCATTTGGGCTTTCACAAATAGACCTGCTAAGGGCCTCTGCCATCGTTCACAATATCATGGCACTTTTGATTACGGCCCTTTTCATCACCCATGTTTATATGTCCCTGTTCGCCGTCAAAGGGGCGATAAACAGCATGATTACAGGCTACAAGGAGGAGCAGGAGTTGAAATACCTCCATAGCTCCTTCTACAGAAAACTGAAGGCGCAAAATAAAATCTAAACGTATACCTAATGGCTGCAGCTTTGTCTTGCAGCCATTTCCATGGTATACCCATAGACCGATAAACTGCAAGGATTTACGGTTTGTCGGTCTATATTTGTCTCTCCCGGAAGATATAATGTCATTAAACAGAAGTTGTCCTGCCTTTCCCTCTCTATCAATTATCAATTAATTCGTAGATAGTGTGTCTCATTTCACTTAATACAGACCTCGTAAAGAGCACCCTCAAACCGCCCATATTTTTGGACACTATTGCAGAGGCGAGTCTCCGACCTCAATAACAAGCCATTTACCGGATGGAAGCTTTGCTCCCAATGACGTCAGTTTGCGGCATAAATACTCTTGGGCAGAGCGGCGTTTGGGTTGTTCTAACGGTTCCAGCCGAACCTTTACCATATCCCGAGAGTTTATGATCCAGCCGTGGCAATTGGTGATGGCATAAAACAGATCCACTACTTCATTGTCCTGCTTGAAAATAGTATGCAGCCATTCAACCATTGCTTTGCGGCTGTTCCACATTGCCGTGGTTGTAAAATCAAACAGGTTCTTTCCCTCATTGTCGATGGCCTTGAAGGAACGGTAATCCTCCGGTTCGCTCACATCGATTCTTTCCGGCAGCTCCCTGGCGGTTTTCCGGTTGTGCTCCAGTTCGGCCTCTATGTCGGCTATCTCGTTTTTCAACCGCTCCCTGGTGCTGTTTTGTCGGACGGAACCGTCTTTATTCAAGGTTTCCCCGGTCTTGGAAAACCTTCTCAACAAGGTGGCGAGCTTCTTTTTCAGAGGTTTGGTTACTGACCCTATTTTCTTAATCTCCGGGTTGGCTATCTCCTGTTTCTCGCTTTGCTTTAACCTGAAACCGGGATGATAGTGGAATGGAAACCGGTCAGCCAGGTGCTTGAATGTATTTTCTGATGCACCCCATCGGTTCAACACGGCAGCAGCGCAATCTTGCAGCGAGATGTCTTCTTCACCGGTCCAGGCCAATCCACACGTCCTTCGGTTACAGCTCTTGTTCCACAGATAAATATGTCTCAGATTAAACAAATTTTGCCGGTCATTCAGCTTGACCCGAAAAGTTTTTGTCCCCTCGAACAGGCCGTATCGCTTGCCGTTGACCTCAATTTCCTCGGTAAAACAGTCATCATCGAGTTGAAACAGTTTGGCTGTGTCCACATGTTTGTCCCAGGTGACAAAGTAAATGCCCTCTGCCATCAGTTGGTGGAAAAATTCACCCCCATACCCCTCCCGATCAAAGACAAACAGGAATGGATGAGACATTTCTTCGGCCCATTTACCTGTAAGTCAATGATATGTTGACGTAGATTACCCTTGCCCTCCTGGATGTCAAAGTCAACGATCCTACCTGCCTCATCACAGGTGACCAGGTTGGTACGGCCAGGGACCGGAATGCGCCGCTGGGTATTATACGCGTAATGAACTTTTTCTTTGCCGGTGTAGGGCCGTAGATGGCCGTCAACGAACCTAAACCATGTCCCTACCACTTCTCCTCTGAGCTGATAACGAAAATTTTTGGCATCATGCCTGTTTTTCTTCACAGATGGCGGTTTATAATCCTGTTCTTTGCTATGTTTCATGTTGACAATAACAATGTGGCGGCCTAAATATAATTTCAGGCTGAAACCGGGCGGTGAAACTAAAATTTCATCTTCACAGATTCACCTGCTGAAAAAGCAATTTCTTATCACCATCACCTTTTTTTAATAATGGAACAGACAAAACCATGACCGCCAGTGATCCGTTACGGATATTGTACAAAAGTCTCACCGGTAAAGGAGCTTTGCCCCTGGAG
>JANTGG010000054.1 GCA_024763035.1 Desulfocapsa sp. | reverse complement strand
GCATCGTTTGCCGATTGAATCATCAGGGCGTAGAGCATATCCTCCACGGAAAACTGCTCCTTGGGGTCAAGGTACACCTGGGAGCCGCCCATCTTGTAGGCTTCAACCGTCACCTGCACCATATCATCGAGATGAACCAGCCCCTGTTCAACCCTGTCGAGAATGACTGCCAGCACCATAAGTTTCAGCACACTGGCGGGATAAACCCTGGCATCTGCATTTTTTTCAAAGAGTACCTCGCCCGTTTCCGCGTTGAGCAGTATGGCGGAGGCATAAGGATCGCGGGAGACAGTGGGGACTTTTGCCCGGCTTGCCCAGCAGGTTTGTCCGCTGAGTATGAGAAGGATACAGCTGAAGATAAGTGATTTCATAAGAGTTTAATGGTGTATTGAAATATTAGATGAGGAGGTTTCTCAGTGTCTGCAGGTTATCCCGATCTTCCTGCAGATCTTTACCCTTCGGGGTTTCAAGGGTCATGGGGTGGCTTGCGAAGCGGGGATCATTGAGAAGGCTTGCAAAGCCTTCCGTACCGATTTCTCCCTTGCCGATATGTTCATGCCGGTCAACCCGACTGCCCAACCCCTTTTTGGAGTCATTGAGATGGAAGAACTTAATGCGGTCGATGCCGATCAGGCTGTCAAAGGTGTCCATGGTCTGCAGGTAGCTTTTTTTACTGCGGATATCATAGCCGGCGGCAAAGATATGGCAGGTGTCCACACAGATGCCGAGTTTGCTGCCGTGGGCGGAATTATTGAGAATCTCTGCCAGTTCTTCAAACTGAGAGCCCAGCCCTGTGCCCTGACCGGCAGTTGTTTCCAGAAGAACCATAACTGAGCTGGCGGCACGATCGATGGCAGTGTCGAGATTTCGGGTGAAGCGCTCCAGCCCCTTCTCTGTTCCATCGCCGCCATGGGAGCCCGGGTGCATCACCACAAAGGGGATGTTGAGCAGTTGACAGCGTTCAAGTTCCTCTGCGAAGGCGGAGATGGATTTTTCCACCAGTTCTTCCTTTCCCGACGCCAGATTAACAAGGTAGGAGGCATGGGAAGCCACGGGAATATTGTCGCTTTGCTGCCAGGCGGCAGCAAAGAGTGTTTGTTCCTCTTCGCTGAGCGGTTTTGGCTTCCATTGCCGCTGATTGCGGGTGAAGATCTGCAGAGCTTCGCCGCCAACGCTGCGAATATGGTCAAACGCAAGATGCAGACCGCCTGCTACGGATTCATGGGCTCCCAGGTACGGCATGTAATGCTCCGTGTATGCTTGTATAATTATTCATTGATTGAAATGGAACTGCTTGCCTCATGGAAATAGCGGTTAAGGTCAAAAAGTCCGGACTGTACCGGCTGGTCCCTGTTGAAGCGATCCTGGAACCAGTCATACTCTTCCCAGAATTCCGGATGGGCACGGTTGATGGCATAGGTATGCAGACGTCGTGTTGCCTCTTCGCTGCTGATTGATTTGAGGTTTGCCAGCAGGTCGAAAAAGTCCGGCAGGTCGTCTTGGCGGATATCGAGGAAGTAGTTCGGGTAAGAGCCCAGAAATCCTTTAATGAAGTTGGCGTTGTCTTTTTTCGGATTCAGTGCTTTTTTCTCATCGAACATAAAGGTGACGTTGTCGTGCCAGCGATTGATTACAAGGGAAATAACAGCATTTTTGCCGTTGTTTCTACGGACTCGGATATAGACGATGTTGGCGTTGAAGTCATCGACAAAGGAGAAGAATTCTGTTCCCGGCCGGGAGACGGAGCGAAATGCCTGCAAATAATCATCCATGGTTTCGTACTGGTCGGGCAGGGGAGGATATTCTTCGTTCTCAGAAAGATAATTCACCGGATCAAAGTGAATATCTGTGGAAGGCAGGATATGATTGTTGACTATATTCTCTATAAAATCCCGTTTGGGATCCGTGTCGGAAAGCATGATTTTTGCGGGCATATCGGCATCATAAAAGTTGACTTTAGACGGCTTGACGCCCGTGTACCAGGAATTCATCATGGCACGGCGCTGATCCTGCGGCATAAAGTCGAGAAAGTAGTTCTCCCCCTCTTCCCTCAGTCCGTCCATATAGAGCCTGACGGCAAGCTGATGTCCCAATGTACCGTAGACATCAAATCCTGCAACCAGAGCATAATAAATACGTTCCAGCAGCGGGTAGTCAAGGACCCACATGGTCCGGGGGAGGTTGCCGAGGACACCTTTGTGCACGGAGGCACTGTCAAAATGGCGGTAGACCGTGAGCAGGGGAGTGTCTGTCGCTTTGTTGCCCTTCCAGATGGCGTCGTAGCCCTGTCCATTATAGTTGAGCATCATATACATATCCTGTCGGGCAGTAAAGTACCGATCCTGTGCCTTATCGTATTTGTTGCCGATGAGATCAAAAACAGGGAACTTGCTGCCCTTTTCAATGGGCATGATCAGATTGTCTTTCTGATGTTTCAAAAAGGCGGGATATTTGATGCTGAGATCATGGTCGGGGTCCTGGAACATGATCCAGAAGTGATCCTGGATAACATTCAAGGCAACCTGCCCGCGGCAGACAGGACCGCGGATAAAGGTCATGATGATATAATGAACATTGTCCAGAAGGAACTGATAGCGTGAACGGGGCGGGATTTGCTCAAAAGAGACGAATGGGTTGGCACTGTCGGTGGAGTTGTAATCGGCCACATACGGCTCCTGCATCCATTGGGGCTGGATAAACAGTTCCTTGATTCGGGCAAGTTTGGCATCATCAAAGTTAAAAACCATATGGGTTTTGTGAACAATGGTCGCGTGGATTTTCCGAAAACGATAGGAGAAGGTCTCAACACCGGGAGGATCGTAAGGGCGAACGGTGTCTATCAGGTCTACTGGCTCGCCAGCCGGAGTTTTGGAGCGCAGCAGTTCATAATATTCGTTGCTGTCAGTACCAAATTTAATGTGGGCAAGGAAGAGATGTTCGTAGAGATAACGGGCAGTCATCACGTGTTTGGGGTCGGGATTGTTTAAAAATGTTTCCCACTGTTGAATTGCTCTGGCATCTGCCGGCATGGGGGTTACAAGCTTTGTCTGTTCCGCAAGGCTTGGTCCTTTTGCCCCTTGGGCGAGCCATCCGGCGATAAGCTCAAATTCATCCTGTTTTAACGGGGGGAAACCAAAGGGCATTCCGTTGTTTGGGTGTTTTTCCAGATATTTATCAAGCTCAATGGAGGTTGATGAGCAGGTGAGATCATCGGCTTCGGAGTGATAAGAACCGGTTACCTTGGGATTCTTCATCTTATGGGAGAGAATCTGCAGCATAAGCGAGTTGTTGAAATTGTCGGGTGCGGTGGATTCCGTCACCGTATGAAAGTCCTTCTGCCGCCATTCTTCGGTGGTCTGGGCATCGATAAAGAGGCGGGTGGGATCCATGGTGGTCAGGCGGGTGGCATTATAGACAGCTTTTTTGCTGCCGCCCCGGTCTATTCCCTCGTAGGAGTTCAGTTTGAGCTGACAGGGGGAGTTGTAGCAGGAATGGCAGACAGCACAGCGTTTATCGAGCAGCGGTTTGACCTCATGCAGGTAGTTGATCGGACGGGTGGGAATGTTGATGGCAATGGGTTCCGGTGGTTTACGTGCACAACCGGAAACAAGAAGCGTGAGAAGACCAATGACAAAGAGGAGTGTTTTCATAATATACCCAGAATGTGGAAAGGAATGAATGGAAGTTTTGATAGAAAAATATACCGATAACATCCTAATCTGTTTAGTAAAGTAAGTTCAATTGCTTTTTTTTAAACTGACTATCATCAAAGCACAGGTATTCTGGATTTGATGTAGGAGCTCGCCCCTGTGAGCGATTCAAGGTGTTGCCAGACCTGGAAAATCGCTCGCAGGGGCGAGCTCCTACGGTTCCATGTTGCATTTACCTGAGCTTCAGTACTAATCATGTCTTTAAATTGTGATTAGCGGCTTTCGCAGACGACAATGCTGCGTGCTTGAACCAAAATGGTTTTGGCAACGGGAGTCTGCCGCTCCGGTTCGATAATATCCTCTCCACCGACTGCAGATGTGTCCACAGCCAAATGCCAGTTTCTTTTCTGTATTTTCGGCAGGATCATGTGGAGGGTGTCATCAGACATATTGAAAATGATGTGCAGATCTTCCTCATCTGCTTCCACTCTCCCTAAGGTGCAGGCGAGTACACGGGCAGAAGGGTCGTGCCACTGCGGTTCCCCCAATTTTTTCCCATGCCAGCTGATATCAGGCATGGGAGAGACCCCGGATTTCTGCCCGGTGAGGAAATGCCGGCGGGTAAGAGATGGGTGACGTTTGCGAAAGCGGATCATTTTTGAGGTAAAGGAAAACATATCCCCGTTTGTTCCCAGAAGATTCCAGTCAAACCAGGAGAGTTCATTGTTCTGACAGTAGCAGTTGTTGTTTCCCTGCTGGGATCGCAGCACCTCATCTCCGGCGAGAATCATTGGTACGCCCTGACTGAGTAGAAGAAGGGCCATGAAGTTTTTCACCTGCCTGCGGCGCAGTGAATGGACCTTTCTGTCGTCTGTTTTACCTTCCGCACCGCAGTTCCAACTGTAATTATGGTTGTCGCCGTCCCGGTTCTTTTCGCCGTTGGCATGGTTGTGTTTTTCGTTGTAGCTGACCATGTCGGCAAGGGTAAAGCCGTCATGGCAGGTGATGAAGTTGATGGAGTTGACGGGCAGTCTGCCGGAGCCCTGGTACAGATCGCTGGAGCCGGTGAGACGGGTGGCAAGTTCTGCAATCAGACCGGGATCTCCTTTGATAAACTGGCGGGCGAGGTCCCGGTATCGACCGTTCCATTCAGCCCAGCGAAAACCGGGAAATCCGCCAACCTGATAGAGTCCGCCGGCATCCCATGCCTCTGCAATCAATCGGGTATCAGCAAGAACAGGCGAGAATTCGATGCCCCAAACCACCGGCGCATGATACATGGGAGCACCGTTTTCACCGCGGGCGAGAATGGAGGCAAGGTCGAAGCGGAAGCCATCCACATGGAACTCTTTTACCCAGTATTCGAGGGATTCGATGATAAAACGGGTGACAAAAGGGTGGTTGCAGTTGATGGTGTTGCCACAGCCACTGTAGTTTTTGTATTGTTTCGGCTGGTCGGGAGCAGACTGTTCGAGGTGGTAGAACACCTCGTTCATAATGCCCTTGAAGTTGATAATCGGCCCGTCCTCGCCGCCTTCTGCGGTATGGTTATAGACAACGTCGAGGATCACGCTGATACCGGCTTTGTGCAGGGCTTTTACCATATCGCGGAATTCATCCCCATGTTTCCCTGCATGGGGGTGGATGCAGTATCCGGAATGGGGACTGAAAAAGGAATGGGTGGCATATCCCCAATAGTTTTCAAGGTTTAGGTCACGACCGTTATCGGGCAGATCCTGTTCATCAAATGCCATTACGGGCAGGAGTTCTACGGCAGTAATTCCCAGTTTCTGCAGGTAGGGAATCTTTTCGATAACACCTGCAAATGTTCCGGGATGTTTGACTCCGGAACTGCCATGCCGGGTAAAACCTCCCACATGCATCTCATAGACGATCTCTTTCTCGTATGCCTGGTGCAGCGGCTTGTCGCCTTCCCAGTCATATCCGTTTCGGGGCAGAACCATGGCACGCATGGATTTTTCAGGACTGCTCTGCTCGGCGGCAGAGTTGTATTTTCGTCGCCAGAGTGCATCTGTGGTGGCCTTTGCCCATGGGTCGAGGAGCTCCACTGCAGGGTTGAACGTATGTCCGGCTTCGGGAATATTTTCGCCGTCAACTTTCCACGTGTAGGAGACATGGTCAGTTCCCCGCATCCCTGTCAGAAAAACATGCCAGAAGAAGTAGGTGCAGTTCGCTTCCGGGTCCAGGTTAATGACCTGAAAGGGTTTGCGGCTGTCCGGTTTCTCGTAGAGGCGGAGTTGTACGGAGCGTGCATGTTTGGAGAAAAGGCAGAAATTCACGCCCTTTTCCATGGCAGTGGCTCCGGGCGGATGCCGGTAACCGTTTTTGATGGAGTAGGTTTTCAATGGGTATGCCAATGGGGTGACTGCCGGTTCGGATTCATCGATATCTGCTTGCAGGTGTTGGGAAGATGTTCCCGTCTCTTATTCCAGGCTGAAGTCTTTTCCTGCAAACTGAATATGTTCAGCACTTCGGTGCACAGGTGCGATGGCATGGACTCCACCGCATGCCGGACATGTTCCCACAAAGGTGCTGAGGGTAAATGCAGAACCGCAGCCCTGGCAGGTGCTTTCATAACCACCACCTTCAATCAGCTGATTCTTTACTGTGCCGCCATGGGCGTTGCAGACAAATTCAACAAGCTCTCTGCCCGTTGAAAATGGTCCGCCGTCTGCGCCGTGTTTATTTGTTGACCCGCAGCTTGGACATCCTGGCATGATTGTGTCTCCTCTTACTTTTTCTGTTTGTTTTTAAGGGTTTTGATATACAGCTTTTCAACTTTCGTCCTTGCCCATGGAGTTTTTCGCAGGAATGTAAGACTGGATTTCAGGGAGGGGTTGTTGTTGAAACATTTGATATTGATCCATTGCCCCAGTTTTTCCCATCCGTACCAGTCAACCAGACTGTTGACAACTTCTTTCAGTGTCACGCCGTGCAGGGGATTATTGGGCTGCTGTATTGTCATTATGTGGTTGTGAAGGTTTGATGAAACCGCCAGGCTGGATGGACCCGGAACGTTCAGTCGTTTTCAGAGTGCTGCCGCTTCAAGGAGTGTTCCCAGGATATGTACTTCCTGCGGCAGCAGGGTGATGCTGTCTTTTCCCGTGTTGACACTCTCGACGCAGACCATGGTTCGATAGCCGTTGTCATCCATATCGTTCATCAGAGCAGATTTTTCAGACCCGGGATTCCAGATCACTGTAGTGTTACTCCCTTTCTTGCGGATCTTCAAGCTTCGTTTCAGACCGGGATCGGAAATGGTGCAGGCGGCAGAGGTGTCGAGATAGATGCGATCCGTTTCTCCTGAAATGATTACAGCTCCGTTTTGGGTTTTTTCGAGAAAGTGTTCCGTTTTATCGAGATAGTGTCTGCCGTCGACGCCGTCAATGGTGATTGTCCGGCAGTCGGCAACCTGCAGGTAACTGTGCAGTGCACCGCTGCAGGTAAAAGGGGTGTTGCCGGTATTGGTGATCTGCAGTTCGACATTGAGGCTTGTTGCAAAGCTGAGGGTCAGCTGCAGATGAAAAGCGTGGGACCAGATCGTTCGGCTTTCGGCAGTATCGTGTAGTTCCAGACATATGCGGGTGGTACCGTCTGCCAGAGATTGAGTATACACAACATGCCAGAGAGCCGTACGAACAAAGCCGTGTGCCGGTTTGTCGGGATCATCCGGGTGATCTCCAAACCAGGGCCAGCAGATGGGAATGCCGCCGCGGATAGCCTTGCCAGGGAGAAAAAAGCCTGCTCTGCTCAGCCAGAGAAGAGGCTCCTGATCGCGGGGCTGGAAGTGGCTGACATGGGCTCCCTGCAAAAAGACCCTGCCTGTTGCCAGGGGGCTGCTGATGTGTGCCGCTGTCAATCCGTATCTATTTTCATGAAAAGAGAGAATACCGGGAATTGCATGGGTAGTGTTCAGGGTCTGAATATCTGTGGACATGGGGAGTTTTTCTTTCAGTTCTGCTAAGCAAGAGCCTCTTTTACAGCCTGCCCGAGTTGATGCAGGCTGTAAGGTTTGCGGACAAATTTTCCGGCACCAAGAGCCTGTGCTTTTGCCACATTGGCACTTTGGGAATAGCCGCTGACGATAACTGCTTTTTGCCCCGGGTATTTCACGAGTGCCTGCTCATAGGTTTCAAGACCATCAAGACCGGGATCCATTATCATATCGAGAACCAGCAGATCCACCGCTTGTGAATCAAGAAAATCCAGAGCCTCTTCTCCGGATTTGACTGTGTCAACCCGGTAGTTCAGGGCAGTCAGCATCTGCTGACAGATATCACGCTGCTGGGATTCGTCGTCCACCACCAGTATATGCTCCTCGTCTCCCTGTATTGTTTCGGTGAACTGCTCCTGCAATTCGGCGGCAAGCTCAAGACGGCTCACAGGAAAATGGAGAATAAAGGTTGAACCCGTGTCGTTACTTTCCACATGGATGGTGCCGTTATGATCCTGAACGGTGTTCCAGACAACGGAGAGACCCAGTCCAGTGCCGCTTTTACCCATGATTTTCTTGGTGTAGAAGGGTTCAAAGATATGGGGGATGAATTTTTCCGGAATGCCCCGCCCGTTATCGCTGATGGAAAGCATGACATATTCCCCCCGGGGCAGGAATTGCCGGCCGGCGGTGGGAGTGTCGATATAGAAATTATCGGTGCTGATGGTTATCTCTCCGATATCGTCAATGGCCTCGATAGCATTGGTGATCAGGTTCATCAGGCATTTTCTGATATGGACCTGGGAGCAGGAGATGTTGAGCAGTTCCGGATTGAGATGTTTGGTACAGGTAATCCCCGGGTGCTGATGAATGATCTGCCGGCATTCCGGGGAATCAATGTATTCGTTGATGATGGTGTTGAGGTTTGCGGGCTCTTTTGCCGCAGCGACTCCACGGGTGACGGTGAGCATATCCGCCACCACATCGGCAGCACGTATCCCTGCCTGGCGGATGGTTTCCAGGGGTTTTCGCAGCTCGCTGTCCGGGGCGAGTTTCATCAGCAGGAGTTCGGGGTAGGAGACCACTCCAGAGAGGATATTGTTCAGATCGTGGGCAACTCCACCCGCCATTGTGCCGATGGCCTCCATCTTCATGGAGCGATGGAGCTGTTTTTCTATTTCTCTTTCTTTGCTGACATCGGTAAAGAAGATAAAATGAAAGGAGTCTTTTTCGTAGGTAAAGGCGTTGATAAAGATCTCCACAGGGAATGTCGAACCATTTTTCCTGGTAAAGACAGCCTGCCGGGAGAGGGACTGCTTCTGCTTCAGCGTCTGCTGCATATGTTCCCATGCTTCCTGGGATTGGTTCTTGTCAAAGCATTTGATAGGGGACTGCAGCAGCTCCTCCTGGCTGTAACCGAGCAGGTCTGCTGCCGCCTGATTGACATGAATCAGCGTTGTGTGCTCAAGTTTCTTGTGGGAGCGTAGCCAGCAGATGGGGAAGGCGCAGGAGTCAACAGCCTGCTGGGTAAGCAGGAGTGCAGTTTGTGTTTCCTTCAGGAGCTCTGCCTGGCGGATGATTTCACCATTTTGTTTCTTCAGACGCCTGTTGTATCTGCCGAGGGTATAGGCACGAAAAAGAAGGAAGAGGATAAGTACGGATACCACGGTAAGAACACGCCGGAGCAGGGTGTAGTCCATACCTTTTTCCATGACCACAGAGATCCACTTATTAAGGATCTGCTGCTGTGTATCCTTGTCCAGTTGCTTAATGGCGTTATTGAATATGGCGAGCAGCTCCGGTTCATCGTTACGGGTTGCCACGCCAAGTTCCCACTGTTCGTCAAATTTGCCTGCCACCTTCAGCTCGCCTGTAAAGTTCCGCTGGATACTGTAGCCGATGGTTGCAAGGGTGCCGATGCAGCCGTACAGTTCTTTGTTGACCACCATCTGTAATCCTTCGTTGAGGGAAGGGACGTCAACGATCTGCATGTTCGGATATTTGCTTCGCAGCAGTTCGCCGAAGGCATATCCCTTGACCACGCCAAGTTTTTTCGTAGCAAGTGCTGTTATGTCTGCCACAAACGGGCTGTTGGTTCGTGCTGCCAGCACCAGCGGGATCTTCAGATAGGGCTCGGTGAAAAACATGTAGCCCCTGCGTTCCGGTGTGGACATGGCGAGGGAGTAGATATCGCATTTGCGGGCTTTGGCGTACTCCATACTTTCCGACCAGCTCCTGGTGGGAACCAGAGTGATGGGGATGCCGATCTGTTCTTCGAGCAGATGGATGTAGTCGGCTGCCATTCCGATATGTTTGGAGTCTTCAATTTTTTCCAGGGGGAGCCAGTCGGGATCAACACACATGGTGATCTCTTTTTTCCTGTCAAGGTACGCCTGTTCCCTGCGCGAAAATGTAAGCACTGCATCTTGCGGGGAGCCATCATCCCTGTGAATCCATTTGCTGCGTAATGAGTGCAGTTCGCTGTCAGTAATCAAGCCCATGCCGTGATCGAGAACATCCATCAGGTTCTGATTGTCGGATGCAACAGCCAGGTAATGGGAAGAAGGTGGAAAAATTGTGTTGTTGTGGATTGGAATGCTTCTGACATCTGAGAGCAGGTGCTGCGTTGCCAGGAAATTAAAAACGGCATGGGAGCCGATTGCAGCCACAGCATTACCGGCGATGACCTGTTTGATACTGTCGAGCAGGTCATCGGTGAGCAGAAGGGGGATGTCAGGATAATAACGCTCCAGCAGTTCCTGGTGGGAGTAGTTTCTGGCAACGGCAAGTGTTTTACCCTGCAGGTTTTCAAGGTCTGCCAGTTTACTGTTTTCTTTGGTGGTCAGCAGTCCATCGATTACATCAAAAACCGGCTGGCTGGAGAAGCGAAACTGCTTTTTGCGATCCGGAGTTTTAACCATGTTGCTGATCAGGTCAATTTCCCCTGTCCGCAGCATCTGCAGATAGTCACTCCAGCTGTGACCCATGACAAATTCGAATCTGATGCCCAGTTTTTCTTCCAGCAGACGCAGGTAGTCATTGACATAGCCCTTGGCTTTACCTGCCTCGGAGAAGTTGTACGGAGCCCAGTTTTCTGCACACTGTACTTTCAGTACCGGGTGTTTGTTGAGAATGGCCCGTTCTTCCGGGGTAAAATCGGGATGTTTCTCATGGACAAAGGCAGCAGACGACGTGAGGCAGCTGAGAAATACACTGACGCTGGTGACAAAAAGAAAAAGAACTTTTCTGGTATCTCGGGGAATGTAATGTCTGCTGCTCACGTTTCTGACCCGCCCTGTTCAACTACTGTGAAAAATAAATGATAAACGGTGTCTGCCGGGAAAGTCCATTCATCCCGTGAAGACACTCTTTTTTCCAGTATTTCATAACTGAACCCAATAGGCAAATTTTCCTTGCTCAATCGATGGGTTCGGGAAACTGGATTCCGCCTTCGGGGAGACGTTGCCATTTTAATTTGACCGGAAAGGGTTTCACCTGCCAGATCTTGCGGCTGTAGTCTTCGATGGATCGGTCCGAAGAAAATTTTCCCATGCGCGCCGTGTTGAGAATAGACATTCGTGTCCACTTGTTTTTGTCCTTAAACGTTTCCCCAACCCAGTCCTGGCATTCAATGTAGGATTGATAGTCGGCAAAGAGCAGATACTGATCATCGTGGAGCAGTTCATCGATAAGGGGTTTGAACAGTTCGGTGTCGCCATGGGAAAAATGTCCGGAGTTGATGAGATCGATCACCCCGCGCAGCTCGTTATTGCCGTAGTAGTAATCCATGGGATGGTACCCGGATTGTTTCATCCGCATGACCTCATCCACATTTAAGCCGAAGAGGAAGAAATTCTCAGCACCGACCTCCTCGCGAATCTCCACATTTGCCCCGTCGAGAGTCCCGATGGTCAGTGCTCCGTTCATTGAGAATTTCATGTTTCCCGTACCGGATGCCTCTTTACCAGCGAGGGAGATCTGCTCGGAAAGGTCGGTCATCGGGTAGACGATATGGCCGATCTTGACGTTGTAGTTGGGGATGAAAAAGACCTTCAGTTGATCCCGGATATCAGGATCGTTATTAACGACCCGGGCGACCGAGGTGATCAGTTTAATCATGCATTTTGCCATAAAATAGCCGGGAGCCGCTTTGCCGCCAAAGACAAATGTGCGGGGGGTGATCTCCAGATCCGGATTGGCTTTTATGCGGTTGTAGAGGGTTATGATGTGGAGCACGTTCAGGTGTTGCCGCTTGTATTCGTGGATGCGTTTTACCTGCACATCAAACATTGCCCTGGGATTTATCAGGATCCCCTCCCGTTCCCGGGCAAGGGTGGCGACATCTTTTTTGTTTGCCTCCTTCACTTCCCTCCATGCCTCTTTAAAAGATGAGTCATCCACCAGTGCTTCCAGTTTTTTCAGTTCGTCAAGTTTGGTGACCCATCCTTCGCCGATGGCCTCGGTGATAAGTGCGGTCAGTCGCGGGTTACTGAGAGCGATCCAGCGGCGTGGAGTCACTCCGTTTGTTACGTTGCGGATCTTGCCCGGATACATCTCGTTAAAATCTTTCAGAGTGTGTCTGCGCAGAAGATCTGTATGCATGGCGGCAACACCGTTGATGGCTTTTGAGCCGACGCAGGCAAGATTTGCCATACGGATATAACGGGGACCGGATTCGTCAATAATGGACATGCGGCTGATGCGCTCATTGTCGCCGGGATATTTCAGCCGCACCTGATCAAGAAACCGCCAGTTGATATCAAGGATAATTTCCAGATGTCTGGGCAGCAGTGTGCCAAAAAGATCCATCTGCCATTTTTCCATGGCCTCGGGGAGCAGGGTATGGTTGGTGTAGCACAGCGTTTTACAGGTGATATCCCACGCCTGATCCCATTTATAGAGGTGAATATCCATCAGCAGGCGCATAAGCTCTGCCACGGCAATGGCAGGATGTGTGTCGTTGAGTTGTCCCTGATAGTTTTCGTAGAGTTTATCGAGATTTGCATGGGTGAAGAGCTGCCCGCGAATCATATCCTGCAGGGAGCAGGAGACAAAAAAGAACTGCTGCTCCAGCCGCAGCCGTTTTCCCTGGAACTGTTCGTCGTTTGGATAGAGCACCTTCGTGATAGTCTCGGCACTGATCTTTTCTTCAACCGCACCGTAATAGTCGCCGGTGTTGAAGTCGGCAAAGTCAAATGAGGTGTGGGCCTCAGCACTCCACAGGCGGAGACAGTTGATGTTGTTTACCTTGTAGCCGGGGATGGGAGTATCGTAGGGGATGCCGGTGATAACCCGTGCCGGAATCCATCGTTTTCTGCGGATACCGTGTTCACCGTGGTAGATCTCTGTATGCCCGCCGAATCCCACATCGCAGGACTCGTCCGGTTTTTTTATTTCCCATGGGTTGCCGGAATGCAGCCAGCGGTCACTCAGCTCCTTTTGCCAGCCGTCCACAAGTTCCTGATTAAACATTCCGAATTCATAGCGAAGCCCGTAGCCCACCGCCGGAATCTGCAGGGAGGCAAGGGAGTCCAGGTAGCAGGCGGCAAGACGTCCCAGTCCGCCATTACCAAGCCCCGGTTCTTCTTCGTGCTGCAGGATTGCCTGCAGGTCAAGCCCGGATTCCTCGGCTGCCTGTGCCACGTCGTCGTAAAGTCCAAGGTTGAGCAGATTGTTGCCAAGGTGGGGACCCATCAGGAACTCTGCAGAAAGATAGCAGATTGTTTTTGACTCTTTTTCCAGGAGGGCTTCCGTGGAGTTGACAAACAGGTGCTGCATTCGGTCCCGCACCGTGTAGGCAACGGCAAGGTAGTAGTCGTTCCAGGTTGCCCGGCGGGTTGTTTTGCCCAGCTGATAAAAGAGATTGTAGGCAAAGGCGCGTTTCAGTTTATTGATTTCTTCGGTGCTGCTGGTTTGTTGTCTGGCAGCCGGTTCTTTTACAGGGCTCATGTGCGGATCTCCGGAAAAAGGAAGCATTCTATTTTTTTTGCATTATGCGAATGATCTGTGAATTTCTGCAGCTGTGTCATACATTTCATGATAACGACCGGGGCTCAGGGAATTGCAGAGGTGAACTCTTCCATCCAATAGAGCTTAACTGTGCTTTGATGGTGATCACCTGAACCTTATGGCAACTGTAGAAAGTGTATCACAAGAGGTGAAAAAAAGTAAAAGAAGGAATAAATGATTCCGGATTATTCACTTTCGGGCAGATTGTTTTCATAGGAGCTGTTTTGGAATGTATCGATCTGCTGCAGGTAATATTCCCGTTGCGGGGGGGCTGCAAAGATTGCCTGTTTTTCTGTTTCCACGGCTTTTTCAATAAAATTGTTAGCCCAGTAGGCAGTGGCGAGGGTGTCGAGTATATGACCCTGCGGCTGTTTCATGGCGGCAAATCGTGCCATGCTGAGAGCCTCTAAAGGGTCGCGGAGTTTCTTATTCTCAGCGGTGAGCAGCAGCCAGGCGTAATTGTTCAGCAGGTTGGGGTTTTCCGGTTCGAGCTGTAGTGCTTTTTGATAGGCGAGCAGTGCTTTCTTCTCCATTTTTTTGTGCTGCATCAGATCTCCGGCCAGACGCAGCCAGATGGCTTTGTCAGGTTCCTGAATGTGCTTCTGCTCAATATTGTACGCCAGATACTGGTCTTCGTATTCTGCTGTCCAGCGTTCACTGGGCAGCAGGCTTTGCCCGAAGGAGGAGGCACCGATGAAAAGCGCAAAGGCAAGCAGACTGAAACGGACTTTGCGGTTGTGTCGTGTGATCCAGGAGGGATCAGCCTCACATTTTTCCAGATAGGAGACGCGCTGCCCGATGCCGAAATGATGCCAGCTGGGGTGGTCTCTGGTGTTTCCCGAGATGACGGCTATTTTTTCAAAGGCAGAGATCAGTGAATGGCTGGAGCCAATAGCGTCAAAGACGTGCAGGTCTGCCTGGCGTTCAAAATTCCTGATAAAAAAGCCGAAGAGAAAGCGGAAGTAGAGAACCATAAAGAGCAGGGTAATGGCAGCCATCAGCACGGCGAGCAGGGTCTCCGGAGATTCGCCGATGATGGTTGCCAGTGTATAAAAATATTGGCGGGAGAGGAGAAAAAAAGTGAGCGGCTCCAGGAAAAATCCGGCGGCGACACTGAAACCGGCGATGATAAGCAGATAGAGGAAGAGGTGCTTCTTTTTGATATGACCGATTTCGTGGGCCATTACCGCATCAAGTTCTTCTGTTGTCAGGCTTTCCAGGAGGGCAGGGGTGACGAGTACATAGCGCAGGCCGGGGAGAACACCCATCACGCCGGCAGTGAGTACCCGTCCTTCAAAAAGAGGCCATATATAGACCTTTGCCGAGAAGTTCTGTTTTTTGAAAAATTGCTGTAAATGGTCCAGGAGGGGGCTGTCCGGAAAGGGAGTGCAGCCCCAGAGACGGCGAACCATTGGCGGGAAAAAGATGACCACCAGGAGAAGAAAGAAGATAAAAGAGACAATATCCCCTGTGCGGGAATGGATAAAACCGTCCAGTTCGGGAAAGGGGAGGAGGGCGATCAGGTCGTAGAGCAGGGAGAGGACGGCCCAGGGCAGAATGATGGGAAGATTGGCCTTCAGGTTCGAGCCGAGAAATGCTCTGTTGCTGTAGCGGCGACCAAAGGTGGTTTCGTAGACGGGACGCGCCCTCCGCCACATGAGAAGTAAAAAGAAAATAAAGACGGCAAGACCGCCGAAGTTTATAAAAGACGGAATCTTTCCTGATATGGAGAGCGGGCTGAGATAATGGCGAATGTCGCACAGATACAAAGCATTGGCATAGAACAGGAGTGCAAGAACTGAAAATCGTTTTTCCGTCTTGAAATATGCCGCGGAGCCTCTGCCCTTTGCTCGTGCAAATGCACTGCGGGCAAGAATATCGAAAAACATAAAAAAACAGGCAAGGGCTGCGGCGGCATAAGGCAGGGTGAGGGAGGGACTGTCTGTGCCACTGGTCATGGTGAAGAGAAAGATGGCAACCAGGAAATAGAGTAGATTGCTGTATATCACAGTGTGTGCCCCTTGAATGGCGGAGAGTGTTGTGTCGACCGTGGTGTTTGAGCTGCAGCACCCCTCCCGCTTATCCTGCAGTCCAGTGCGATTATACAAGGATGGAAAATAGTTACAAGTTGAGAAAACAGTGAATGGCTTCCGGGTGCAGAATTTTGTGGGGTTTGTAACTATTTATGTTGACATTTTGGTCTAATCGGTTTTTTATTGTGAGTTTCTGCACCGGAGTGGGCGCATAGCTCAGTTGGTAGAGCCACCGGCTCATAACCGGTCGGTCGTAGGTTCAAGTCCTACTGCGCCCACCATGAACACAGTAAATCTGAAACAAATGAACAGGTTTCTTGAATAGAATAAAGCGTGTTACAATCAGAGCGGAACGAACCGTCTCCCTCTTCATACCCATAGACAGTAAAGCCGGGACACAATCCCGCTTTAGACTGCCGGAAATCAAAAGGTACTTCCCCCCGGGGCAGTACCTTTTTTTATTTTCTGATATCAAAAAGTTAGTAACTTCTTTTTCGGGTTCCGGCATGAAAAACAGGCATGTTGATGGATTGCTTTCCCCTTTTTCACGATTCGAAGTGGTGATGTGCGCATGCGGATAAGTGAACTGTTGACAGGGATCGATCAATTCGCCCCATTTACCCTGGCAGAAGAGTGGGATAATGTTGGACTGCTCCTTGGCAGTCCGGAGCGGGAGGTTCGCAGCGTTCTTCTTGGACTCGATCCCGGTATCTCTCTTTTGCAGGAGGCAATCCGCAGGGGAGCCGATACCCTGATTACCCATCATCCCGTTATTTTTCGCCCCCTCTCCTCCGTTACGCTCACCACTCCAGTGGGGGCTTTTCTTGAACTTGCCCTGGCAAACAGTATTAATGTGATTGCCTGTCACACCAATCTTGACAGCGCAGCAGATGGGGTCAGCGATGCTTTGGCCGCGTGTCTGCAGCTTGAGGGTGCCAAGCCTTTGCGTCCTACAGTCCATCCGGCGATGGAAAACACCGGTCACGGTAGAATCGGCACATTCAGCAGCCCTCTTTCCTCTGCTGCCTTTCTGCAGCGTGTCTGTGAAGTGCTTGGCGTGCAGGGAGTGATGACAGCCGGTGTCATTCCTGAAAAAATTAAAACTGTTGCCCTATGCGGCGGCAGCGGATCGGATCTTGCCGGAGAGGCACGGAAACAGCAGGCGGATGTGTATCTGAGTGCGGAGATTAAACATTCCACTGCCAGGTGGGCGGAAGATTCCGGTTTTTGTGTGATTGACGGAACACATTACGGAACAGAACAGCCAGCTGTGTCTCTGCTTGCTGAAAAATTAGAAACTCTGAACAGGACGTCCGGTTGGAATCTGGAAATTCTGCAGACGGAGTCGGAACAGGCTCCTTTTCATTATAGTAAAAAATAAGCTACCCATTTAACGTTAAGAACGAGACAGGAGAACAGCCTTGAACGAAGAAATTGTCCAACTCACCTTACTGCAGACCATAGATCATGAAATTGATCAGATTGATTCAAAGATTCAGGAAGAGCAGGATGCGCTGGAAAGTAAGTCCGGAGAAGTGGCTGAACGTGAAGCAACCGTTAGCGCACTTGAGCAAAAGATCGATATGCTGGAAAAAGAGCGGCGTACCCTTGAAGCGGAATCCAGTGACGAGATGCTGCACGTGAAAGATCGTCAGTCCAAGATGATGCAGGTACAGACCGGTCGGGAGCAGGCTGCGCTCCTTAAGGAGATCGAGGACGGCAAGAAAAGCGTCAAGGAAAAGGAAGAGAAGGTTGTCGCCATCATGGAAGAGGTGGAGCAGTTGACCGCAGATATCGAAGAGAACAGAAATCTCTTTAAAGGTGAGTCCGAGCTGCTCCTCGAAGAGACGGAGACCGTCAAAAAGAGTGTGGCAAAAATCACCAAGGGTAGAAAGACAAAAGAGAAGAAGCGGGCTGCTCAGGCAAAAAAACTCAAACCCCAGATCCTGAAGAAGTATGACACCCTGCGTAAACATCGCAACGGTCTCGCCGTGGTGAATGTACTCGATGGTGTCTGTCAGGGCTGTTTTATGGCGATTCCACCCCAGCAGTACAATCTCCTGCTTCGCGGTGACAAGCACTTTGATTGTCCCACCTGTCAACGTATCATGTACCACGAGCCCCTTGAGGAAGCTGACGAGTAGTTTCAGATTATTGACTAGCGTTAAAGCACAGGTACTCTGGATTGGATGTGGGAGCTTACCCCTGCGAGCGATTCAAGGTGTTGCCAGACCTGGAAAATCACCCGCAAGGGCGAGCTCCGTAGTCTGTTGATTTCACGATGTGCAGATAACTATGGGTGGCAGTCAATCCCGGATTAATTGAAATCTGCCAGTTTGAAGGTTATCCCCTCTTTGGCCGCCTTGGCACTCATCTCCTCCAAAAGGCGGGTGACCGCTGTTTGTTTATCATCGTTATAGAACATCAGCAGAGAACTCATCTTGCGGTTTTCAAGTTCCGCCTCCGTTTCATTACCTAACTCCCTGTTGAGGATCTGCAGGTCTTTCAATAGATCTGTGACGGATTGATAGCGATCTCCCTGATCCCTGTGGCAGCACTTGATGATAATATCTGCAAGCAGGGGAGGGATATCGTCTGCAAATTCAGAGGGGTGTGGAATATCCTGATTAAGATGGAGATCCATTAACTCATGTAATTTGCCCTTCTCTTCCGGGTAAGGTCGCCTGCCGGTCACCATTTCAAAGGCGGTTATGCCCAGGCAGTAGATATCTGTTCTGGCATCAACCGGATAGCTGTCGATCTGCTCAGGTGACATATATTCTATGGTACCTTCCATTTCGAAATTTTCGCTACCGACCGGACAGGCCAGACCAAAATCGAGGATCTTGACAACGCCCCCCTCTTCGATAAAGATATTATCAGGCTTGATGTCCTGGTGAACAATGGCCAGGTTATGGGCATAGGCAAGACCGGAACAGACCTGAGTCAGGATTGCAGCTGCCTGTTTGGCCGGCATGGCCCCCTGTCTCTTGAGTATACCTTCAAGGGAGTCACCCTCCAGGAATTCCATAACAATAAACAGAGTATTAAAACGGTCCTCAATGTCATAGATATGCAGGATGTTGCGATGGCTCATCTGGGCGATGATCTCGGCTTCTTTCATAAATTTGACATGGAAAACTTCATCCATGGCCATCTGGTGCTTGAGCATCTTGATGGCCACCCGTTTATGCAGCGTTGTATGTTGTCCCTGGTAGACAATGGCCCAGGCTCCGTGACCGAGTTTGTTCTTTATTAGGTATTTGCCTATGGTCCGTTCGGCGGTGTGATGTGAACCCTCAAGGCGTTTGGTGATAAGCTCCGTAAGAAAGACCCGCAGGTCATGGTGCTGTTCAATTAAAATGTTGAATTTCTCTTTTGGCAGCTGCCAGAGCGTCATCTTTGAGGTTGCTATAACATTGGCATGACGAGGCTCGTCGGTCAACAGGGTCATTTCTCCGACAATATCCCCTGCTCCCAATGAGGCAATCTGGTGATGTTCCCCATCATGCTCCACGGAAATTTTACAACTTCCTTCCTGGATCAAATACAAGGATTCTCCGGGATTATCCTGGATAATAAAGCATTCTCCGTCTGCAATATCCATAGGTACAAGACAGCCAAGCACCGCCCACAGTGAATTCCTGGGCAGAATCGTGATCATCTCGGTCTTCAGCAGAGTTACCATATTTGAGATAATCTGCTCAACTGCTGTGTCCTGACCGAACATCTTACAGCTGTCATTGTCGTGAGCATCGGTGAAAGCAACACCAGTACGAAATATTTGCTCTTTATCATGGGCCTCAGACCAGATGACTTTGGCAAAATATGTCTGCCAGATATCTCTGTCAAAGACATATCTGTTTATCTGGACAAGGGTGTCGGTTGCCACCGGCATATTCAACTCAAGCAGCATCCCGTCATCGGTCATATTCTGGATACCAACAAACTGATGCCATTCCTTTTTACAATGATGATCCTGTTCGTCATCGGCACGAAAAATTGCTACTGCCAGACCTGATTCACCATCTTCCTGTCTCTGCACTCTTCTTCTTTCATTCTGTTTATCCATGGCTGATCTTTTTGCTCTCCTGCGTGGGAATCGTAATTTTGTAGTAACTATTCAGAGCACCTCATCTTCGCCCATTCTAACCTTCTCGAGTAACACCAGTACGCTTCGAAGGCAAGAATGAACGAACCTAAGGCACTCT
>JANTGG010000053.1 GCA_024763035.1 Desulfocapsa sp. | reverse complement strand
AGAAAAAGAAACCTTCCTGGCAGGAGATTCAGGAAAAAAAGATCAGCATGGCCAAGGAACGAGGGGCCAGGGTACTGAAAGTCAATTCACCCCTGGGATCAACCATGTTCAATATTCTGCGCCAGTTTGATATGGCCTATGCCAATTTCAAGGCAAGGCTTGGCGAGATGGACGGAATTTCACACGAGGAAGGTGAAGAGCTTATGGCCGAGGGCAGGGAGATTATCATCGCCTTTTCCGATTATACGGCCAAACTGAGCAAGCGGATACGCTTCCGCTACTACACCCCCCGGGAGATTGATGAGTTCATGAAGACCGATAAGGTGGAGGAAACGAAATAACCTTGCAATACTCAGGGAGTTCTACTATCTCAGCAAAGGATACCTTTCCCGTCCCAACCATTTTACAGAAGAATAAGGAGAAGAGATGAACAAGAGTGATCTGATAGAAAAAGTGGCAAAAGAGTGCAACATGAGTAAGGCCGCAGCCGACCAGGCCCTGAACAGTGTCCTCGGCGCAGTTACCGATGCTGTGGCTGCAGGAGACAAGGTTACCTTGATTGGCTTTGGAACATTTTCCGTTACAAAACGAGCAGCCCGTGAAGGACGCAATCCCCAGACAGGAAAGACCATGCAGATCCCGGCCAAGAATGTCGTCAAATTCAAAGCAGGAAAAAAACTTGTGGATGCTGCGAACTGATTCGTCTCAATGATCTTTTTTATTTTGCCCCTGTCCCAGTGAGCCTATTTTATCGATGGCAGTCAGCTTATGGTCATGGAGCAGGTGAGTATAACGCTGTACCATCTGTAAAGTCCGGTGCCCTAAGATATCGGCCAGAGTACGAATATCAACTCCTGACATAATTAAATGGCTGGCAGCGGTGTGCCGGAGATCGTGCATGTGGATGTCCGGCAGGCCGGCTCTTTTTTTTGCGGCATTGAATGCTTCTCTGAATTTAATGCCCGGCCTTGCCTTAGCCCGGTCCGTTTTTAACTGATCATCCTTCAAGAAAACCAGATTTTCATTCTTCCCTTTACTGATTTTTTTCAGGCTTGAGAGTTCCTCGGTGAGTTCTTTTGTCAGGGGAACCCACCTGGTGTCTTTATTTTTTGTGTCCGGCAGAAAAATCACTCTTTCTTTCAGATTGACTTGATTCCAGTGCAGTCCCGCTGCTTCAGATGCCCGCATGCCCGTGTGGAGCAGCGTCAGGACGTAATAGTAAAAGTTTTTATTTCTTGCTTTACGGCTGGCATCAAGTAATTTGGAAGCTTCTTCATCTGTCAAAAAACGGGTTCTTCCTCTGGGTGGTGCGGGTCGTTCAATTTCAGCAACAGGATTGTCGACCGGTATCCCCCATTCTTTTTTGGCTTTGGTGAATAAGTGGGAGAGCAGGGCCAGTTCGGCACGGACAGGATAGGCGGACACTTCTTGGAGTCTGGCGTCTCTGTATTTGGCGGCAATGGCAGGGGAGATGGAACCGAGAGCGATTTCCGGACCGATTTTTTCCAGTAGTCGTTTTGCCGCAACCTTCTCCCGCATGTGGGTGTTGAGCGCTTTTTTACTGGAGATGGTTTCGAGGTACTTGGTGAGGGCCTGCTGAAGGGTTATTTGAAGGGCCAGGCGAGGGTCGTTATACTTCTGAGCTTTTATCTTTTCAGCAGTCTTTGCGGCCCAGGCAGCTGCTTCTCCTTTGGTATCAAAGGTACGGCTGACAGAAGGGTGCCCCTTGATGCGAACGGTGGCTGTATAACTCCAGCCGTTTTTGGTTTTTCGTTTTAAGAAGCGTGCCATCGATTAAGGACCAAATTTTTTGTTCCACTTTTGTTCCACTTTTTTAGAAAAAGATAGCATGAAACAGCAAAAGATAGCAAGAGAAGATGAAAATCAAGAAGACACAAAAAAAGGCTTTATCCCGCTATTACTGGGATAAAGCCTTGAAAATTGAGTGGTGCCGAAGGGGAGAGTCGAACTCCCACGAGCATACGCCCACTAGACCCTGAACCTAGCGCGTCTACCAATTCCGCCACTTCGGCACAACGGTGGTCAATATGCTTTCCTTGATGGATTTTGTCAAGACTTTCTTCGGGAGAGCAGAAAAAAAGAACTTTTTAGAATACATGAAAATATATAGAGACCTGAAAGATATTATTGCTCCCTTTCCCGGAGCGTGCGTTACCATTGGGAATTTTGACGGGGTGCACCTTGGTCATCAGATGTTGTTTGGCGAAGTTGTGCAGCGAGCGTATCGTCTGGGCGGTACCGGTGTGGCGGTCACCTTTGATCCGCATCCTCTGCAGGTGTTACGACCGGAGGGAATTAAGCTTATTTCCACATGTGAACAAAAGACCGAGCTTATTGGACATGCAGGGATTGATCAGCTGATTATCATACCTTTTTCCATGAAATTTGCCGGTATTGATGCCGAACGTTTCGTGGATGATATTCTTATTAAAACCATTGGCGTGAAGGAACTTGTTGTCGGCTATGATTATGCCTTTGGCAAAGGCAGAACCGGCAATATTGAATTTCTGAAAGCTCAGGGAGCAGCAAAAGGCTTCTCGGTGACCGTGGTAGAGGCTCATTATGAAAAAGAGATGCTGGTCAGTTCCACAAAAGTCCGGGAGCTTGTCGCAGATGGCAGAATGGCGGACGCCAGGACATTACTCGGGCGCTACTATCAGATTCGAGGTGAAGTGCAGTACGGACAGCAGCGGGGCGGTAAAGAAATTGGCTTTCCCACAGCAAACCTGCATATGGAAAGGGAGGATCTTATTCCAAAGATGGGTGTGTATGTGTGTCAGGTGATTACCGATGGCAAGTGCTACGGCGGTGTTCTGAACATTGGTGTCAATCCCACCTTTGGTGAAGAGAAGCTGGTGGCAGAAACGCATATTTTTGACTTTGATCAGGATATCTATGGAAAACCGATCAAGGTTAATCTCCTTCGGTTTTTACGCAGTGAGAAGAAATTTTCCGGAATAGAGGAACTGTCAGCACAGATTGCAAAGGATGTGAATCGGGCAAAAGGCATTTTGGAAGAACAGAAGAATGAGCTGACACTTTCCTGCGAAGAACGGTTTAATCATTAGCTGAAATTTATGCTTGCATGTCCGCTGAAGGTGTCTATAGTATAGTCGCTTTGCCGGAGCAGGACTGGAGGACTCCCAGATTCCCGCCTTTGTCGATTGCTGTAATTATACTTTAAAACTAATTGCTTAACAGTTTGAGCTGCTACATATCAGGGAAAAATCATGGTTGATGAAAATACAGAAAATATTGAGAATCTGAACGAAGATCTGCCGACAGTTATTGCGGAGATGGAAAAGAAGTGTAAAAATAACCCGGATAATGTGGTTGCTTTCCATCATCTGGGCCTGGTCTACATGAAGGCAGGAAGGACTGAGGATGCCATTCGTTCTCTGGAGCGCTGCCTTGAAATTGATAATCAGGCAAATCAGCCGATGATCAATCTGGGTGCGATCTATTTTGGTTTGGGAAACCTGGAAAAGGCCCAGGAGTTAAACGAGATGGCAATAAGTGCCCAGCCGGATCATTCGGCTCAGGCTCACGCCAACCTGGGGCTTATCTGGCAGCAGCGCAATGAAATGGACAAGGCCATTGCCGCCTATGAGAAGGCCATTCAGTATGATCCTAAACTTGCCACTGTGTGGATGAATCTGACTTCTGTTCTTACCATGAAAGGTGATGATGAGCGTGCATTGAAATCTGCAAGAAAGGCCACTGAACTGGAGCCGGACAGCGGGCTTGCCCAGAATAATCTGGCAGTTGCTCTCTTTTTCAGCGGCGATTATGCCACGGCAAAGACGCATATGGAGAAGGCGAAAGAGCTTGGCTACTCGGTGGATCCGAAATTTGCAGCCGGTTTACAGGAAAAACTCTCCTGAGTCTGGCAGTAGCTGATGAAAAAACAAAAACTAACGACAGCTCCCTGGTGTCCGTTCTGCGGACAGAAGGTTGGCAGAGCGACAGATGCCATCGAACGGAAGATGCAGGAGTTCCAGGTTGGTCGCTGTGAATGCGGTGCGGTGTACACCTGTGATCCCACTGGTCATAATATTGGTGCCGCCATGGTGGAAACGCTGGTGTTTGCCTGTGACGACAACTGGGATTTCGCCTGGGATCTGATGCCTGAAGATGATTACCTTACGGGCAGGGTCGAAGATTACGACGAAGTGACCCATCAGGTTGTCAACACTAGAAACCTCGACGGTCGTCCCGTACGCGGAGTGCTCTACTTCGTCCGCCTACATACGGAAATCTCAGAGATATCCAGACGGGTGAAAGAGAAGAAAGATGAGCAGAAAGAGAAGAATACAGCGGCGGTAAAGCCAACCGTCGAGATATTCAATCAGCCCGTTCCTCCTGTGGAGCCGGATTCAACCGGTAAAAAACTGCGCGCCAATAAAAAAGTAGTAGCAGAGGCACGGGAGAAAAAAGACATTGATCTCCTCGTACGGCTCTGTCTTGATGACAAAAAGACACTGCGTCTTTTACAGCGTCTGCTCTATGACGCTGACGAGGCGAGACGCTGGGAGACTGCATGGATTATCGGGCAGGTGTGTGCACGTATTGCAAGCAGGATGCCCGGACAGGTTTCCGAATTGCTGCATAGATTGTTTGAAGCATGTTCAGATTCGGCAGCGGCACCCTGGGGTATGATTGAAACCCTTGGGGAGGTGATAGCGGCCAGACCCGATATTTTTGGTGCATTTAACAGGCATCTACTGAATTATATGGGCGATGCGTCAACCCAGGTTCAGGTAGTGTGGGCTCTTGCAAAGATTGCCGAGACACGACCTGATCTTATCCGGGAAACTCCATTTTTTAATCTGTTCCATTTCCTGAAGCATCCAAATCCTGCCATGCGCGGTCTGGTGGCACAGCTGCTGGGTCGTATCCGGGCAACTGAGGTGACGATGCAGCTTATGGAACTGAGCAGTGATGAGGCGGAACTGGAAATCTGGGAAAAGGGCGTTGCCGAAAAATACAGGGTGTGCGATTTGGTAAAAACCGCACTTGCCCAGATCAGTGAAGGAGATAAAGACAAATGACAGGCAATATTAATATACAGCCGATGGGCGATATCCAGAAAAGCGGTGAAAAAAAGAAAAAAGAACGTCCCAGTGATCCCATCCAGGCGGAATTCGAGGATGGAAAGGATTTTCTCGCTAAAAAGGAATACTCCCAGGCCTTGCTTGCGTTTCACAACACCCTGAAAGCATGGGAAGAAAAAAACGATCAGGATGGTATTGCCAACGCCAGCAATCAGCTGGGGCTTGTCTGTCTTGAAAAAGAAGAGTATGAAAAGGCCCGGGAGCATTTCAATCGTTCCTGGGAAATTTGTAAACGTTTTGATGATACCATGAGCATACTCGCTCTTTCCGGTCAGTTTGTTGTGATTCATCGGGCTCTTGGTGAGTATGACAAGGCGCTTTCCCTCTGTCTTGATATGCTTGATACGCACAGTCATAATACCAATCCTCAGGGGACTGTTGAAGTGCTTGAAGTAATGGGAGAAGTGTATCTGGAGAAGGGTGACAGGGAAAAAGCTGCAGATTGTTTTCGCACCATTTCCTCCATCCATGCCAATTTCTCACATGAAACCTCGTCCCGGAAATTCGCGGAGCGGGCGGCAGAACTTGAAGCTTCCTGAGAGCGTCAGGTAGATGTTTACCGGGATTGTAGCAGGAAAGGGGCGACTGCTGGCGAAAAGAAGTGTCGGCGGAGGGCTTGCCTTTGATCTTGAAGCCGGGTTTGATCTTTCTTACCCGGAAGAGGGGGAATCCATTGCTGTAAACGGTGTATGCCTCACAGCCTACAACATTCACGGCAGAAAATTCAGCGTGGATGTGTCGCCGGAGAGCCTTTCCCGGACTACACTGGGGGGGATCGGCGTGGGGGGCAATGTGAATATGGAACGGGCCCTGCAGCTTTCCGATCGTTTGGGCGGGCATATTGTCTCCGGACATGTGGATTGTGTGGCAACGGTGCGTGATCGTCGTCCGGAGGGGGCGTACACTCTGTTTTCCTTCACCTTTCCACGGGAGTTTTCCCGTTATGTGATTGAAAAGGGGTCTGTTACCATTGATGGTGTCAGTCTTACGGTCAACAGCTGCAGCAGTGAAACGTTTGATGTTTCCATTATTCCCCACACCCTGCAGGTGACAACTCTTGGTTCACTGAAGCGGGGACACAAGGTAAATATAGAAGTGGATATTATCGGAAAATATGTGGAGAAAATGCTTTTGCCCGGAGATTCCGGAGCATCTGAGGGGGATTCCGGTACGGGAATTAACCCTGCTTTCTTAGCTGAAAACGGTTTTGTTTAGTACCTTACAGATAATTTTCCTGTTTTTTTCGTAAGAAAATTTCTAATAAGGTACGTATACCCCTCAAGGGGGGATTGAAAAGAGTACCGGCTTACTGTTCATCACCAGTGTTAGTTTCTTATTTACCGTTTACTTATATTAGCAGTTTAAATTTACTATTAACAGGTCAATTATCATGGCAGTCAGTTCAATAGAAGAATGCGTGGAAGATATTAAAAATGGGAAAATGGTTATTCTCGTTGACGATGAAGATCGTGAAAATGAGGGTGATCTCTGCATGGCGGCTTCTGCCGTCACCCCTGAAGCGATAAACTTCATGGCAACCTATGGCAGGGGGCTTATCTGTTTGACGCTGAGCCCTGATTTGATTGATAAGCTTGAGCTGCCCATGATGGTTTCTGACAACCAGTCACCCTATGGGACCGGTTTCACCATCAGTATTGAGGCAACTACAGGAGTTACCACCGGTATCTCTGCAGCGGACAGAGCCCGAACTATTGAAGCCGCTGTTGCCCCGGATGCCAAACCCACCGACATTATCAGCCCCGGTCATATTTTTCCACTTCGTGCCAGAAAAGGCGGTGTACTTGTTCGTCTTGGACAGACTGAGGGCTCAGTTGATCTGTCACGGCTTGCAGGACTGACCACAGCAGGAGTAATCTGCGAGATAATGAAAGATGACGGCACCATGGCACGAATGCCGGATCTTGAAGTGTTTGCGAAGGAACATGATCTGAAGATATGTACCATAGCAGATCTTGTTGCCTATCGCCTGCGTGAAGATGTTCTTGTTCATCGGGCTGCAGAAGCGAGAATCCCAACCGACCATGCCGGTGAGTTTACTGCCGTTGTTTATAAAAATGATGTGGACGATTTTGAACATCTGGCATTGGTGAAGGGTGAGATTGATCCTGATAAAAAGGTACTTGTGCGCGTCCATTCAGAATGTCTGACCGGCGATGTCTTTGGTTCTGCCCGCTGTGATTGCGGCGATCAACTGCATGCCGCCATGCGTATGATTGATCAGGAGGGCACTGGAATTGTTCTCTATATGCGTCAGGAGGGGCGTGGAATTGGCCTGGTAAACAAGCTGAAAGCCTATACTTTGCAGGATGAAGGCATGGATACGGTTGAAGCCAACCATAAGCTTGGTTTTAAAGCGGATTTACGTGACTACGGTATCGGTGCTCAGATCCTGCGGGATCTCGGTGTACGGAAGATGAGTCTGCTCACCAATAATCCAAAGAAAATTGTTGGTCTTGAGGGCTATGGTATTGAGGTGGTGGATCGTTTTCCCATAGAAATGGAAGCAGGTGACGAGAACAAGAGCTATCTTCAATGCAAGCGTGATCGGATGGGGCATCTTATAGAAGTGGCAGATAAATAATCTGGAAAACAGAAAACAGGATTGAAGGACGACGAAAGATATGGCGAATTATATTGAGGGAAATTTAAAGGCTGATGGAAAGAAGTTCGGGATTATCGTGGCACGCTTCAACTCGTTTATCTGCGAAAAACTGCTTGAAGGAGCATTGGACAGTCTGACCCGTTCCGGTGCCGACGACGCTGATATTGATGTTGTACGGGTTCCCGGTGCATTTGAGATCCCGTTAATTGCCAAGAAAATGACAGCTTCCCAGAAATATGATGCGGTTATCTGTCTTGGTGTTGTTATTCGTGGAGCAACACCGCATTTTGATGTTGTGGTCAGTGAAGTTTCCAAAGGAACTGCTCAGGTCGGCCTGGACTCCGGTGTACCGGTTCTTTTTGGCGTTCTTACCACCGAGACCATTGAGCAGGCAATTGAGCGATCCGGCACAAAGGCTGGAAATAAAGGATCCGATGTGGCAGTTGCTGCCATCGAAATGGCCAATCTGGTTGGAAGTTTTACCTGATTTTCTTTCACCGTTCCCCCTGGAATCGCAAGGATACCCTTTCTGAAATTTTCGCTCGTCTGTTTTTTTACGGGAAAATTTCTGTCAGGGTATGTATTCCGGATTAGTTTTATCATCAGTGTTATTGCAGTTATTATGGGTATTCGTCGAAACGCACGGGAAGCTGCTCTGCAGTTTCTCTTCCAAAATGATTTTATCGGTACGGCTGCTGCAGATGATGTGGATCTTGATCAGCAGTTTGCTGATTTCTGCTCATTGTATGATGTTCAGAAAAAAGCACGTACCTATGCCTGTGAACTGCTGCATGGAATAGCTGTAAACAGTGAGGCTGTTGATGCATTGATTGGCAGGAACGCAAAGAACTGGCGTCTTGAACGCCTGGATGCCACCGATCGCAATATTATGCGGGTTGCAGTTTTTGAAATGGCATTTCAGGAGGACGTCCCGCCGGAAGTAGCCATTAATGAAGCCGTGGAGATTGCCAAACGGTTCAGCGCCGATGAATCTCCCGCCTTTATCAACGGCATCCTGGATAGCATAAAAGCTGAACTGGGTGCGGGTGCAGATAAAAATCCAGCGTCATAAGCAGTTTTCCTGCCCCTGGAGATTCCCGTCTCTTTTGTTTGTTTCTGAGATTGAATATATGCAATAATTCCATAGAGGCAGGTGTGCGAACATGACACAAGACAACAAATCAAACCGCCCGGGACTGAAACAGGAGGCGGTTGCCGTTCTTGGTATTTTTCTTTCGCTCTTTCTCTTTCTAAGCCTTATCTCCGCCACCCTCCCCGGTGAGAAAAACTGGGGTGGTGAACTTGGGATGTTGGTTGATCAGGTTCTCACTGGTTTTACTGGCTGGGGTGCCTATCTTCTTGTTTCCCTGCTTCTCCTTCTCTCTTTTCTGTTTTTCAGTCCGAGAATGTCTTTTGACCGGTTGCCACAGATTACTGCGGGAGTCAGTGGTGCAGTTATTGCCGCCTGCGGCCTTCTCTCCTCATTGTCTTTGCATGATTTTGCTCCCGTTGAAAGCGGTGGCTTTCTAGGGAAATCAGTATTTATTCTTATGGTGTCCCTGGTGGGCGGCCCGGGAACGGTTCTTTTTCTGCTGTTGCTGCTGCTTGTTTCCCTGATGCTTTCCATACAGTTTTCTCCCTATCAGGTGGGTACTTTTTTTTGGAGAATGGTAAAAAAAACCTGGGCAGGGATAAAAAATCTACTGCTTAGCGGGAATAAAAAACGACTGGGACGAAAAGAGGAAGAGAACAAAGGCAGGAAGATTACAGGCAGGAAAAAAGCAAAAACTGCAATAGTGGATCAGGAGAGTAAAACTGTATCCCAGCCTGGTCCTTCAGTATCGGTTCCGATCGTTAAAGAACCTGTAAAGGAAAAACTGAACGATGCCGATGAGGAAGAATTTGCTGCTCGGCCCATAGCCCGGGGTGATTGGAAGATCCCACCGCTCAGTCTGCTGAAAAAATCCACTCAGCAGCATGAGGAGGTGGACAAGGAAGTCTATTATAAGGTATCCAAACAGCTGGAACAGAAACTGAAAAACTTTGGGGTTTCCGGAAAGGTTGTGGGGATATCCCCGGGACCGGTGGTGACAACCTATGAGTATGCTCCTGCTGCAGGGGTGAAAATAAATAAGATCGCCGGACTCGCCGATGACCTTGCCCTCGGACTGAAGGCTCAGTCAGTCAGGGTTGTGGGATCTGTTCCCGGAAAAGCAGCCCTTGGTATTGAGATCCCGAATGTCGACCGGTCTGTGGTTTTTATTCGTGATCTGCTGGCATCCGAGAGTTTCCGGGAAAGTCAGCATAAACTGACCATTGCCCTGGGTCTTGATGTGGTCGGAAACCCTGCCATGGCAAATCTTGCCAAAATGCCTCATCTCCTTATTGCAGGAGCAACAGGGGCAGGAAAAAGTGTGGCGATTAATACCATTATCGCTTCCATTCTTTTTAATGCCACTCCGGAAGAAGTACGGCTGCTGATGGTTGATCCCAAGCGCATTGAACTTTCAGGGTATGAGGGGATCCCCCACCTGCTTCATCCGGTGGTGGTGGAGCCGAAACTTGCTGCCCGTGCCCTTATGTGGGCAGTCCGGGAGATGGAACGCAGGTATAAACTGCTTGAACAGCAGAAGGTGAAAAGCTTTGATTCCTACAATGAAGTGAGTGGGGAAAAACTTCCCTATATTGTGATTATTGTGGATGAGCTTGCTGACTTGATGATGGTTGCCTCAAAAGACGTGGAAGCGTCCATCGCACGACTCGCCCAGATGGCACGGGCAGCCGGCATGCATCTGATTCTTGCAACCCAGCGTCCTTCAGTGGATGTACTCACCGGTCTTATCAAGGCGAATTTTCCCACCCGCATATCTTTTAAGGTTTCTTCAAAAATTGACTCAAGGACCATCCTTGACACAGCCGGAGCTGAACATCTGCTGGGGATGGGTGATATGCTCCTGCTCGCCAACGGCGCACCGAATCTGCAGCGTATTCACGGAGCATATATTTCTGAGGCAGAGACCGAGGCCATCATAGATTTTCTAAAGGAACAAGGCGATGTCACTTACGATGAATCGGTGACAGCTGTCATTGAAGAGGAAAGTGGAGAGGATGGCAGTGGAGAAGAGGAGCACGATGAACGCTATGATGAGGCGGTAGCTGTTGTCTGCGAGTCGGGTCAGGCATCCATCTCCTATGTGCAGCGACGATTGCGGGTTGGGTATAATCGCGCCGCACGAATGATAGAAATGATGGAAAGGGAAGGAGTCGTCGGCCCAGCCGAAGGATCAAAGCCGAGGGAAGTGTTGGCTCGTGATGATTACACTTGAGTCCTCTACTTTAGTCGGTTGAATTTTCTTGACAATTAACAGGCAACAATATATAAATTGAATCTTGTAAAAAATGAGTGATGGTTCATTTATTGTGTTCCTGATGTTGAATGCCCCTAACTTATTTAGATTACATGTTTTTTGCGTTACTGGAGTGGTGTGAAAAAGGATATTTTTTTTGTGCTGTTCTTTAAAATAGCGGTTAATAGTTGACCCGGTCGGTTCCGGGTCACAAAATGTAAAATAAACTGAGGAGGTAGTTTAATGCCAAGTTATGTAGATCCTGAGAAGTGCGATGGATGTAAAGGTGGCGACAAGACAGCGTGTATGTACATCTGTCCCAACGACCTGATGGTTCTTAACAAAGAGGAGATGAAAGCATACAATCAGGAGCCTGATGCATGCTGGGAATGTTACTCTTGTGTTAAAATCTGTCCACAGGGCGCAATCTTTGTTCGTGGATACGATGACTTCGTACCCATGGGTGGTCAGGTTCATCCCATGCGTAGTGCAGATTCCATCATGTGGACCGTTAAATTCCGTAACGGTAATATGAAACGTTTCAAGTTCCCTGTTCGTACTACTGCTGAGGGTGCTGCAAATGCGTATCCTGGTGAGAAAGGTGCTAACCTGGATGACGAATGTCTGCTTCTTGAATCCGATCTGCCGACCCCTAAATAATTCTCCCCTCGTTTGTTTGAGAAGAATTGATTGAATTATTTTATAACCTTTTGAATCTATTATAAGGAGATTTAAATATGGCGTTACCAAATAAACCTATGGGCGAGCTTCCTGCAATTGACAACCCAGAGATTGTAGAGCACGACGTTGATGTACTCATCGTTGGTGGTGGTATGGCTGCTTGCGGTGCTGCTTTTGAGATCAAGAAATGGGCTGGCGATGATCTGAAGATCACTCTCGTCGACAAAGCCTCCATGGAACGTTCCGGTGCTGTTGCACAGGGTCTTTCCGCTATCAACACCTATATTGGTGAGAATCCAATCGAAGATTACGTAAAGATGGTACGTAACGATCTTATGGGCGTTGTTCGTGAAGATCTTATTTACGATTGTGGGCGTCACGTGGATGAGTCTGTTAAGCTTTTCGAAGAATGGGGTCTCCCTGTTTGGAAGAAAGATGCTGATGGTGAGAACCTTGACGGTTCCAAACCTGCTCCTACCCTGCGCGAAGGTGGAACTCCTGTACGTACAGGTAAGTGGCAGATCATGATTAACGGTGAGTCCTACAAATGTATCGTTGCTGAGCCTGCTAAAACTGCACTTGGTGAAGATAATTGTCTTGAGCGTATTTTTATCGTAAAAATGCTTCTCGACAAAAACAAAGCAAACCAGGTTGCCGGTGCAGTTGGTTTCTCTACCCGTGAAAACAAAGTTCATGTTTTCCGTTGCAGAGCTGCACTTGTAGCGTGTGGTGGTGCTGTTAATATTTTCCGTCCACGGTCTACCGGTGAAGGTAAAGGTCGTGCATGGTATCCGGTATGGAATGCTGGTTCCACCTACACCATGTGTGGTCAGGTTGGTGCTACCATGACCATGATGGAAAATCGTTTCACCCCTGCTCGTTTTAAAGATGGATACGGACCTGTTGGTGCCTGGTTCCTTCTTTTCAAAGCAAAAGTTGCCAATGGTCTTGGTGATTTCTATGCTATGGGTGATGCTGCTAAAGAAGAACTTCAGAAGTTTATGCCTTATGGTGCTTCCGCTGTAACTCCTACCTGTCTTCGTAACCATCTGATGGTTCGCGAGTTCATCGAAGGACGTGGACCTATCTACATGGCTACCGATGTGGCTCTCAATGCCTTCCTTGACGAACGTCGCGAAGCTGGAATGGACGAGAAGTCTCTGAAGAAATTCTGGAAACACCTCGAGTCTGAGGCTTGGGAAGACTTCCTTGATATGTCCGTTGGACAGGCCGGCCTCTGGGCTGGTGCCAACATTGAGCCTGAGAAAGTAGGTTCTGAGATCATGCCGACCGAACCGTACCTTCTTGGTTCTCACTCCGGTTGTTGTGGTATCTGGACCTCCGGTCCCGATGAAGACTGGGTTCCATCCGTAGATGGAAGCCGTGCACATCAGTACAAATGGGGATATAATCGTATGACCACAGTTGATGGACTCTTCACCGCTGGTGATGGTGTTGGTGCTTCCGGTCATAAGTTCTCCTCCGGTGCTCATGCTGAAGGTCGTATCGTTGCCAAGCAGCTGGTTAAATTCTGTCGTGATAATGACTTCACTCCAGAACTGAAACAGTCTGCTCAGGAACTGGCTGACGAGATCTACGCACCAGTTAAACTGTACAACCAGCACGTTGGTGCTTCTACTGCTGCCAATGTTAACCCCAACTACTGCAAGCCTGCAGGTATCATGATGCGTCTCATGAAAGCCACCGATGAGTATGGTGCTGGTGTTGCGACGTACTACATGACCTCTGGTAAGCTTCTTGGAATCTGTATGGATCTCCTGCAGCTTCTTCGTGAAGATGCAGAGAAGATGGCTGCCGGCGATCTGCATGAGCTTATGCGTGCCTGGGAGAACTACCATCGTATCTGGTGTGTTGAGATGCACATTCGTCACATCCAGTTCCGTGAGGAATCCCGCTACCCAGGATTCTACTACAGATCTGACTTCCCGAACGTCGATGACGAAAACTGGAAGTGTTTTGTTAACTCTACTTTCAATCCGGAAACCCAGGAATGGCTCTGTGAGAAAGTTGAGTGTCTCAACATCGTAGAGACCGACCCCTGGCTGTAATCGCCGCTGGTCAAAATCTGTGATATGATTTTTATTTCTGATAAAAATCATTTGCTGCAGATTCTTCTCCCGGGCAGAAGGAATTCTGTCCGGGAAGACTTTACGCTTGAATAAAAAATCTCCAGGAGTCTCTTTTGATTCCTGGAGATTTTTACTATGTGGTCACCGTACTTGACTGGAGCAAAGGAGCGGGCAGTTCCTTTCTTCCGATGAATTACGATGTATAAAAAAGAGAGCCTTTGATTCTTGAATTTGGATTGTTTGAATTGAAGCTTCCTGTCTGAACGGATTTTATCCGGGTGAGAGGGCGTTTTCAAAGGTAAATATTAAGAGTACTAATGGAGGTTGGTATGACTGACGAGCAAGGCACCACCGGTGCAATTTTGGTCGTAGGCGGTGGTATCAGCGGGCTCACTGCAGCCCTTGAAGCCGCTGAAGTCGGCAATGATGTGTATCTGGTCGAAAAGAATGCCTATTTTGGCGGCCGTGTAGCACAGCTGAACCAGTATTTTCCCAAGCTTTGTCCCCCGAGCTGCGGATTGGAAATTAACTTTAAACGTGTGAAGGATAATCGTCGTATCCGTACCTACACCATGACCAGCGTAACAGCTGTTTCAGGTGGACCCGGTAACTACGAGGTTACGCTTGAGACGGCTCCCCGTTACGTAAACAGTAACTGTACCGCTTGTGGAGATTGTGCCGATGCCTGTCCCGATGAGATGGATGATGAGTTCAACTTTGGCATGAATAAATCCAAAGCTGCATACCTTCCGCATCAGATGGCATATCCCCGCCGTTATGTGATCAACAAAGATGCTCTCTCTGATGAGGGTGCCGCTGCAGTGAAAGCTGCCTGTAAATATAACGCTGTTGATCTGGATATGGGAACAGACGCCAAAACCATAAATGTTTCTTCCATTATATGGGCAACCGGCTGGACACCTTACGATCCAACCAAGATGGACAATCTGAAGTACAATGAGTCTGATGCCATCGTCACCAATATGATGATTGAGCGTATGGCTGCTCCAGGTGGTCCCACCGACGGTGCGATCCTTCGTCCCGGCGACAACAAGGAGCCGGAATCTTTTGCCTTTGTACAGTGTGCAGGATCCCGTGATGAAAATCACCTGGAGTACTGTTCATACATCTGCTGTATGGCAACATTCAAACAGATGACATATATCAGAGAGCGTTATCCCGAAGCCAAAATTTATGTCTTCTATATCGATCTCCGTACTCCCGGAAAATATGAAAAATTCCGTGAGAAACTGATGCAGGATGAGAACTCAACCTTCATCAAGGGCAAGGTTGCCGAGATTATTCCGGAGTCCGACGGTTCCGTTACCGTTGTTGCAGAAAATGCAGTTACCGGTGAGAAAATAAAACAGACTGTTGATATGGCAGTACTTGCCACCGGTATGCAGCCGACCCTTGGTGCTGATGGTGCTCCTGTTTCTCTGGATACCGATCCAAGTGGTTTCGTTAATTCAAATCCCGAGACCGGCGTGTTGTCTGCAGGCTGTGCATGCAGAGCTGCAGATGTTGTAACAAGCAATCAGTCAGCTACCGCTGCTGCCCTGAAAGCAATTCAGGTTTCCAGGAGGTCATAAGCAATGGATAAGAAAATTTGTACCTATATATGTACAGGCTGCGGCATTGGAGATGCCCTTGATATTGAGGAACTCTCCGGTATCGTAACTGGTGAAATGTCTCAGGAGTGTAAGACTCATGCCGCTCTTTGCGGTCCTGAGGGGCGAGCCTTTCTTGAGAATGAGAAAAAAACTGAAGGGATCAATACTTTCAATATCTGTGCCTGCTCTCCCCGCGTGATGCAGCAGGAATTTGAAATGGGTGACGACTGTATTACCGTTCGCGGTAACCTTCGCGAACAGGTGATCTGGTCTGCTGGAGAGGCTGAGGAAGGTCAGGAAGACTCTCATAAAGAATGGCTGCAGGAAACTGCATCAGATTATGTACGCATGGCATGTACCCGTTCTGAAAAGACCGAAATGCCTGAAGCCTATGAAATGGAATCCATGAACAAGGAAATTCTTGTCATGGGTGGTGGTATTGCTGGAATGACCGCAGCCCTTGAAGCTTCAAAGGCAGGTTCAAAGGTTACCATCATTGAAAAAGCAGATGTTCTTGGCGGTAAGGCCAATGGTTGGGCAAAACAGTTTCCCACCTCATACCCTTACGCAGAGTTGGAAGACAACTCCATCGGTGCGATGATTGCAGAAGTGGAAGCAGATGCTGGTATCACTGTGAAAACCGCTACAGAGGTTGCCCGTATCGGTGGGGCACCTGGCGATTTCAGGGTCACCCTGAAAGCTGCCGGTGCAACAAGTGAATGGGATGCTCCCGCCAAGGTTGGAGTTGATGAGCAGGACCTGATTGATAAAGGTGAAATGGAAGATCCCAATGACGGTCTGAAACCATACGCTGAAGTCAACGAGGCTGCAGACGTTTTTGGTGCCGTTGTTCTTGCCACCGGTTGGATTCCCGCAGATGTCTCTGAGTATGAGCATCTGGGATACGGTTCAAACGACAAAGTTGTAACCAACGCCGAGTTTGAGGCAATGGCCAGTCAGGGGAAACTTGACGGAATCAGCAAAGTCGCCTTTGTAATGAGTCCGGGTGGAGAAGAGAATGATGAGGATTTTCCCTATGCCAACTCTGTTACCTCCATGGTTGCCTTGAAGCAGGCAAAATATGTTCGTGAGAACAATGCAGATGCTCAGGCGTTTATCCTCTATCAGCACATGCGGACTCCAGGTCACATGGAACTGTTCTACAAAGGTGTTCAGCAGGATGATGGTATCTTTATGACCAAGGCCAGTGTTACCGGCGTTGAAGGCGGCACTGTTCATGCTAAAGATACTCTTCTTGGTGAAGATCTTGATCTTGAAGTGGATCTTGTGGTTCTTGCTGCGGGTATGGTACCCACTACAAAAGATGAAGACACCATCAATCTTGCCTACCGCCAGGGTCCTGCATTTCTTGATCTTGATCTTTTTGACGGATATGCTGACTCGCATTTCATCTGCTTTCCTTATGAGACCCGCCGTACAGGTATCTATACCTGTGGTGGTGTGAGAAAGGCGATGAACATGCAGGAAACCATTGATGATGCAACCGGTGCTGCCTTAAAAGCTATCCAGGCTATTGAGTCAGCTGATCGTGGTGTTGCTGTTCATCCCCGTTCCGGTGATAAAACCTACCCTGAGTTTTTCTTCCAGAGATGTACCCAGTGCAAACGCTGTACTGAGGAATGTCCGTTTGGTGCACTTGACGATGATGAGAAGGGTACACCTCTTCCAAATCCATCACGCTGTCGCCGTTGCGGTACCTGTATGGGTGCTTGTCCGGAGCGTATCATTGGCTTTAAGGATTACAATATTGACCTGATCGGTTCCATGATCAAGTCCATTGAAGTCCCGGAAGATGATGACGATAAACTTCGCCTCATCGTTTTTGCCTGCGAAAATGATGCCTACCCTGCAATCGATATGGCAGGTATGCGTGGACATAAAGTTAATCATATGATCAGGGTTATTCCCGTTCGCTGTCTTGGATCTGTAAATATGGCATGGATTCGTGATGCCATGTCTGCCGGTTTTGACGGAGCCATGCTTCTTGGGTGCAAGTACGGTGATGACTATCAGTGTCACTTTGTCAAAGGCTCAGAGATTGCCAATAAACGTATGGAGAATATTGGTGATTCCCTGTCTACTCTTGGTATTGAGCCTGAGCGTGCGAAATCTGAATCTATTGCCATTACTGATTATGACAAGATTCCCGAACTCTTTGATGAGTTTGTTGAGGAGATCGTCGAAATGGGTCCAAATCCATTCAAAGGATTCTAGTTCTATATAAAATAGTGGTGCTGATGTTCTCTTATTGCAAAAATAAGCGAATATCAGTACCATGTCTTGTTTAAGAAAAGACTAACGTTTTAGAAAACGAAAATATTTTTTTATAGACTCGAATTTTGAACTGGAGGAGAAGAACCATGAATGTTCAACCCGATTTAGATTTTATTAAATACTTGAAAACGGCAGGCGGCGACACCATGAAAAAGTGTTACCAGTGTGCCACCTGTTCTGTGGTTTGTCCGCTCTCCACAGAAGAAAACCCCTTTCCCCGCCAGGAAATGATCTGGTCCGGTTGGGGCATGAAAGATAAACTTGTTGCCGATCCCAATGTTTTCCTTTGCCATCAGTGTGGAGACTGTACGGCATACTGTCCGCGCGGAGCAAAACCCGGTGATGTACTCGGTGCCATTCGTGCCTACGCATACACAGCTCTTGGCTGGCCCACCGGACTTGCAAAACTTGCGTCCAGTGCCAAGGGGCTGCCGATGCTGATTGCCATTCCAACGGTAATTATCTTTGTTCTTTGGGCAATTTCGGGCGGCATGTCTATTCCTGACAGTGCTGAGTTTGCTTCCCATGGGTATCAGCGCTTCTTTGGTCACTGGGATTTCCACTGGCTTGGAAAAAATGTTGCTTTTATTGACGCGTTTATGCTTGGTGCTTTCGGTCTGGCAGTGGTTGCCTCCTATAAAGGAGTAACCACCATGTGGAAGAGTATGGTAGAGAGAGAGGGAGTTAATTCCAACTTCAAACCATCTTTTGTGCAGCTGGTTCGGGACTTCGTATGGCCTTCAGTTCTGGAGATCGTGAAGCACAGTCGTTTTAAGGAATGTGTTACCAACCGCAATCGTGAGATTGGTCATAAACCTCTGATGTATGCCTTTGGCGGGCTCTTTATCGTTACCGCCTGGTCTGCTCTTGCCAATGATGTCCTGGGTCTCTGGATCCCAAGTCTTCATGGTCCCATGTCTGTATGGAATCCTGTAAAGGTTCTCGCCAATGTTTCAGCTGTTGCTATGATCGTTGGTTGCGGAATTCTGTGGATGAATCGTTCACAGGCTGAAGCTGAAGATAACATCACCCCGACTTTTTATGACTGGTTTCTTATCTGGGAAATCATGGCAGTAGGTGTAACCGGACTCCTTGCTGAAGTTGCACGCTGGGCAGGTCTTGCTGCACCTGGTTACATCATTTATTTCATCCATCTTGTAAGCGTTATGATGCTTTTCATGTATATGCCATACACCAAGTTTGCACATCTTATCTATCGTACCACTGCAATGACCTTTGAGCGGTACAGAGACAGTTCTTTCGTAAAGAATCCTCTGGATGAGTAGGGTCAGGTTTTTCTGATTTGCCTCAGGCTGCGTCTCAGGACGCAGCCTTTTTTTTTGCTGTTCACCTGTACAGATGGATGCGTAAAATATGTGTTTCCCATGTTTTCAGGGGCTAAGGGAAAAAAAAAGAAAAAGCAAAAAAAGATATTGTAATACAAAACGCTTTTGTGTATATTCTTTCAGCTTGTACGCTGGCGTAGCTCAATTGGCAGAGCACCTGATTTGTAATCAGGATGTTGCGGGTTCAAGTCCCATCGCCAGCTCCAGTTGCAATGAAAATTGATTTGTTTTCAATATATTATAAATAACAGGCATGTAAGAGTTTTTATAATTCCGTGTTGTTGTGGAGGGGTTCCCGAGTGGCCAAAGGGAACAGACTGTAAATCTGTCGTCAGAGACTTCGGAGGTTCGAATCCTCCCCCCTCCACCATACATGCCGGTACTCAGGGTCTTCCCCCGGTTGAAAACCCTGCCGTACCTTTACCGGGCATAGCAGTTGCCGGGATTATTGATAGTAACAGATATTTTGCGGGAATAGCTCAATTGGTAGAGCATCAGCCTTCCAAGCTGAGGGTTGCGAGTTCGAGTCTCGTTTCCCGCTCCAGATAATATCTGTTTTTTTATTTTGTGCAGGCTCATGTAGCTCAGTCGGTAGAGCGCATCCTTGGTAAGGATGAGGTCAACGGTTCAAATCCGTTCATGAGCTCCAATTTTTTACGTTAATATTGTCATCAAGGCCAGAGGAGACTTCTACTATGTCAAAAGAAAAATTTGTAAGAAATAAACCGCATGTCAATGTAGGTACTGTCGGTCATATTGATCATGGTAAAACTACTCTGACCGCAGCAATCACCGCAGTTCAGGCTCAGAAGGGCTATTCCGACTTTACTGATTTCA
>JANTGG010000052.1 GCA_024763035.1 Desulfocapsa sp. | reverse complement strand
AAAAAACCACAGGCCCATGGATATTCCATTTTTCAGGCAGAGGGGAAAAATCCTTTTTATGCTGTCGGGCAGGAGGCAAAGGGGCATGAATTTCGTTATTCAACCATCCTTGAATGGCAGGGTCAGGTGGAAGATCTTTCCCTTGCCATGAAGAGGGGCGTTGGCTTTATGGATGGCAGGGACGGGCTGACAATGAACAATGTGCTGGCACTGTATACGCATATACATGCACTCGGGACACCTGAATGGGCGGAAGGATTTATGCAATGCTGCCGAAAGGTGAAAAAGGGATCGAAAGAGTAAAAAAAAAGAAGGACGCGTATACCGTCTATTCAGGGACTGAGGGGTCCATTCCTGTCAATAATTTGTTTACTTCTCAGAGCTACCTGATTTTTTCCCGATACTGTTGACCTGATCCCTTTCTCCAAGATTATGATAATCTGCTTTTCAACAGATCTGTTTTCAGGCATTACGCGATAGTGGGGCACATGGTGAATAATGGGCAGTGATATGAAGAAACGACTTTTGATTGTTGACGATGAACCTGACCTTCTTCTCCTGTTGCGGAAAGTTCTCGGTAAAAAATGTGACTGTGAAATCTCCGTTGCCAGTTCAGGGGTGGAGGCTCTGGATTGTATGCAGAAAAGCCATCCGGACGTGGTTCTCACTGATATCATTATGCCGGATATGGATGGTATTTCGCTGTTGGAAAAAATTACTGTTCTTGATCGTACCATAAGTGTTGTGGTAATGACTGCCTTTGGCACCATAGAGATGGCAGTAAAGGCACTGAAAAAGGGTGCATATGATTTTCTTGAAAAACCCTTTGAAAATGAAAAGGTGAGTCAGATTGTCCGCCGATCCTTTGAACGTACTGCACTGCTTCGTGAAAACATTCAGTTGCAGAATGAACTGAAACGAGGGGACAAACCCACTGAATTTGTCGGCAGAAGTCAGGTGCTGCAAAAAACGATTGAGCTTCTTACTCGTCTGGCACAAAGTGATGCGACGGTTTTAATCCGCGGCGAATCTGGTACAGGGAAGGAAGTCGCAGCTCGAACGATTCATCAGATGAGTAAACGTTGTCGAAGACGTATGATCACCGTTAACTGTCCTGCTCTTCCTGAACAGATTTTGGAAAGTGAACTTTTCGGGTATGCCAAAGGGGCATTTACCGGAGCGGATCAGGACAAGGATGGCTTGTTTCTCGAGGCGGCGGGTTCCACTATCCTTCTTGATGAGATTGCTGATATTCCGGTTTCCCTGCAGACCAAACTGCTGCGTGTTTTGCAGGAAAAGGAAATACAGCCTCTGGGGCAGACCAAAACGGTAAAGGTTGATGTGCGTGTGCTCGCCTCCACGAATCAGGATCTTGAAGGGAAAATTGAGGCCGGGGAGTTTCGGGAAGATCTCTTTTATCGTTTGAATGTGATGACGGTGTCCATGCCCTCACTCGATGAAATTCGTGATGACATTCCTCTGCTGGCTATGCATTTCCTGGAGAGATTTCAAAAGGAGTATCAACGTGAGGGGATGGAGTTTACTGCAGAAGCCCTGAGATGTCTTTTAAGGCGAGAGTGGAAAGGCAATGTTCGTGAGCTGCAGAACAGAATAAATCGTGCTGTCCTGCTTACCTCGGATTCCATGATTACACCGGATGATCTTCTCAGCCCTGAAGAACTCAGTGAAGACAGTCACGGTATCCAGGGTGTTGAGGTCCCTGTTTGTGTGCATCAGCTTGCCTACAAGGAAGCCAAGGAGGAGGTCCTTACAGCATTTACCTCAAAGTACCTGGAAACAGCCCTGAAAAAGAGTTCCGGCAATGTTTCTGCAGCAGCCAGAGCAAGCGGTATGGAACGGCAGGCTTTTCAGCGTCTGATGCGCCGCTTTCAGGTCAGCCCTCAAGAGTACAGAGAGTAATAGAGTTGTCAGGCAAGATGAGTTATGTCAGCCGGCACTGTCCCCAATCATGCTCCAGCTCACAATCAGTCCGGGATCGATCCGGCTTATACCCTGCACTTTTTTGTATAGAATGGTTCAAAGATAGGCGTAATACCACCACCTGATATCCCTGAAGGCTGCCCGCTGGCTGTTCACCATTTTCTCTATTCCCCCCTTATCATCACCTTCGCCAATGCTGTTGGAAATGAGTCTTTTCCGTTGCAGTGCAACTTTGTTGTTGCATGCGGGGGGAGTTGTTTAACAATTGAACCGTTCGCTTAATGTTATTGTAATATACTGTTATTAAAGGATAACTGAGAATTTTTATAAAAAATATTGTCTGGCATTGAATATGCTACATAAGAGCACAGATGTGGGTCACTGCCGATTGTGGAGGGCAGGTAAACAGGTCTTGTGGTAAGCCTGAACACGTTGCATGGTGTGCTATGAACTTAATAAAAAAGATACACAGAATTCATCCGTTTTTCCTCCTTTTCCTTATTCTTGTGTTTCCGGGGAATGCGTGGGCTGTTCAAAGCCACGGTGCCCCTGAAGGTTTGTACGTCCATCAACTGGCCCATGTCTTTTATACTGCAGCTCTCTGTTACTTCTTCTGGAATATTCATCGGAGTAAGTTTAAATCACCCGGTTGGCGTCTGCTGCAGGTGTTTTGTGTACTGATGGTCTGCTGGAATATTATGGCGTTTACAGACCATACGCTGGCTGCAGTCATTAACAGTGCACATATTACTGGGGGTGGAGACTATCTTGCCACTCGTCTGCGGGGGCCGGCGACCGCTGTCAATATCTGGTATTACATAACAAAACTGGATCATATCTTCAGTGTTCCCGCCCTGTTCTTCCTGTACCTTGGAATGAAAGGTATCTACAAAAGCAGCGTCAAGGAGGAAGAGGTATGATTGATCTTCCTATGCTGCCCGCTATCCTGATCGATATGGCAGGATCATTTGTTATTATCGTACTTTCTTTTCTTTCCCTGCGTTATGCCTTTCTTCTCACCCGCAGACAGCCCGAGAATTTTCTCTGGGGATTTCTTTTTTACTTCTGTTTGACACTTGCCTGTTTTTCGGTTTCCAGGGCTGTGGGGCACCTCCTGAAACAGATTCTACTGATAAGTGGCAGGAGTGAGCAGTGGCATATCCTTGCCCCCTATTCCGGCGGTTTCAATACTCTCCTTATGATCTCTCTTGCTGCTGTAATTCTTTATTATCACAAAGGGATAGAAGGATATCGGGCAATACAGAAAAAGGCGAGAAGCCTGACACATGCCAATGCCCAGCTTGAGGTTGCTGCTGAAAAGCTGCAAAGATTAAATCAAAATCTTGAAGAAATGGTGGAAGAACGCACCATGGAATTGTCTGCCTCTGAGAAAAAGTTCCGTAATTTTTTCACCAATTCAAAAGACATGGTTTATTTCTGTGATTCCGCAAATACCCTGGTGAATATGAATGCTGCTGGTCTGGAAATGCTCGGCTATTCATTGGAAGATGATCCTAAACTGCAACTCAATGCGATCTTCCATAATGAGGATGATCTCGATCAGTATTTTGAAACAATTATTTCCGTCGGCTTTGTAGAAGATCTCGAAGTTGAGTTTGTCCGATCTGACGGGACAGTTCTTTACGTGCTTCTCTCGGCGACAGGTATTTTTGATGACGATCGTCAATTTCTTGGGTGTGAGGGAATTGCTAAAGATCTCACTCGGTTAAGGACAATGATGGAACAGCTTGCCTCCAGCGAAAAAATGGCGTCTGTCGGGCAGATGGCAGCGGGAGTCGCCCATGAGATCAACACGCCCCTTGGAGTTATATTGGGATACTCTCAGTTGATGATGGATGATTTCAGTCCGGAGAGTGAAGAAGGACAAAATCTTGAAGTGATAGAGCGTCAGGCAAAGGCATGCCGTAAAATTGTTGCAGACCTTCTTAAGTTCTCCAGACAGTCTGAAAGCAAGAGGGAAAATATCTCGATCAATGAAATACTCGATGATGTGCTGGCGGTGACTGAACATTCTCTCAATATGGATCATATTTATGTCCATCGGGATTTCAGCAATGATCTGCCGACAGTGGTTGGTGACACCGAAAAGATACGTCAGGTATTTGTTAATTTTATCAACAATGCCCATCACGCAATGGAGGAAGAGGATGGGGGGGATCTTTTTCTTTCTTCCCGCTATGACCATTCTGCCAATCAGGTGACGGCAACGGTGCGGGATACCGGGCACGGTATTGCAGAGGATGTCCTGGCTAAAATTTTTGATCCTTTTTTTACGACCAAATCGGTTGGTAAGGGGACAGGACTTGGGCTTTCAGTATCCTATGGGATCATTCAGGAGCATGACGGCATCATTACAGTGGAAAGTCCTGTGAAAATAGATGGAAAGGATGTTTCAGGTACTGCCTTTCATGTGAAATTCCCGGCTGCTTCAGAGGAGTCGGAATCTGCAATACAGTAAAAAGAGAAACGTGAATAACGAACAATTATATTCCCAGGGAGGAAACAAACCATGGCTGAAATTTTAGCACTCGACGATGTACAGGATGCAACAATACTGATCGGTAAGATTCTGAAAAAAAAGGGACATACCGTCCATAGTTTCACTGAAGAAGATGATGCTATCGCACATGCCAAGGCGAACAAGGTTGATCTGGCAATCCTTGACATAAAATTAAAGAAGATGAGTGGCATCGAGGTGCTTTCTTTACTCAAAGAAGTTCAGCCTGCCATGAAGGCAATCATGCTCACCGGATATCCCACAGTTGAGACGGCACGGGAGGCCATCAGTCTTGGTGCTGATGAATACTGCGTTAAACCAATTGATCGTGATGAACTTGAAGAAAAGGTTGAAAAAGTGCTGAAGTCCAGAGGAAACAAAAACGCCATGAGCGTTTAATCAGGGGGAAAATGATATGGATGCAAAAGCGACAAATCTGGCAAGGGCAAAAGTTTATCAATTTCTCTCTACACTCTATCGTGATGAAATTCCACTGTGGCTGATCGAGAAGATGGGTGAGGGGGATTTTTTAAAGCACATTAAAAAACTGCAGGAAGTGTGCACCATCCAGGATTTTTGTTCTGGTCTGGGAAGAATGCGAACCACTTTGGAATCAGGCAGTGCAGCCGAGGTGTTTAATGCACTTCGCTATGAGTATGCGGATCTCTTTTTAAATGCCGGCAACAATCCTGCGTTTCCCTATGAGTCTTGTTACACGCAGCGGGAACCGCTGGTTATGCAGGAACCGGTTGTGGCTATGCGGGCGGTCGTTAATAAAGAGGGTTTGCATAAAAACCCTGATTTCCATGATCTCGATGATCATATCGGTGCGGAACTTGAATTGATGCGGCATTTTGCAGAAAAAGCTGCATATAAGGAAGTCAGCCAGGATGATGAATTTAATTTTCTGAGGAATCATCTGATGGGCTGGGTTGTAGAATTTTCTGCTGTTCTGACAAGTGCAGCTCAGACAGAATTCTATCGAGGGCTTGCAGAAATCACCATGAGTTTTCTCTTCAACGAGCGTATGTTTTCCTTCGCCTCTCTTTCAGGACAGCAAACCGATGAGTCCTATTTGTTCATCCTCGAACAGATGGGCCGGGCAGTCTCTGTGCTTGAACTCGGCGATGAATTTGCCACCCTTTCTGAAGGTGCAGTTGCTCCGGAAAAGCTGAAAGAAGTTAAATCGCACTGCTTTATCTGTCTTGGGCTCTGTGGTCAGGAAATTAAGGTGAAAGATAATATCATCACAGCCTGCAAAGGGCTTGCCGGTGATCCTAAGGGGGGAGGCAGGCTCTGCATCAAAGGTGCTAATGCTCATAATAATACTTATTCTGCCTACCGTCTGAAAAGTCCGCTTATTAAAGAAAATGGCAGATTTCGTAAGGCCAGTTGGGATGAGGCCCTGGATCTCACGGTAAAAAGTCTGCAGAAAATAGATCCTTCAGAGCTTGGTTTTCATCGTGGCAATGACTTCAACAACTGGTGCCATGAAGCAGTAATGAGTGCTTATGGTACTCCCAATAAGGTGACACACAGACAGATGTGCGACAACCCGGCACGTATGGCAAATGAGAAAAACTTCAGTGAAAAGCGTCCCTGGATCGATTATGAACATTCTGAATTCATTATGCTTTTCGGCATTAATGAACTGGCAACTTCTGCCGGACAGCGAAAAGTTTCTCTCCTCAAAAATGCTGTGAAGCGTGGAGCAAAACTGGTGGTCGTTGATCCGAGGCGGAGTGAGACGGCAAAAATAGCATCCGAATGGATCGCCATTAAACCCGGAACCGACGGGGCAATGGCCATGGCCATGTGTTATGTACTTGTAAAAGAAGAACTCTATAACAAGGAATTCGTGGAAGAGTGGACTTATGGCTTTGAGCCTTTCAAAAAACGTTTGATGGGTGAAGAAGATGGGATTACACGCACACCGGAATGGGCAGCAGAAATTTGTGGGATATCAGCCGGCACTATCACCCGCCTTGCCCATGAGTTTGCCATCGCTGCTCCTGCAGTTGGTACTAACAACTGGACAGGAGTCACCCAGGCACCAAACACCCTGCATGCCACCCAGGCATTGATTGCCATGAACGGTCTGATGGGAACGTTTGATGCACCCGGCGGTCCTTCACTAATTCGTAAGTTTAAACTGGCGTCACCCTGGGGAGATGATCAGAGTAAACCGCCTAATAACGCACCAAAAATCAAGCTTGATAAAGGCCATCTGTGGAGCGGATGGATTCCTGCCTATTTTGAAAAAGATGTGGATGAAGGCAAACTTAAAGCAATGCTCTGTTATTTTGGAAATCCCGTTATGTCATGCGGGAGTGAACCTTCCATTAAACGTGCCATTGAAAAACTCGATTTCAGCTGCTCCATTGACTGTTTTATGTCCAATACCACGGAACTTTGCGATGTGGTTCTTCCTGACTGTACCTATCTTGAGCAGAGCAGGGTGGTTGCAGATTGGATGTATGAATCATTTATTTCTCTCTTTCAGCGGGCAATAAAACCCATGTACGATACCAAGTCCGTGGTCTCTATTTTTCAGGAGATCGCCAAACGTCTCGGTTTTGGTGAATATTTTCCATGGAAAAGTGAGGATGAATTTCTGGAAAATCAACTCCGTAATCAGGAGATCAATCTCAGCGAGCTGCGGGAAAACGGATATCATATCACCGATCAGCATGAGTTTTATAAATATAAGGAGTGGGGTTCCATGAATCCTCCACCCGAATATGGATCCTCAGGAAATACCAAAACAGGCAAATACAATTTTATGAATCCCCTCGCTGAAGAAAACGGGGTGGATGGTCTTCCTGATTATAAAGATCCCTGGGAAGATTGGCCTGACCTGCAGCCCGATGACGATCATCCGATGATTTTGGGATTTTTCCGGGTCCTTGAACATGAACACACCTCAACCTTCTGGAATATATCCCTTATGAAGGCATGCGGCAGTAATCCTGTCTGGATTAATTACGTGGATGCAAAAGCCCTTGGCATCTCACAGGGCGATGCGGTGAGAATCAGTTCACCATGGGCATCCGTTGAAGCCGTTGCCAATGTCACTTGGGGGATTCGTCAGGGTGTGCTGGCTGCAGCGGGTGGGTTTGGTCATAAGTACGGGCTTGAAGGTGATCCGAAATATCCGCAATATGGCGGCTTTAATACCAACGTACTGCTGCGACCCAATACAGGATGCAAGTGGACGGCAACGCCACCACTGAAATATATCAAAACCAGAGTAGAAAAGATCTGATTGGAATCCGCCTGACATGACGATTATTCGCGAACAGGAATATCTGAGAGTTTATCAGAAGATCACCCGTATGATATCCATGGTTCTTGATCACCAGCAGGTGATGGATACCATAGTGAATTCTCTTCCCGGTCTGCTCAATGTGGATGCAGCGACCATACGTCTGCTCGACGCAGAGACAGGGAAGTTTGTAATGGGTGCTGCCAATGGTCTTTCCGAAGAGTATCTGTCACGATATTCCATAGATACCGAAGAAACCATGGAGATGATCCTGTCAGGATATCCGGTGTCCAAAACCGACGTAAAACTCGAATCATCGCCGGAAGACAGGGAAATAATACAGAGTGAGGGGGTGAACTCCATCCTCACTCTGCCTATTCTCTTTCAGGATTCAATTATAGGTATCCTGCGTCTGCTGACAAAGGATAAACGAATATTTACAGCCGATGAAATTTCTTTTTCCATGGCACTTGCGGAGCAGGTCGGGATAGCTATTTCCAATGGTCGGATGTTTCTCGAGATGGAAAACCAGGTTGACTTTATGAAGGAAGTGCAGCAGCTCTCCACCCTGGTGAATTCCAGTCTTGATCTTTCCGAAGTCCTGGATACCATCGTCGAGCGTTTACCGGATTCTCTTGGCTGTAAAGGGTGTACCATTCGCCTGCTGCAGGCAAATTCCAATCAGCTTGAATTAGTTGCCTCCCACGGACTTTCGGAGAGGTATCTGCAAAGAGGCAGGGTGGAAAATGAAATGAATGTGGCTGCAGCTCTTTCCGGTTCTCCCGTTGCTATCTATGACGTGGGGCACGATGATCGTATTATGTATAAAACAGCCATGGAAGAAGAGGGAATACAATCTGTCCTGTCTGTTCCCATAAAGGCTGGGAGTGACGTTATCGGAGTGATTCGCATCCTTTCCGATGTGCCCCGCTGTTTTTCATCAAGTGAGATAAATTTTGCAGTGACGGCAGCAGAGGTCGGCGGAGGTGCAATTCGCAATGCAAGAACGTATCAGCAGATTTCCCTGTTGTTTAATCAGATAGAAGAAAACGAACGGTTTCTTGCCAACATTCTCGACTGCATCAGACCGCAACTGCTGGTTGTGGATACAAAAAAACATCTGGTACTTGTGAATAAGGTTTTGCAGGGAGAAATGGGCTGCACTGAAAATGAACTTTTGGGAAGGGGGTATCATGATCTGTTTCAGGATCAGGAGTGTGATGAAAAGGACTGCCCGATAAATAAGGTGTTCGCAACGGGTCAGCCGGCATCTTTTACCCATACGAATGAACGTGATGATGGTGTTCACTGGTGTGAACGTACCGCATCACCAATGCTTGGAACCGATGGAGAAATTGAGTTTGTTATTGAGGTGATCCGGGATATTACGGCAAAAAAACAGCTGGAAGAAGCGCGTCTCGAACAAATGAAACTTCAGGGAGTGGTGGAACTGGCAGGTACTGTGGCACATGAAATAAATTCACCTCTTTTTGCAGCTCTTGGTACGGCACAGCTCCTTGAAGAGGATCTTGATGAAGAAGATATTATTGCCGATGTCGGCACAATTGTCAGGAATTTGAAAGAAATTGGAAAGCTTACAGGAAAAATGACCCAAATGACCGGTTATGAAAGCCGGGAGTATGTCGGGGACACAACTATTGTTGAAATACGATAAAACTTTTTTAGAACCGGTTGACCGGTTTAACTAAACACAGGGGAGGAAATCTATGAAACGAATATCACTGGCAAGTATGGTTGTTTTGACAGCCTTACTGTTCTTTACTTCGCAGGCGTCTGCGGTGGATGGAACACTAAACAGCAATACGGTTAAGGCAGGGGATTCTGTAACTGTTAAGGGAAGCATTGAACCTGGGCAAGACCTGTTTATGGTAATTTGTACCGACACCATGTTTTCTGCGACCAATGCTCCGGGTCCCAAAGAAAAAGATCGACTGCTGAACGGCAAGAACGGTAAAAATGTTTTTGGCAACACTGCCATACCTTCATCCTATTATGTGTTGAGCAGTGATCCGGCTGCCCTTGCAACACCTACGGTATCGCCCAAAGGACAAACACAGGGCATCTTCGCCTTTCCGCCGTTTAAATACGACGTAAAGGTAAATAAGCTTAAAAAATGGGAAGCTATCGATTCGTCTGTAAAGAAAAACCTCGGACCTGTGAACAGTGAAGCCCAGTGGAAAATGCTGATGTTCGCCCATGAAAAGAAATTCGGGATGAATACCATCGTTAAGGAAAAACCACCCACAGGCGGCAATGCCCGTATGGTCATGAGTGATTACGCCACAGATACCGAGCAGTGGAATGAAGGGGTTACTGTGGATCTCGACAAGACAAGTGGAAGCTATTCTGTCACCATGTCACCCTATAAAAATCTTGCTCCGGATACGACAATGGCAGTCTATGTCAATGGACAGAAGATTGACACATTCAAGATTGAAAAATCCGGATTTTTCTTTAAAACCGGTAATGTATATATGAATCCCCTGGTAGTCTTCCTGGGTGCATTTATTATCGGTGTTCTCTTTGTTATAATGGGAGCTGCCGGTGGGCTGTTTACAGCCGCTTTTCAGATTACTGCCATTGGAACAAAAGGTCCGGTTGGTGTGAATGCAGGAAATACCATTAAACCGACCAACCTTTTCCTGACCATGTGTTCACCCATTACCGGACTGATGACGTTTGTGAAGGAAAAACGTTTTGCAACGCCAGTGGCGATTCCATTTGCCGTCGGTATTGTGACCGGTGCCTTTTTTATTGGTCCTCCGCTTTCGGCAAAATATCTTAACCTTGCTTCCTTTAAATTCTATCTGGGAATTATCTGTCTGGTAATCGGTGTGAAACTCTTTATTGAGTCACTCCCCGGTTCCATTGAGAAGAAAAAAGCCATGAAGGCAATTGTACAGAAGTTTAATGCTGCTGTTAAAGAGGCTAAAGAGTCCGGAAAAGCACTGCAGATGGGTTCCATTGAGTTTGATAAGTTTCATCCCGTTAAATTTGATATGCGGTTCTGGGGGGAAACATTTGTTGCTAAACCATTATTGATGCTGATCGGTGGTATTATTATGGGTATCATCGCCTCTTCTTTTGGTGTCGGTGGTGGATTTATGTTTATGCCTTTTATGACAACCTTTGTCGGTTATCCGATGTATCTGGCAGTTCCCATTGCTCTTGCAGGAACATTTGCAACTTCTGTTGGTGCTATTTCAAAATATGTTATGATGGGATATCAGCCGGACTGGATCATGGCAGCCCTTATTGCGGCAGGAGCCATGTGTGGTGGTGTGATTGGTCCGAAAATCCAGAAGAAACTTCCTGAGATTTTACTTAAACGCCTTCTTGCCGGTGCTTTGATTCTGACCTGCCTGAAGTACACAGGATTGATCTGGTTTATGAGATAGGTTTGTAACGTTCATGGAAAGATTTGATACTGTCAATATCTGAAGTGGCTAAGACACCCCTGTCTGCAAGAGCAGACAGGGGTGTCTTCTTTTAATCTCTCGAGACATATCATAAGTTATGCAGCTATTCAATTCTATCCTGGATTCTCTCTTTTATGGAGTTATAGAACCGCTTTTTTTCTTTATTCGGGATGGTTTTGACCTGGTGTTTCTGAAAACATTATCGTTTCTGCAGATTTCTCCGGCAGGACAGGTGGTAATTCTTGCCTTTTTGACAGCAGTACTGGCTTTTGCTTTGCGTAAGTGGCTGCATGTGGAGGAGAAAAATAAAAAATTCAGAAAGGATTTTATACGGGAGAAAAAGAGACGGGATACCATAGGTATCGTAAAAGAAAAAAAGATCAGAGATGCAATGTATGAATCGGCAGATCAGTCGATAGATGAAAATTTTAACACCTATCTGGCCCAGCACTATTTTCAGTATGTGCTGGTATACCTCCTGCCGCTTTTTCTTGTCTTGGCGTGGCTGAACAGCAGTTTTGATAAAAACGTACTGCCGACTGCAGAAGGGAAGACATATCTGTTCCTCCTTGCATCAAAGCCGTTAGGGATGCAGGGAGTATCAGTAACACTGCTGTTTCTTCTTAGCTATATTCTGTTTTTGATACTCGGCTTTCAGCTGAAGAGACGAATTGCTGCCTCACACCGGTGATTAATGGTAAACGTAAGCCGGTACTAATTGGTTGTGGGAGTTGCACCGAGAACTTTGGTGCTGATCATCTCTTTTTCCGCTTCGGTGGGTTCGGGTTTTACCCAGTGAATAAAGGATTCTGTTACTCGCATAAAATCTCCATTGTCCTTTTTGCACTGAGGGCAGATACTTTCCGCCTGATCCCGATACATAATGAGCTTTGAAGCGGGTTCGCCATCCTTTGCAACCGCTGCCATTTTTTTGCAGCCGCATTCAAGCCTGACCACGACCACTCCGATTCCATCGGGGCTGCCTTCCAAGATACCTTCTATCATGGCAGTTTCGTTTTTCTCTGCCACAAGTTTTTTGCTTTTGTTTTTGCTCTTTTTTGTACTTTTTGATTTTTTTGCCATAGTGAGGTCTCAGTATATGTGTTTTAAGATATTCAATAATCTCTACAAGTCTGGTTTCTGGTGAAAGGACATTATAAGACAGTTGGTTTGTTGGTCAATGTTTTCTTGAAATCTGATTGTGTAGTACCTACAAGTCAGAATCATGCAAATATCCCCCTGTCTGGCACCATGTAATAAATCCTGTTCTTTGGCAAAGAAAAAAATTTCAGTTTTGTTTTCTTTAGTGATACTGTTTTTGACAGAGTCGTTTGATATTCCCATTCCATCAACCATGCCGGAGAAAACATGAAGATACCCAGAATACCTGTGAAATTATTGATTGTCGCCGCATTTCTGTTCGGTATATTGGCTGTAGCACCAAAACTGTTCGGGATAAATGATGCCGGGCAGCGAACTGTTATCCAGTATCTCAACGGTACGCTCTATGTTAAATTCTCCCCGGGATGGTATGCACCCTGGTTTGGGTCAACCGTGAAGTATAACGATATTATTACCTTTGATTTTGATAAAACTGAAGCTGAAGGTGATGCGGCAACCATTGATCAGAAGGGTATTGCGGTACGCTATCAGGATGGTGGAACGGGAACAGTTTATGGAAAATCCAGGTACAGTCTTCCCGGTGATGAACCGACAATGATAAAACTGCACAAAGCGTTTCGTTCAAATATAGGTGTTGCACAAAAACTTATTAAGGCGGTTACCGAAGAAGGGGAGAATTTGACGGCAGGGCTTATGACTTCTGAAGAGGCGTATGCGACTAAACGTGGAATTTTTACCCAATGGAGCCATAGTCAGATTGCATTTGGTAAATTTCAGACCGAACTGAAACAAATTACCACAAAAGATGAAGCTACCGGTAAAACAGTGGTCAAAACAGTCCCTGAAATAAAATATGGAGACGATGGGCGCCCTTTGCAATTTACCAGTGATTTGAAAAAATATGGTATAGATGTCAGCGGGTACCAGATTACAGACTGGGGGTTTGAGCCAAAGACTCTTGCCCAGATAGCAACCAAACGTGAGGCGACCATGGCCATTATAACAGCCAAGGCAAATGCCGAACGGGCTAAACAGGACGCGATTACAGCCGAAGAGCAGGGGAAGGCCAATGTGATGACGGCAAAGTATGAAAAGGAAGTGGAGAAACAGAAAGCAATCGTTGATGCGGAGAAAGTAAAACAGGTTGCTGTTATCCAGGCAAAACAAATGGTTGATGTTGCTGCCCAGCAAAAGCTTGAAGCTGAGCAGAAGAAACTTGCCGCAGCTGAATATAAGCAGGAACAAACATTTCGTGGTGAGGGTGATGCCACTTACAAACGACTTGTGATAGAGGCAGATGGTGCCCTTTCTCAAAAGTTGGCAACGTATGAATCGGTAATGGGGTATTTTGCCAGAGAATTTGGCAAACAGAAATGGGTTCCGGAGGTACAGATGGGCGCGTCAGCAACCGGGCAAAACAGTAATGAGGCGGCAAACCTGATCAATTTGCTTACGGCAAAAACTCTGCAGGATCTTGGATTGGATATGTCTATTAAGTCAGAATGATCCGGAGCAGGGAAAAGCGGAAGAGAGGCTTGTCAGAAATTTCAATAACCACTGTTTTTTGCGGGATGTGGAATGTGCCATAAATGAAGGCAGGTGGTTTTGCTTTTTACGGGCAGTATTGTCCTCTTTTGCGACATGTTCAGGATATGTGGCTCAACCGAATGAAGGGCACTTTCTGTCTTTCCCCATTATTGAAGGGTTTCAGGGCTTGAAGAAGTGGTTGTCGCTTGATTTATAAATATTTTTCATGATGTTTCACTGAAAAGCACACTTAAGCCAGATGAACCAAAAAAATCATTATGAAGAATACTAAATGCAGTCAGATAGTGTACGGGAGTGCACTGGTAGTGCTGTTAATTTTCTTATGCAGCAGTCGCTGCCTGGCAGATGTAGAGTTTTTTACGATCCAGAACAGAAAGGCTGCTGATGTTTTGCCGGTGGTGCAGGCGATGTTATCCCCATCAGGAAAAGCTGTTGCTGACAGTTATGCCAATATGATTATTGTAAATGACAGCACAGATGTTATCAGGAGTGTCCATGAGCTGCTTCGTTCCTCAGATCAGCCTGTACCCCAGGTTCGGATACAAATGGCATTTGATTCCGGTACCAATGCAGACGGGATTGTTATCCATTCCTCAGGATCTCATTCAGGTCGGCATTTGAGCACTGAAAATTCAGGTGTGGGATATGGGAATGCGCGTCACAGACGAAGCAGTCGTTCTTTTCTGAATATTTCTTCAGGCAGCAGCGGCTATATTCGTATGGCACGCGAAGTACCGGTAACCGAGCGCTGGATATTTTTTTGCAGAAGATATGGAGTCCCGTACCTTTTAAAGGATACCCGAACAATAGAAACCGGAATGGAGGTGTCGCCGGTGGTGGCAGGAGACAAGGTGATTGTTACGGTTACACCGAAGATCAGCTGGATGAATAACGACCGAATAGAGAGTTATCGCTTTGTGGAGGCTTCCACCGAAATCACCATCCCCCTTTCACAGTGGGCAGAAGTTGGCGGCATGGGCAACAGGATTGAAAGCAGGAATGATGTTATCAGGGCGATACTTTCCACAGGGAGTATGCAGGAACAGGAACGTGTCAGAATATTGATAAAAGCAGATGTTGACTGACACTGCTAACGAATGACTATGATATCATTGTTCCGGCGGGCATGCGAAAATATCTGATACTCTTGTAATGATTGCTAAGGGGCTGCAGTATCAAGATATTTCTTGACGGTTCGCCGGTCAAGTTCTGTGATACGAGCGACAGCCTGGTACGTGCCATATTTTTGATAAAGCATGGCGCAGTAGCGGGCAGTAAGCTCTGCGGCATTAAGCATTTCTGCATCGATTTCATGCAGGATGGCATGGTTTGGTGATGGTTCTTGCCTGTCGCCGGAACAATGATTGTTGAGTAAAATTTGTCTGATACATTGCTCAAGTTCTCTGACATTCCCCTGCCAGGGGTAATCTGCCCTCATATCATTACTGATTGTTTTCCTGATTTCAATAGAAAGTTCCTTATCACTGTCTCCCGTTATACGTTTCAGAAGAAAATCAACGAGAAGTGTCAGCTCCTCAGAGTCTTCTGCGATTCGTTTGCGTAGAGAGGGGATCTGGATTTTGTCAGAACTTAACCTGAAGTAAAAGTCATTTCGAAATGTTCCTTTTTTACGCATCTCCTGAAGAGGGCGATTGGTTGCAGCAATGACTCTTCCGGAAAATCGTTTTTCTTCCAGGCTGCCGACAGGTGAAAAGATTCGTTCCTGAATTACCTGAAGCAGCTTTATCTGGATGGGGGGCGTTGCATCTCCGATTTCATCCAGGAATATAGCACCATAAGGCGAGCAGAGGGCAAAAATTCCCTGATGGCTTTGAACAGCCCCTGTGAAGGAGCCTTTTTTATGTCCAAAGAGTTCTGATTCTATAAGGTGTTCCGAATACTGGGAGAGGTTGCGGGAAACAAATGCCGTGGAAAAATTTTCACAAAAGCATCTGCTCCTGGGGTTGTATGGGATAAACCCTGACCTGCCAATCGCCGCAGCGGCAAGGCTTTTTCCTGTGCCGGTTTCTCCAAGGAGAAGTGTGGAGAAGTCTTCCATCCGTTGCCAGAGAATTCTGGCGTAGCGGTCGATATCGTGGGTGAATATATTGTTCCATAATTGTGCCCTCAGGTGCATCATGGACGGGCTGCAGCCAATGAGGCTTCGTTGGATAAAAAAGTAGGCGCGACGCATCTGAAAAAAGAGCGCAAAATAGTGAACGGATTCTTCAGGGGAAAAAGAGTAGTGTGTGAGCATCTGCAGTGCATCGTCTGCTTCCTGTATTGGGAGAATGCTGTTCTTTTCAGCTGATTGCTCCAGGATATGCTTGTCCAGTATGGCAGAAAATCTGTGGAATGTATGAAAGAGATAGAGGTTTCTGAGCAGCTGCCTGTCCTGTTCATTTGTAAAAGATGTGATTTTATCCCGATTCGTCTGCTGAAGCTGACGGATTTGTTCTTCGGCGAGATGAATTACATGGTTTAAAATCGTTTTGTCTTGTGTGGCTTCAGGTAATCCACTGATGGCACAGTCAGTTTTTCGGCGTTCCGGGGTGAACGGATTGGTGTAGATGGCTTTTGAGAATAGCCCGAAAAGGGAACGCTCGGTGTCAGTTAATGCAGTATTCATATCGCGGATCCTCAAGATTTTGTGTTCATTAATTGTACTCTGTGTATACATTCTGTGTCAATCGACTGTTGTGATTGTTTCTAGATATGTATGATATTCTTTGTTGATTCAGGAAGATATCTGTTTGTTCCAAAAATGGCATAGTATCTGTAAAAGATTCTGCAGGTATGATTGGTAGGTTGCAATATTGCATTCTTTTTCAGGTGAGGAAAAAATGGAACAGAACAGTGATGAAATGACAGGGGTAAGGGCGGCAAGGGGAAAATTTATTGCCATGGCAGCCACTTACTTTCTTGGTGTTTTTAATGATAATTTTTTCAAACAGGCAGCGCTTCTGCTTGCAGTTGTCGCAGGATTAAGTGGGCTGCAAGGCACGGCAACTGCTCTTTTCTCCCTTCCCTTTATTCTCTTTTCTGCCTATGCCGGCTGGCTGGCCGACAGATATTCTAAACGGCAGGTGATAATCGGTGTGAAGATTCTTGAAGTAGTTGCCATGGTACTTGGTGCCTATGGGATATATACCATGGACTGGACATGGATACTTTCCATGGTTTTTCTTATGGGAATGCAGTCCACCTTTTTTGGTCCCGCACTGAATGGTTCAATCCCGGAACTCTATCCTTCATGGTATGTAACAAAGGCTAATGCCCTTTTAAAACTGGTTACAACAGTTGCGATCCTTCTGGGTATGGCTACAGCTGGAATAGCACTTGATCAGAACTGGATTGCCACTGAAATCCCCTTTGGCAGGCTACTTGTATGCGGAGTGGTACTGGTGGTATCACTGCTCGGTTTATTCGCTGCTTCAGGAATACAAAAAATGAGCTGTTCCGGGAGTCATTCACCATTTCCGTGGTCTGGTCCTTTTGTTTCCCTGAAAGATAGCATCAACCTTCGTCACGATCCCCTTCTTTTACTCGCAGTTATGGGGGATACATTCTTCTATTTTTTCAGTCTTCTTGCTGTAATGCTGATTAATACTCTTGGAATTACTGAGCTTGAAATGTCGAAAAGCGAAACCAGCCTGCTTGCTGTTTCATTAATGGTCGGGGTTTGTATAGGGGCTTTGGTGGCTGCCAAAATCACGAATCCCAGGCGCTGGTCCCATGTACTTGGACCAGCTTGCTTTGGCATGGGGGTATGTTTGTTTGGAACCGCTGAGATCGCGCGGATGGGTGTGAGTTATCAATGGTTGTTTCTTTTAATCACACTTATGGGGGCAGGGGTATTTGGCGGAGTCTTTCTCATTCCCCTGACTTCTTTCATACAAGTACGTCCAAAGCCTGATCAAAAGGGAAAGGTTATTGCCGCAGCTAATTTCTGTGCTTTCAGCGGAATGCTTATTGCCGGAAAAGTATTTACTTTCTTTGATGCAAATTTTTCTCCTTCCAGCAATATCCTTTTTCTCGGTGGTGCCGGGGCAGGGTGTGCCTTTCTTTTTTATATCGGAACAACCATAGCCGCAAAACATGAAAATACACAGAACCAGGAGATCGGACATGTTTAAAAAAGTAATACATTTTGTTCTTCTTTTTATTCTTCGCTTACGATACAGGATCACGGTCAAAGGGCTGGACGCTGTTTTTGCAAAAGGAAATACATCCATAGTTTTTATGCCTAATCATCCGGCCTTGATAGATCCGGTTATTGTTATGTCCCGTTTATTTAAAGGATTTGCACCAAGACCACTTGCTGATGAAATGCAGGTAGATAAAAGTTTTGTACGCCCGCTTATGAAAACCCTCCGCGCAGTTGTTATTCCGGATCTTAGCAAAAACGGAAAAGGTGGACGAAAGGCAGTGATGGATGGTGTACAGGGAATTGTCGACGGCTTGCAGCAGGGTGATAATATTTTATTGTATCCAGCAGGAAGGCTCTATCGCAGTCGATATGAATCCATTGGCGCCAACAGTTCTGTCGGGCTGATATTAAAACGTGTGCCGGATGCCCGGATTGTTCTGCTTCGTACCACGGGACTTTGGGGAAGCAGTTTCAGCCGTGCAAACGGATCGCCTTCCCTCACAAAAAACATACGTCTCTATCTCCGCTCATTGTTGGTATCAGGGCTGTTTTTTTTACCTAAAAGAGAAGTTGTTATTGAGGTCATGGAGCCGGACAATTTTCCTCGAGATAAAGGCAAACTCCAGATAAACAGATATCTGGAGGAGTTTTATAATGCATCTCCTCAACAGAACACTGCAGTCCCGTATTACTGGTGGCAGGGAAGGGCGGCGGCATTGCTACCTGAGCCTGACCAGGTGAATATGAATGATGATACCAGTCATATTCCCAGCGCCATGAAAGAGCAGGTTCTCGCTAAACTAAGGGAATTGAGTGGAGTTGAAACCATCAACCAGGGCGATAGGCTTGCTCAGGATCTGGGCTTGGATTCACTGGTACTTGTTGAATATGTGGCATGGTTGGAACAGGAGTTTGGTGTTGTTCTTATTAATCTGGACGGCTTACTGACAGTTGCTCACTGTATGCTGGCTGCTGCTGGTGAGTTCAGCTCTTCTGATAACTGTGACGATATAAATGTTGATGAATCCTGGTTTGCAGGGCGCAGCAGTAAAGCCCTGAAGATGCCGTCTGGGAAGAATATAGCAGAAGCTTTTTTGCAACAGGCAGAAAAAAATCCTGGAAAGTGTATTGTTGCTGATTCGCTGAGCGGAGCAAAGACATATCGACAATTGCTTAGCGGAATATTTGCCCTGAAGGGCAGCTTTTGCAGGTTGGAAGAGATGCACATCGGGATTATGCTTCCTGCAACAGTGAGTGCTGCTCTTTCTTATCTCAGCGTCATGTTTGCCGGTAAAGTCCCGGTGATGGTGAACTGGACGGTAGGTGTCGGGAATATGCGATACTGTCTTGAGAACGCAGGGGTGAAACACGTCATCACAGCAAAGGCATTATACGAAAAAGTAAAAGGGCAGGGGACTGATCTCGATGCAGTGGGTGTTCGTTATATTTTTCTTGAAGATATCGCTGCTTCACTTTCCGGATATGCAAAATTGGCAGCACTTTTTCAATCGTATTTCTCCATTAAAAAATTAAAAAAGACAGTTATACAGGAAAATGCAGCGGTACTTTTTACATCTGGTTCGGAGGCACATCCAAAAGCTGTGCCGCTAAGCCACGGTAACTTTCTGTCAAACCTTGTCGATTTCACATCGGTACTCACCATATATGAGGAAGACAGGCTGCTTGGTATGCTGCCGCCATTTCATTCCCTTGGACTTGCCGGTACACTGATTATGCCACTTGTGATTGGATTGCCAACGGTTTATTCAGCAAATCCAACAGAGGGGGCTCTACTTGCAGGTATAACTTCCGCGTATGATGTAACACTCCTTATCGGTACACCCACCTTTCTAAATGGTATCGCCAATAATACAGCGGGAAAAATTCTGGAGCATGTCCGGATCGCTTTTACAGGAGCAGAAAAATGTCAGCCCTATGTTTATGATGCGTTGCAGACGAGTTTTCCGCAAGTAACCGTATGTGAGGGATATGGTATTACAGAATGTTCACCGGTTGTAAGTATCAACGACCCTGAAGATCCAATGCCTGGAACCATAGGAAGAATCCTGCCATCCATGGAATATGCACTTATTCATCCGGAAACCGGAGATCCTGTTCAGGAAGGAGAGAGTGGCTGTCTGTTGCTGCGTGGTCCCAATGTCTTTTCCGGTTATATGAATTTTACGGGCAACTCTCCCTTTGTCAAACATAATGGCAAGGAGTGGTATAACAGTGGAGATCTTGTGCAGGATAGCGGTGGTATTTTAACATTTTCAGGACGTTTGAAACGATTTGTAAAACTTGGTGGAGAGATGATTTCCCTGCCTGCCATAGAAGAGGTGTTGGTTGAACAGTATCAGGGAAATGATGAACTTGTGCTGGCAGTGAGTGCAACACC
>JANTGG010000051.1 GCA_024763035.1 Desulfocapsa sp. | reverse complement strand
GCTTATGCAAAAAATATCATGTCCACCAGATTGACCGCTTCGGCGGGTTGCCGTTTTTTTCAAACACATCCCCGGACTCTTTAAGAATTGCGTCAAGCTCTTCCACGGTAAAGGTATATCCTTCACCGGCAGCCAGCTCAACAAACTCTTCTCTTGTGGCGGGTACGTCATATTTTGCCCGCAGGTGCTTGTCTTCTCCTCCGGCAATCAGCAGTTTTTCAATATCTTCTCTAGCCATTTTTTTCTCCTTAGTGAGCAGTTTTGTCAGTTGCTTCAGTTTTATTGTTTACAGGTTAGAGGAATTCGATACGGATGTTTTCTTCATCAGCCTGACTCAAGCGGTAGTAGGTTCCCCTGTTAAAGGTCATCCTGTTTTCTTTTGCCTTCTCCTGCAGCAGAGACAGAGACAGTGCCAGTTCTTCTTCTTTTGCCTCCTCGTTAATATGAACCAGTACCTCCTGCTCTTTGCTGGTGAATTGGAGCAAAAATCCGTTGTGATCCAGAAAAACAAGATCCTCATAGGCGTAGGAGAGTTCCATTCCTGCAGATTCAAGGATTTCCCTCACAATACCCAATGGTCTGAGTGTCATTGCTCTACCTCCCCGTTTGTCGTTTTGAGCACCAGTTTTTGCAAATCCCGGGCAAGAGCAAGCATGCCCGGAATATCCTCCATGGCGGGAGGGATAATCGTAAAAGTATCCACATCACAGATCTCCTGGTAACGATCAAGGTCAAGGAGGCCTTCTTTTAAATCACCCATAGCCTTGGGGAAAACATCTTCCATGGCCTCAACCAGATCACCCATGGTGTGGTTATGAGGCAAAGCTCCCCGTTGCATAAGGGCAGCCATTACAAACTTTTCAATGGCCATGGCAACGATGTTATAAAGAATCTCCGGAGTGAAAGCCTTTTTTTCTTTTGTATAGGCAGCAAGACCCGTTCGCAAAAATGCTTCTCCGTCACGGAGAAAGACATCCCAGTCGTCAATGGCTTCCGGTTCACTTTTTATATCGCCAAACCCCACTGTGGATACCTTTGCTGCATCTGTCTTTGTATCACTCATGTTTTCCCTGTCCCTTTTCTGTGTCTGCAGCAATCAATGGATGTTTACACAGACAAATAAGTTTTGTGTTCTGCCAGTTCTGTTTATGGTAAAATCTGATTCCTGCATCATTGGATTTATCTGCCAGGAGCTGAAAGCGAGACACTTTCCTCTCTTTGGCCCATTCTTCAAGAGCCTTAAGCAGTGCTGTTCCAACCCCTTTTCCGCGCCATTGCTCATCCACCACTACATCTTCTACGAGCAGGGAACAAGCACCCTCTGCTGTGGATATCATGAGTTGTCCGGTACACATACCAATTACCCTCCGCTCTCCCTCAGCAATCAGAATGACAGCTCCATCACGATTAAGCATCATGGCAAGCCCCCGGCGCTGTCGAGCTGCATCAAAATGAAAATCCTCTTCAATACTGAAAAGCAGCTTAAGCAGGCCAAGCAGATCATCAAGATCGGTGAGCTGGGCCTGGCGCACACGAGTAGGTGCCATGAGCAAGCTATTCAGTGGGGCTGCCGGTCCGTATGGAACCGATGCTGGCCCAGTCGTAATAGGTATTAATGGTCAACTTTCCGGCTTCCTCCTCAGTGATACGGACAAACTCTTCACCAAGAAAAATTACGGCATTTTCATAGACCTTGCCTTCGTTGATTTGCAGAGTTACGCTTTTGCGCAGCTTACGTGACATTGTGCCATGCACCGGCATGGAAGCGTATTCAAAAATTTTTTCCCAAGTGTTTTTCATGATTGTATCCCTAAGTTCTTATTAAACTACTTTCTCTTCAGCCATGCTTTACGCTTTTACAAGTCTTCTGACTTGGTGAGAGTATAAATATTCCGCCATCTGGCACCACAAGTGGCGCAAAACATAGCAACATGTACTGTATCAGCAGCCACCTTTTCCGGTGCACTGCTCGCCTTTATCGCTTTGGAATCACATTTTGGACATTTTTCTCCATGGGATTCCAGGTGTGTTTTAAATGTCATCGATGCTCCCCCTTTTGCTCATCACAGGAAAGGTTTTGCAGATTAGGGCAGGTCACCACATCAACACTGTCATCCCAATCTCCCAGATAAGGTTTGAGGCGAACATCCATAAACCCTTGAATGTTCATGCCATTTACCTCTACAAGAGGTCTTTTGATCAGGATTGGATTTTGCAACATCATACCGACTGCCTCATTGAATGTGAGCTGTTTCGGTACAATTTCACCACTCTTTATAGCAGGAGCCGTATGATTCATCATTTCAGCCGGGTTTTTCCCCATTACAAAGGCCAGAAGTTTTTCCCGTTTCCAGGGAAAATTGAGGATGTCCCGGCAGTTCAGGGAATGTCCCGCAGCTCGAAGAATGGCTTTTTGCTTCTCACCATTGATGCATCCGGGCTTTTCATAAAAGATGATATTGGCCATTTCGCTCTTCAGTCCTGATATGTTGTTAAGAAATAATATACTCAGCTGCAGGTTCACCATCTTCCAGACCATCAAGGATGGTATCGATGGCCTCTTCACTGTCAACCCCTTTAAACCACCAGTTTTCTGGCTGGATAACCATAATGGGGCCGTTGTCGCACTGTTTGAGGCAGGTGGTGGCTGTCACAAGACAGTCCAGACCACGATCCAGCAGCTCTTCTTCTATATATTGAAGGAATCCATCGGTACCTTTATGACAGATTCCCTTCTTGTCCCCAACCACACGAAACGATTGGCAGACAAGGATCATTCTTTCCGGTATAGCCATTTTTATCTCTCCCCTATTTCTTACATTTCTTTTTTTTACCGCCGCCGTAGAGAACATCTACCAGACCTTCAACATTGTCTTCCGTAAGGACCACCTGGATTCCAAGTCCGGCAAGTTCCTTTCGGGGTGCATCACCGGCATGGGTTGCCAGAAGGGCAAAACAGTCATGGAGACATTCTTCTGCCAGAAGTTTCCAGCGATCCGGGCCGGCACCTGCCGCAGGCGTTTGACGCGCCATCAAAAGACAGGCCAGACCATCATCTCTGGGCCCGTAAATCAGTACCTGTAATGCCTGGCCAAGATGCATATCTACATCCATTCCGTTGCTACTGACCACAGCCACATTTGGTCGATCTTCCGTTGGTTTCGGCATGCTGATATCCGTACATGAACCTGGTACACCCGGAGGCGGAAGCTCAGGTGGGGCAATATATACGCTTGCCGGAAGATAGTTTGATGCCTGTGATGACAGTTTTTCCAGGTCAACGCCTTCTTCCCCGTCAATCTCCATTGCCGAAGCCCCCAAACCAGCCATCTTTTCCGCGATGGCTGCGACTTCTTTTTCATTGATCCCGCGCACCAGAGTGCTTCGTATGAGCACTCTGATGCCGGCATCAGTAAGGGCCTCCACAGCTTCGGCCTGGGCACTGATAAGTATCTCCGAGGCCTGGGCCATGGGAACGTTCTTTTTGGCAGGACGAATCCATGTATACAGCTTCATTGCTGTTTCGGATGTAACCGTGTCCACCAGCAGATTTACAGTTTTTACGCCAAGACGGGCAAGAGCAGGAGCAGATGATGCAGCTCCCAGTCCGATGGTGGTTAAGGAAAGCTCGGTATTAGCGGTTTCAGGTTGCAGACGTTCCAGGCAGTCCAGAGTAGCAGGAAGCGAAGCCAGAACATCGCCTGGGCCGCAGAGCTCGAGGATCTGGATATTCTTTCCTCCTTTGCGAAGTGCCTGCACCCAGGCGACAGCCTCGGCAGGAACCAGGGCTGCGGAATCTGTTTTTTCATCCGCAGTCCTGCTCAATCTGTAATTTGCCCGGGGGGCAATGGGAAGTTTGATATGCACTGTCATCGAAGCTGTGTATGTTCCATCGTACATGGCAGTCTCCCTTACAGAACCAGCTCAAATGTTTCTTCGGGATCATCCCGATCCTTACGATCCAACAGCAGACCAAGAATCTTTTCAAGCAGTCGAAGACCACCTTTGTAGCCCACGGTGGGGAAATACTGATGTCCCTGACGATCAAGAATGGGGAATCCCCAGCGCAACAGAGGTACATCTTCATCCCGTGCAATATATTTTCCGTAGGTATTGCAGATCAGAAGATCCACCGGCTCATTCTGCATCCACTGATGAAGGAGAAAAAGATCACCTCTCGCCTTCACATTTACTTCAAATCCCTTGCCTTCGGTGATTTCCTTAATCCGTTTCTCAAACTTCTTGCCGGGGGTTCCGGTAACCACATGAACCGGGCACATATCAAGTGCAACAAGAAACTCCACCATGGCAATGACCTGATCCGGATCGCCTGCAATGGCTACTTTTTTCTTATAAAAATACTGATGCATATCAGTGATCATATCCACCAGCTGTCCGCGTTCAACGGCAAGATCTTCTGAGACGGAGACACCTGCTATGGTTCTCATGGCATCAACGAAGCGATCGGTTGCCTGAAGACCAAAGGGCATATCCAGCACCTTACACGGAACCTTACATTTTTTATCCAGCAGTCTTGCGGCATCTGCCGAACACCATTCGCCAAGGGCGAGGGTACCAGTGGAATCACCTGTTGATTTTAATTCGTCAATGGTTGTACCGCCATCGGGAAACATTTTGTATTCCCCGGTCATGGGGGCATTCAAAACTCCTGATGTGTCAGGAAACATAATAGTTCCCACTCCGGTGAGTCTGGCCATGCGTTTGATCTCTTCCATATCGCAGGGTTCAACCCAACCGGGTATAATATTGACCTTGCCGTTTTTCTTCTCCGTTTTTTCAGCAAACTCCACCATGGATTTCACCATGTTGGAAAAACCGGTGACGTGTGATCCCACATAACTCGGGGTGGAGGCCCCTATTACATATTTTCCATCGGGAATTTTTCCCTCTGTCTGGGCTTTTTTTCTGATCTGGGGGAGATCATCACCAATGGTTTCTGAGAGACAGGTGGTATGAACAGCAATTATATCCGGCTCATAAACAGAGAAGATATTATTGATTCCCTGCAGGAGGTTGGCCTGACCGCCAAAAACTGACGCCCCTTCTGTAAAGGAGGAGGTGGCAGCGGAAATCGGCTCTTTATAATGACGGGTCAGTGTCGATCGATGGTAGGCGCAGCAGCCCTGAGAGCCGTGACTGTGTGGCAGGCAGCCGTGGATACCAAGTGCCGCATACATGGCTCCAATAGGCTGACAGGTTTTGGCAGGGTTAATGCTGACCGCTTTGCGTTCCCCTACTTCTTTTGGTGTGTGACGTAATAACATTGATTTATACCTCTACATATGATTTTCAATTCATATTTTCTGATTTTTTTAGTCCGGTTTCTGTCCTCTGTTACTCCCAGACATAAGCGGCAGTGAGTTCGGGACTCTCCTGCCAGGGAGCTTTCAGATAGGTCCAGACCTTAGAACTTGTCAGCCTGTCAATCTCCTTATAAAAGTTGATCGCACCCTGGAATCCGGCATAGGGGCCGCCTGAATCGTAACTGTGCAGCTGTTTCATGGGTACGCCCAGTTTCATGATGGAAAACTTCTCTTTAATTCCTGCACAGAAAATATCCGGTTTCATGATCTCTACCAGCTTCTCTGCCTCGTACTGGTTCAGGTCATCAATAATAAGTGTACCCTCGTCCATATCGGGTGCCAGACCGTCATAGTGCTTGAATTTCACCCCGGCATCTTCAAGAGCTGCCAGCTGTTCCGGTGTTTTACGCGGATTGAAACGGGTTTCATCAGCTTCTACTTCAATTTCTTCAATATTCCTGCTGTCCGCATCCACCTTCAGGTTCGGAAGGACCTGTCGCCCCTCGTAATCATCCCGATGGGCAAATTCATAGCCGGCTGAGATTGTTTTCATACCCATTTCCTTAAAGAGTTCCTGATAATGGTGAGCTCTGGAACCTCCCACAAAGAGCATGGCAGTTTTGCCTTCTGTGCGGCTGCGTACATCAGCAACTGCAGCGTCAACTTCGGGCATCTCTTCTTTGATGACAGCTTCAACCCGGTCTATGAATGCCTGATCTTCAAAATAGGCGGCAATTTTTCTGAGAGATTTTGCCGTAGCATTTGCCCCGATAAAATTCACCTTAACCCAGGGGATACCAAATTTTGTTTCCAGCATATCGGCCACATAGTTAATGGAACGGTGGCACATGACTGCGTTCAGATCAGCCTGGTGGGCTGTGGCAAACTGGTCATAGGTGGAGTTGCCGGAAAAGGTTGCAAGGTTGGTGATTCCGCATTTTTTAAAGATACGATCAATCTCGAAACCATCACCGCCGATATTGTATTCACCTAAGAGGTTTATTTTAAACTCGCCTTCCGCCGGTGTGTTGTTCTCACCGACAATGTGTCTGAACACCTGGTTATTGGCAATATGGTGGCCTGCAGACTGACTCACTCCCTTATATCCCTCGCAGGAAAATGCGTAGACATTACAGTCGCCAAGTTTTTCCTTCATATTTTTGGCTACGGTATGAATATCATCACCAATCAGACCCACGGGACAGGTTGCAAAGATAGCTATGGATTTTGGGTGCATGAGGTCATAGATCTCCTGCACAGCTGCTGCCAGCTTCTTTTCACCGCCAAAGATGATATCGTGTTCCTGCATGTCGGTTGAGAAGCAATAGTTTATGTAGTTCTCTCCATCCGGGCCTGCGTCGGTCTGATTACGACGGGTCAGCCAGGCGTAGAAGCTACAGCCGATGGGGCCATGTACCAGGTTGACGATATCGCGGGTCGGTCCCATGATAACGCCTTTACAGCCGGCATAGGTACAGCCGCGCATGGTGATAATACCTGGAGTAGTACGGACATTTGCCGTAATTTCAGGCGTCTCGTTTTCCAACGCCTCGTTAATCATTATTTGCTTGGCGCGTTTCCGGGCTACCTTGGGCGGATATTTTTTTATTAATTCCGCTTTGATATCGGCAGGATCCCACTGCACCATTTTTTTCTTGGTTGCTGTAACCATTTCAGTACTCCCTATTATTGATGGCGTCGAAAAAATTCTCCATCTGCTTCGTCGCTGCATATTTTGTATCATTGCGACATACTTTAGTACGCCGAAATAATTAAGAGTTTTCGCTCCTCACATATGGAGCTTTTTCCTTAGCCATCTTAAATCAAATGATAGCTTTTTCGCCCATTTCTCCGGTTCGTACCCGTACAGCATCCTGTATGGGCAGAACAAAAACTTTTCCGTCACCGGGCATGCCGGTCTGATTTGTGTTTATAATCGTATCCACCACACAGCCGACCATGCTGTCTTCCACAACGGCAGTGAGCAAACGCTTTGGATAGAGTTTACCCTTTTCCCCAAGAACAGAGGCTGCTTCCTCGTAACCATGTTCGGCACCTTCGAGGATCTGACGATTGACAAAACCTTTTCCCCGGCCATGGGCTTCATGGGCAAAGAAGGCGTCACAACCACAGTCGGCGAGGGCCTGCTTGGTCTGGTTCATCATATTTATGCGCACAACAGCGATGACCTCTTTCATGCCGGCACCCCCTCAGATGCGGCGGCAGTTTCCCTGGTACCTGAACTGATTGTGTAGGACTCCTCCACATCACTGACAAAAATCTTACCATCACCAAAGGCACCTTTTCCTTCGGAACGTGCTGTGTCCATAATGGTATCAATAACGAATTGTTTTTCTTCTGCATTTACAACACTCATCAGCATCACCTTTGGTAGTTCATCATAGGTGATATCACCTATCTTAATACCGCGCTGTTTACCACGTCCGGCAACACTGTATTTAGTAACAGCAGGAAAACCGGCATCCATGAGCGCCGCCATGACGGCGTCTGCCTTTTCAGGACGAATAATTGAGCGAATCATTATCATCATATCTATATCTCCAACTTGTCGGCAGCCTTTGGAAGCTGACCGATATTTTCTTTTGTATAAGTGTTAAAAAAGTGAGGCTTTGTCTTAAGCGGCTTCCATCAAACCGTACTCCATGAGAAGGGCTTCGAGCTCTTCAATCTCAAGGGGAGTCGGGACGACGAAGTTATCATTTTCATCGATTGCTTTCGCCAGGCCTCTGTAGGCATCTGCCTGTGAGACTTCCGGTTTCCATTCAATAACCGTCTTCCGGTTAATCTCAGCCCGCTGTACATCATTGTTACGGGGGACAAAATAAATCATTTTAGTTCCCAGTTTCTCAGCAAAATTTTCGATCATCTCAGCTTCATTATCCACTGCACGGGAGTTACAGATCAGACCACCGAGACGAACAGAACCGGACTGGGCGAATTTGACGATACCTTTACTGATATTGTTGGCCGCGTACATGGCCATCATCTCTCCGGAGACAACAATATAGATCTCTTCAGCCTTACCATCACGGATGGGCATGGCAAATCCTCCGCAAACAACATCGCCGAGAACGTCATAAAAAGCATAATCAAGCTCTTCACTCTCTTCGTAAGCACCAAGGGATTCGAGCATATTGATTGAGGTGATAATACCGCGACCGGCACAACCGACTCCCGGCTCCGGGCCGCCGGATTCAACACACCAGGTACCGCCGTAACCTTCTTTACGGATATCCTCAAGTTCCACATCCTCACCTTCTTCACGCAGGGTGTCGAGAACAGATTTCTGGGCAAGACCTCCAAGGAGCAGACGGGTGGAATCCGCCTTGGGATCACAGCCGACCACCATAATATTACGACCCAATTCAACCAGACCTGCCACTGTGTTCTGAGTGGTGGTGGATTTGCCGATGCCGCCTTTTCCGTAAATCGCTACTTTTCTCATGCTCAAACTCCTTTAATTAGAATGTGGTGACCGATGTGCTGGAAGCAATAGTCACCGTTATATTTTCGAGACACCTTTTACACAGGTTGCTCGTGGATTATTTGTTACACTTTCAGCTATTACAAGCTTTATGCCAATATCAAAAATTAATTATATTCCATATAAACAGTGCGTTGTGGGATTGTTTGATGAGAGGTAAACCGCTGAAGGGTTACACGACTTTGGAGTCTTTGTGACATTTTGGGAGGATCTGTACAAAAAGGTAAGGTCTATTGGTTTTATCGATCATCTCCCCGTTTTTGATAGGGACAGGAATATCATCAAGACAAATTCCCCTTGTCTCCCGGATAATGTATTCTGATCGTCATTGCAGGCAAATTGAAGAATGTCGCGGATCATTGTGTTGTGTGTTTTGTTACTGACACAACAGTCTGTTTCCGGTTTGGTGTGTACAGATTGCCGGTACACATTAGCAAATGATAATGTGTAGTTGTTCCTATTGTGGTGTAAGATTATAAAAGTATCATACTTCACAGAGGGTCCACAGGAGAGCAGATGATACCGGGAGGGCGTCTTTGATGAAAGAATGTATTGGAAAAGAGGAGAAATATGAGGGGCGTAAGGAAAGAAAAACAGAGACATTCCCTGTTGCTGGTCTCGTGTACTGCTGCCCTGTTCCTGACAGGATGCACCAGTTATCAGGCCCGACCGTTACAGGAAAATTCCATGTTGCTCAAAAATCTGCCAGAGTTACAGTATACTATTGAAAAGAAGCAATCTGCAGGATTATTGCAGCAGCATGAAATCAACCCGGCTGACGGTCTGGATCTCACGGAAACTGCCATTATTGCAGTTCTCAATAATCCTGATCTTCAGGCAGAACGGGCTAAGCAAAAGGTAGCTGGAGCCCAGCTCTTTGCTGCCGGGCTGCTTCCAGATCCCCAGCTAACTGCAAATCTTGATTTTCCTACGGGAGATACGATTGGCACCGTTAACGCCTGGGGGCTGGGACTGGGATATGACATTATTCCCCTGATTACCCGCCAGGCGAGGATAGATGCCGAGCAACAGGTACAGAATCAGGTGAATCTGAGTCTTTTGTGGAAAGAATGGCAGGTCATGCAGCAAGCCCGTTCTCTTGCGATCCGCTCCACTCTGGAATTGAACAGGCTGGAACTGCTCCACAAGACCAGGGAGCTTTACCTGCATCGCTATGACAACTCAAGCAAGGCACTGAAAGCCGGCGATATTACTCTTGATGTGAACGGCACGGATTTGACCGCAGTGCTTGACACCTGCAGCCAGATAAACAAGCTGGAGCAGGCACACAATGAAACCCGGCACCAGTTAAGCTTAGTGCTCGGATTAGCGCCGAATATAGATTTACAGTTTACCCTTCCCCCGGAACCGGATCTGCTGTCTCGTGAGGCTGTTGAAAAAGGACTGGAGACCATTCAGCAACGGCGGCCTGACCTCCTTGCTCTGCAGGCAGGATACCGGAGCCAGGAAGCCAAAGTCAGGACTGCCATTCTTTCTCAATTTCCCTCACTCAGCATCGGTATTAGCAGGACAAAAGATACCGGTGCTCTCTATACCACAGGTTTTGGTATAAGTTTAAATCTTCCAATATTTTCCGGCGGCAAGGGGGCTATTGCCATAGAACGTGCAACCCGTGAACAGTTGCAGCAGGAATATCAGGCCCGCTTGAGCCAAACCCTTACCGACGTGAACAGGTTACTCGAACTCCAGGAAATCATTGATGCTCAACAGGCACTATTGAAAAAATATTTACCCCAACTGCAGATAATCGTCGAGAAAACAAGAGAGGCCTATAAGAACAGTGATATTGATGCCCTCACCTTTTTCAATATGGAATATACCTGGGTTCTTAAACGGCTGGAAGAGATTGCACTGGAACAGGCTCAGTGGGAAAACAGCCTTGCTTTGCAGGTTATGCTGGCACTGCCCGGAGAGGACTGTTTGCCGGTTGTTAAATATTCCGGTGAAGAGTTTGCTGCAAAAAAGAGTGTCCAATGAAAGCCATCACAGTCATCCCTCAGCAGGAAAACTTTTCCGGGGCTGAAGCAATCCGGCTCATGGGTCCTGACTACTTAGTAATGGAAGTGATTATGTACTTACAACCGATAATTAAGCAGATTATGCGCAAGCGACAAATGCTCACCCGATTGTTTCCTTTCAGCTGTTTACTCTGTCTGATTTTTTGTGGATCGACATTGGCGGCAACGTATCCGCTCACTTCGGCAGAATCCGGTCAGTGGCAGCAGGAGGTTCGTGCCTTTGGTCTGGTATCTGCCAGGGCAAAGAGCACAATCATACTTCCCTTTTTCCTGAAGATTACAGATGTTCAGGTTGAACCCGGCCTGTCTGTCCCAGCTGGGACAGTCCTGATTCGATTTCACGCACCTGATCTGCTGAAAAAAATCAGTGATTATGCCAGTCGACGAAAACTCTTTGTCGTTGCTGAAAAGCAAGAAAAAATAATCAGCAAAAGTACCAGAGAGCATACACTGACACGTCGTGATGCTGCTGGTGCAGAGGAAACAGTAACCAGATACAGAGCCGATCTTGAACAGTCCTGGGACGCCCTGCAGACAGTGCTCGAGCTGCTTAACAATGATATGCAACGAAAAGAGGTAAATGAACTCCTGGATAAAAATCTTCCCCGGGATATTGCTGATATGTTCGGTGAACTGCGGGCACCCTTCAGCGGCATAGTGAAAAACAGACCACCGCAGGTCGGTGTCTGGATGCAACCAAACACTCCTTTGCTTGCATTTGAGGATCTGCACCGGGTTTATGTGAGCGTTAGTGTTGCTGAAAAGAAACTGGGTAACTGGTTGAACGGTGAAACTGTGATTGAAAAAGAAGACGCAATGTTCAAACTGAAGCGGCTGTCCGGAAAACCGGGGATCGATGTACACAGCGGTATGCGGCAGATTCTGTTTAGCACAGATAATCCTGAAATTCTGCTCAGTGATGGTCAATGGATAGAGGTTATTCATCGCAATCCGGATCGTTCTGTCGTCTGGATTCCGCAAACCGCAGTGGTCAGCCGTAATAACAAAACCTGGTGTATTGTTGCAAAAGATCAAGGGTATACACCCAAACAGATTGAAGTTGGCAATGCAGTCAGGGGAAAAGTACCTGTCCTGTCGGGCCTTCGTGGTGGGCAGCAGGTTGTTCGGGAAAACGCTTATGAGCTGCTCTATCGTGACCTGAAAGAGTTGATTCAGTTTGTGGATTAATCCGTATTACGAAAGAATATCATGCTTGAAACCATCTTAAAAAAACCGATTGCTGTCATTATCGGTGCTCTCCTGATCGGTCTTGCCGGTCTGTCAGGTTTTACCAACCTGCCCGTGGACCTGTTTCCCGACCTGAACTACCCGTTAATCAATATCATAACCCATTATCCGGCAGGTACTGCCGAGGACATGGAGCAGCTGGTGACCAGCCCCATAGAAAATTCCATGCAGGGTTTAAATAACCTGCAGCGGGTCAGCTCAACCTCAGCACCGGGATTTTCCCAGGTAACCGTCGAATTTTCCTGGGGAGTCGATGTGTTGCAGGCCAGGCAGCTTGTCTATGGACGACTGGCACAGGTTCGTTCCAGCCTGCCGGCAGGGGCCGATTCAAAGCTGGAAAATATCGGTACCTCACTGGCCATGCTTTCCACCTATACTGCAAGCGGCGGCGATCCTGTCAAAACCCGTAGCTGGGTGCAGTATCAGCTTGCTCCCCGCCTTACCTCGCTGCCAGGGGTGGCAAGGGTCGAGGTGATGGGAGGTGGCGTTTCCAGCTGGCGTGTAGATATTGATCCTCTCAAGCTCAGGCAGGCAGGCCTGACGGCAACAGATATTGCAGATGCCATTGGCAGGGCAAACATCCTGGATACGGGGGGCTACCTGGAAGAGCATGGGCGGGACCTGTTGATCCGTACCGACGGCAGGCTGCTCAATATTGATGACCTGCGTGCAGTGCCGGTACGGGTCAGCGGCGTAGTTCAACTGCGCCTTGCTGATGTTGCAGAAATCTATGTCGGTACCAGACCACAGCGGTACGTCATCACAGAGAACAGACTACCTGCTGTGGCCTTCAGCATCCAGAAACAGTCCGGAGCCAGTACTCTAGCGGTCTCCAGACTGGTTGACAGGGAATTGGCAAAAAGCACGCTGCCAAAGGGAGTGAGCCTGGAAAAATTTTACGATCAGGCAGAGATTATCGGTCTTGCCTATCGCAACATGCGTAATCATCTCCTCTCCGGTGCCATGCTGGCTATCCTGGCTGTTCTCTTTATCCTTGGCCGGAATCGGGCAAGCATGGCCATTGCTTTTACTTTCCCCCTCAGTGTGCTGGGTACATTTTGGGTCATGCACTCCATGGGGCTGGGGTTGAATCTGATGACCCTTGGTGCTCTGACTGTTGCCATCGGCATGGTGGCTGATGATTCCATTGTGGTACTGGAGAATATCGACCGCCACCGGAACCTGGGACAGACTCCCTGGCAGGCAGCCCTGAACGGTACCAGGGAAATTCTAGGGGCAGACATTGCCGGAACGATGACGGTGCTTGCCGCCTTCGCACCGCTTGTACTTATCAGTGGTCTTGCTGGTCGCCTGTTTCATCCCTTTGGTCTCAGTTTCAGTATTCTGTTGCTCTTTTCCCTGCTGCTCTCTGTCACCCTGATACCCCTTACTGCTGTCCACTGGATGCGGCCCATTAATCAGGTAAAGAAAGAACCGGGACTTGGTGCCAGGTGGATACAGATCTTTGAACAGTTGAACCTGCACCTGCTCGATCACTTTCTTTGTCACCGCAGTATCACCATCGTGACCGTCTCTCTGCTTTTGCTCGCTGGTACCAGCCTGCTGGTGTTTAATCCTGCCAGGCTGCTGCCTCTGCTTGATGAAAACTCGCTGCTGCTTAGTTATCAGCTCCCTCCAGGCACGTCTCTTGCCGAAAGCAACAGGATGGGCGATCGACTGGAAAAAGACATCCTTGCCCTGCATGGGGTGCATAGCGTCTTTCGTCGTACCGGTTCTCCAGAGGCCTCTTTTTACATAGAGGGACCGGATCAGGGTGAGCTGGTGGTGCGTTTGGACAGATCCGGGAACTCTAACTCTACAACCCTTAAACATGATCTTGACCAGCTCATACAGAAGATGGACGGGGTTATCGGCAGGGTTAACGAACCGACCAGTGAAAAGCTTGACGAATCTTTTTCCGGCCTGCCTGCTCTTTTCGGCATAACCCTGTTTGGAACCAACCTTGATGAACTTTATACAGCTGCTGCCAAAGTAGAAGCGGCTGCCCATAAACTTTCCGGGTTGACCAATGTGGTCAACAACACCAAGATTCCCGTGGATCAGATTTCCATTCGTCTTGATTCCGACACCCTTGCCCTGCGCAGAGTCAGTGCTTCAGATGCAGCTGCTGCCATTCGCCTGGCCATGCAGGGGGAGACGGTTTCCGAAGTGGTTCGGGATCAGATGCCTGTCCCGGTATTCCTGCGCTTTCGGGCCGACTCCCGCAAACAGCTTCGGGATATTCAGCAGATAGCGGTACCGACCTTGGATGGCGGTACCGTACCTTTGGACCAGGTAGCGGATATCAGGCAGAGTTCCAGCCATCCCACCATTACCCACCAGCACGGTCTACGTTCGCTTACTCTGACAGCGGAAATCGACGGCAATCCTCTTGCTGTTCTCCGTGACCTGGACGCAGTTATTGCCGCTCTCCATCTGCCACCGGCTATCCAGGTTGCTTACACAGGTGAATATGGTCAGCTTTTTAAAACCGCCTCCCGGATGTTCTGGGTTCTACTTGGTTCTGCACTGCTGGTTTATGGTATTATTGCTCTACAGTTGGATAATCTGCTTGATCCGCTGGTGGTACTGGTTAAACTACCCCTGGATTTTACCGGAGCAGCAGTGGCGCTGTATTTGACCAGGCAGCCGGTTGACCTGACGGTGTTTATTGGTTTTATTACCCTGATAGGCGTTTCAACAAATAACGGTATTATGTTGCTCACCTTTGCCCGAAAATTCCGCAAACAGGGGATGGCGGCCGGAGAGGCAATTCGTGAGGCAGCCCGGGTTCGAACCCGGCCAATGATCTTGACTCATTTAACGACATTGCTGGCATTGATCCCAGCATCCCTTGGTCTGGGTGACGGCCCGCAACTACTGCAGCCACTTGGTATCATGCTTTTCGGTGGTTTGAGCACCGGAACACTTTTTACCTTGAACCTTCTGCCAACTATTTATATGGCAACGGAACGCTGGAGAAAAAATCCCTTGAAAACAATGCATAACAAATAAGCATGACAAACATTCTTCTTGTCGAAGATGACCAAAAGACAGCTGCTTTTATCAAGTCCGGATTGACTGAAGAGAGGTTCTCCGTACATCATGCTGTGAACGGCAGGACAGGGCTTGACCTTGGACTTGAAGGTTCTTTTGATGCTGCAATTATCGATATCATGCTGCCCGGGCTTGATGGCTTGAGTCTTGTTGAACAGTTGCGTTCTGCCGGATTGACCATGCCGATCCTCTTTTTAAGTGGCAGGAAAACGGTGGAAGACCGGCTGAGCGGGTTCAAGGCGGGGGGGGATGATTATCTGGTCAAGCCCTTCTCCTTTGCCGAACTTGTCGCCCGTCTCTTTGCACTCCTGCGACGCAGTCAACCGAATGCAGAACAGTCGCAGTTCACGATATCCGACCTTGAAATTGATCTTCTAGGCCGTAAAGTGTTTAGAAGAGGGCAGGAGATCGAACTGCAGCAGAGAGAATTTTCCCTACTTAGTTACCTGATGCAGCACAGTGGACGTGTGATTTCGAAAATGATGATTCTGGAACAGGTCTGGGGCTATGATTTTGACCCCCAGACCAATGTGGTTGAAGCCTGTATCTGCAGACTGCGGGAGAAAATTGACAAAGAACACTCCCAACGTCTCATCCACACTGTCAGGGGTGTTGGTTATGTCCTGGATGAAAAAAGGTAGGCAAAAGTGCAGAATAGGATTTTTTCCACTGTTGCAAGACGCCTGACACTTTCTTACACCTTGCTGTTCGGTGTGCTGTCACTGGGGGCCTTTCTACTTGTCTATGTCCATATTGTCCATAACCTGAATCAACAGACCGATGACCGACTGCGTGCCACCATTCGTGAACTTATAAAGACACGGGCAGAAGGAGGTCGTGCCGGTCTGCAAGAGGAATTTACTATTGAATCCTCTGCGACTGGTAAGGAAAGGATCTTCTTTCGCCTACTCGATCCCGACGGTAAAGCGGTTATTGCTTCGGACCTTACTTCCTGGAAAACAGAGGAACACTTCCCCGTATCGTTTCCCATAAGTGGTGAGCAGATTACTCGTCTTCATATTTCGGGGCACGAGTATCCCACCCGAATGATTACATCCCTCCTGAAGGATGGATTTTTTCTTCAGGCAGGGGTTGCAGATGACAAAGACGAGGTTCTGGAATCGTACCGGGAAACATTTTTCACGGTCTTTTTGCTCATCCTTGTGTTAGGCGGTGTCGGTGCCCACCTTATTGCCCGCCGAGCCATGGGTGGGGTACGTGAAGTAACTGAGGCGGCAGCACGCATAGCTTCCGGTGATCTGGATCAACCCATCAGCAGAGGCAACCGTGGGGAAGAGATTGAGACCCTGGCCGCCATGTTCAACAGGATGCAGCAACGTATTTCAGATCTTATTGACGAGCTGAAAGGTGTTGTCAATAATGTTGCCCATGACCTGCGAAGACCCATCACCCGTATGCGTGGTGTTGCTGAAACCACCCTCACCAGAGATGGAGACCTGAGCGATTATCGTGATATGGCAGTAACTGTCATTGAAGAAAGTGATCGGCTTGTGGGGCTGGTCAACACCATTCTGGAACTTGCTGAAATCGATGCAGGTCTCAAGGTTATGGGCATGGAACAGGTCGATTTGTCCTGGATAGTGAACATGGCTGTTGAGTTGTATCAGCCAGCTGCCGAAGACAGGGAGATCAGCCTGACGGCTCAAATCCGACATCAGCCGCTTTTAATTTCCGGCAATCGTAACAGTTTACAGCGTCTTCTAGCCAATCTACTTGATAATGCACTCAAATTTACTCCGACAGGTGGTAGAATTACCATCACCCTGACATCAGAGGGAAAACATGCCATCCTTTCCGTAGTTGACAACGGTCCGGGTATCCCGGCACAGGACAGAGAGCTGATCTTTGACCGTTTTTATCGTGGTGATGCCAGTCGTTCCATTTCAGGAAATGGTTTAGGGCTTGCCCTGGTTCAATCCATCGCTAAACAACATAATGGTTCCGTTACAGTGAACAGTGACGGGACAACTGGCAGTTGTTTTATCGTTAGAATTCTCTGCTGAACAAATGTAACTCCAGGACCAATTGATAATCACTTTCCACTCTTTTTTCTATCCACAGCCGTCCTGCCGCTGTTTTTCCGAATTCGCATCATCAGTTCCCTTTGGATTGAAAATAAGGGGTCAAATCCACTTTTAACCTTTGCCTATCTTTTCCAGAGGTTACTCACCTCTTTACCTATTCTCATATCAGCTTTCATTCTCGACTTCATCCACCGGGACTATACTGCTCACACTACATGCTGACAAGTACGGCCTTGTCCCGACCTCGAAACAGTTGTCCTTCCATTATGTTGCGACGATTAGATCGCTGGTGTAGACTCCGTTTTTATGCCGCATACCCTGAAAAAGGTTGCCGTCGGATATCTGGATCAGCAGGTGGTAATGGCTTGACATCAGGCTCCGGGATATTCAATTCACAAAGATCGTGACATGGTTTTTTTCTATCAGGCAACCCTCTAAAAGACAAAAGCGGACTTTCCCCCCCTCTCCATGCTGCCCTGTCCCCGATAAAATGCACCAGTTACCAGGCCCGCTCGTTACAGGAAAATTCTGCGACGCAGTCAACCGACTGCAGAACAGTTGCAGCTCACGATATCCGACCTTGAAATTGATTTTCTAGACTGTAAAGTGTCTAGCAGAGGGCGGGAGATCGAATGTACGACTGTTTGCACCAAAAGGGGCAGTGAAAAGACCGCCAAGTGTTTTATCGAGATCTGTCCCTGTTTGGTTCGATGACCATAAGGATAAATATACTGTCCCCAGAACTGGAGGATGAGCATTTTAACGAGAACCAGTTGATATGAGAACAGAAAACAATAAACTGAAATTCCAAGAACTCCTTGCCATTGGCATTGGCGCCATGATTGGTGGTGGAGTCTTTTCTGTTATGGGGCTTGCTGTCAGCATTACTGGTAATGCGACTCCCATTGCCTTTGCACTCGGTGGTGTTCTTGCTCTTGTGGCCGGCTATTCCTACATTAAGCTTGCCCTTGCCTTTCGTGATGACGGGGCGAGTTTTACTTATCTGGAAAAGGCTTTCCCGGATAAACCGTTTATCGCTTCCATTACCGGCTGGACAGTTATCCTCGGCTATATCGGAACCATGGCACTTTATGCCTTCACCTTTGGTGCGTATGGTTCTGAACTTCTCGGCCAGAATGAATCCACGATACTTCGACAGTTACTTTCCGTTGGCATCATCCTCTTTTTTATGATCATCAACCTCTACGGTGCCAAGAGTTCAGGAAGAACCGAAGATATTATAGTATATACCAAAGTAATGTTATTGGGACTGCTTGCCATTGCGGGTTTACGGGGTGTTGAGATATCCGAACTGAGTCCTTTTATGGATCGGGGAGTATTATCAATCTTTATGGCGGCAGCGCTTATCTTTGTCGCCTTTGAAGGCTTCCAGCTTATTACCAATACGATTTGTGAAACGGCCGAACCAGTCAGAAACATTCCACGCTCCATTTATGGTTCAATTGCGATTGTCACAGTAATTTATGTGCTCTTGAGTTTTATTGCGGTTGGCTCTCTCCCTGAAAGCCGGCTTATAGCAGCAAAGGAATATGCGCTGGCCGTTGCCGCAGAACCGGTGCTGGGCAACGGGGGGCGTATCCTTGTTTCCATTGCTGCACTGCTTGCAACCGCATCTGCCATTAATGCCACCATGCTTGGTGCATCACGAATGATGGCACAGATGGCCAGCCAGCAGGAAATGCCCCAAGCATTTTCTTTTCGTAATCGGGAGTCAGTTCCATGGATGGCGGTTGTCACAATGGCAACACTAACCATTATTCTCACCTATTTTGGCGGTCTTGAACTTATAGCCGCCTTTTCAAGTATGACCTTTCTGTTGGTTTCCCTTGGCATTTCTTTAGCAAATCTAAAACTGCAAAAGCAGACACAATCATTGCCATGGCTGGTTGTAACGGGTGCGATTCTGCTGGCTGTTACCATTCTTACATTGATTATCTTCCTGGTCACCCATTCACCCTCTCAGCTCCTCTGGATTGGCAGCCTGTTTCTTTTTGCGGTATGCTCTGAACAGCTCTTTAAGAGGAACAGACGCTCTAAAAAAACGGAGTAAGGCAAGAGGCTAAGAACAAGTCAGGAATGGCGCTAGTTTATGGGTATTTTATTGGTTTCATGAAAGTCTGTTAATTGAATCTTGAACGTATTGAGGGGCTTGGTGCAATACCCCGAAAATACAAAAACAAAGATCATGAAGCTAAAATGAGCTCAGAAGCCTGTGACTTACTGAAATTTCAATATTTTTTGCTTAAACTAGCGCCATTCGGGCCTGTCCCCCTTTTCTCTTTTCTTAGAGACCAACCTCATTGTTTGGGTTGGTCACGAGGGCGGTAATTCTTGAATGCAGTTTTTTTTGTATTAGATGTTTCAATCAGTTATGATAAATAGAGAAGATTAAAAAAATAAAAATCTTTTTGTGAATCCAAGACTAACGTTCTGTCCTGGACAGGGTAATTAAATTTTCGTAATTACAGTTAAAATTATGGCCTCTAAAGCAGCTTTTAATATGGCATTGAAAGAGTTGGAAAAATATCATCCATATGAAGGAAGATGCGAGCGGTTAGTTTCAAATCAAGTATCTTCTGAAGCGTTGACTGTTGCAAAAAAAATTGCTGGTGTGTTGTATAAAAAATTTGGAGCAAATAAAGTTATGCTGCATGGTTCCTTGGCAAGAGGGGATTTTACTTCGTGGTCGGACATAGATATTGCCGTTTGGGGTATTTCTGTTGTTGATTTTTATCGCGCAGTTGCATTTGCTACCGGAGTGAGTGAAAAATGGAAGGTGGATGTTGTTGATGGACAAGATTGCCAGGAAAAGCTGAGATCCTCGATCTTAGAGGAAGGAATTATCTTATGAGTGATCGTGGCAAAGTTCTTTCTTCAAGGATAGTGAGAGAACTGGCTGACATTAAGGTTGTTGTCAAAAGAGCTATTGATGGCTTTGAGTCTGCCAAAAGAAATCATGATGATCTTTATCTTGATGCCGTTGCTTTGAACTTGCATGCTTTTTACTCGGCAACAGAACGAATTTTTGAGAAAATTGCAAATGATGTCGATGAATCAGTTCCCACAGGAGCCAACTGGCATCGAGAATTATTGGATCAGATGGTTTTAGAAATTGATGGCATTCGTCCGGCTGTTCTTTCGACTGAGTTAAAAGAAGACTTGGAGGACTATCGTGGTTTTCGACATGTTGTCCGAAATGTATATACTTTTCATCTTAATCCAAAAAAACTTGCTGTTTTAATCACGGACTTGTCTTCCGTGATGGATAAGGTTGAGCTCGAATTAACTGGTTTTGCAAGATTTTTACAGCATTTTTAGTAAGAATTCTGTGTACCATATGTAGAGTAATGGGTCAATTCCGTTTTTAACTTTTGTCAATCTTTTCAAGATCCTACTCACCTCTTTACCAATAAAATACCCATAAACTAGCGCCATTCGGGTCTGTCCCCCTTTTCTGTCCCTTTTCTCCTTCGCTATCATACTCTCTTCAATTTTATATCTTTGTCACTACTGGATCAGTCTCGGTCACATTGATAAGCCAGTACTCTCCAGGGCATTTTTCAATTTGTTGCTGAAGTTTTTTGGAAATCCAGTGCGAATCCTCCACCAGGTTATAAAAATGTGAGTCCACGCCAAAAAATCCATCCAGAAG
>JANTGG010000050.1 GCA_024763035.1 Desulfocapsa sp. | reverse complement strand
ATCCGAGTGAAACGGAGGCACTTGCGAGGGGACTCCGGTGCCAAGGGATAACTCGGTGCGGTAGACTGCAGTCTACTTCTTAAGGGCGGTGGGAGAAATCTTTCCGCCCTTTCTTTTGCTCTTTTATGAGCAGGTGATTGTTCTTGAGATTATTATTGGATTTTTTTATGAGAATCTACACCATCGCCGATGGTAGTTTTTTTCTTGACATATGCAAACAAAGACCTTAGTTATGTGTAAAAGCACACTTCAATTCAACTAATGGAGCAATCAATGAAACTGGTAATTTCAGCAACAGGTCCGACTTTGAGTTCCGACGTTGACCCCCGCTTTGGTCGAGCGTCTTACTTTCTGCTTATTGATGCAAAAAGCGGTGAGCTTTTAGAATCAATCAATAACAGTGAACTTAAAAATTCAAGCCAGGGGGCCGGCATTGCTGCAGCTGCAATGGTTGCCGATAAAGGGGCAAAATATATTCTTACCGGAGTTGTCGGTCCAAAAGCAATGCCCGTAGTGGAAAAGGCAGGAATGACTGTTATCTCAGACTGTAAAGGTACTGCCCGGGATGCCCTCGATCTCTTTCTCAATAATCATTCTGATACAGTCTCGACAAATGAACCCTCCCCTGCTGAGCAGCAAAAACAGGAAAACGGTTGTCGAAGGAAGGGCGGCATGGGCAGAGGTCTTGGAAGAGGTGGCGGCAAGGGACAGGGAGGTAGAGGGCAGGGACGTTGTCAACAGGGGTAAAAGAACTGACACAATCTGGGTGAGAGTTCCTAAACAATACCATCAGAAAACCATGACAGACAAAAGTATATTATGCAGATAGCAGTTGCAAGTGGCAAGGGGGGGACTGGCAAAACGACGATTGCGACCAGTCTTGCCTTGTGTACAGACGATCCGGTTCAGTACCTGGACTGCGATGTCGAAGAACCAAATGGTCATATTTTTTTGCATCCGAAGTTCAGCGAACGGGAAACGATAAACCTTACTGTTCCGAAACTGGTTGAGCAAAACTGCACAGCATGTGGAAAATGTAAAGAAATCTGTCAGTTTAATGCCATTGCCCAGTTTGGCGACACCGTTATGACCTTTCCGGATCTCTGTCATTCCTGTCTGGGCTGTTTTCGTGTTTGCGAAGAAGAAGCTCTTCTGGAAGAAAACCGTGAGATAGGGATCATGGAGACCGGAAAATCCGGTAAAATCTCATTTACCCATGGGCGGCTTCGCGTGGGCGAAGCCATGGCAGTCCCCCTACTCCATGCTGTTAGGAGTAAAGCTGCTGCCGAGAACATCGTGATCCTTGATGCGCCTCCCGGAACATCTTGTCCGTTTGTGGAAACCGTTGTCGAATCTGACTATGTAATCCTTGTCACAGAACCGACGCCATTTGGTCATCATGATCTCAAACTTGCAGCCCAGGCCCTGACCAATCTTAAAATACCATTTGCTGTGATTATCAACCGCTCAGACATTGGTGACGACCGTGTTGTAAGTTGGTGCCAAGAGACAAATACACCGCTCTTACTGAGTATTCCTTTTAACAGAAGCATTGCCGAAGGCTATGCCCATGGCATCCCCCTTGTGGAGACGCTGCCTGAGCTGCGTTCCTCCTTCGAAAAAATACTGAAAAGGATTTGCAATGAAGCCCCATGAACTGCTTATTCTGAGCGGCAAAGGTGGAACAGGAAAAACCACAGTAACCGGTTCTTTTGCCCATCTTGCAAAAAATCCGGTGATCGTTGACTGTGATGTTGATGCATCCGACCTCCACCTGCTGCTGAACCCTTCGATACTTGAAAAACATCCTTTTATCTCAGGACAAAAGGCTGTGGTGGAGACAACACGCTGCTCCGGCTGTGGAATCTGCGAAGAACTCTGCCAGTTTCACGCTGTCTCCATGGGTGAAAGAGCTGAAATCAACCCGATGAACTGTGAAGGCTGCTCCGTCTGTGCACATTTTTGTCCCGAAGATGCCATAGAGCTCACAGAGAACCACTGCGGAGAATGGTATATTTCCGACACAGCCTATTCTAAAATGGTGCACGCTCACCTCTTTGCCGGCGAGGAAAACTCCGGAAAACTCGTCTCCTTTATTAAGCAGCGGGCACTGGAAACTGCGGAGGAGACTGGAGCAGAACTGCTGCTGATTGATGGTGCCCCGGGCATCGGCTGTCCGGTCATTGCCTCAATCTCCGGATGCGACACAATCCTTGCCGTTACAGAACCGAGCCTCTCAGGATGGCACGATCTTGAACGTATTCTCGATCTGGCTGAACACTTTCAAATCATTTGTCATGTATGTATCAACAAGTTTGACCTGAACCCCGACCTTACACAAACGATTACTGCTCGCTGCGAAAAACGAAACGCAGCAGTGATCGGCACGATCCCCTTTGACCCTCAGGTTGTTTCCTGTCAAATCGAAGGAAGACCTGTAGTCAGTGCCCCGGACAGCCCTGCAGCTCTTGCAGTAACTGCCATCTGGAAAACACTTACAAAGAAGATGGAGAATCGGGACTCACCTGCTCCGCCACCAATGTTTCCCTGATGTGCCTCCCGTGTTCAAAACTCCAACACTGGTAAACAGCAGGTGAAACCGACATAAGTGGTCTGCGGAAACTTGTAATGCCCTGACGGGAAGCTGGATATTCCCGAGTCCTGTTACTTTTTACGGTAATGTTTTCTTTTCCATACCCAGGGAGGCGTTGGAGACTTTTCCTGCCAGAGTCCCCACCGGTTGTTGCGTGCCCTTTGTTCAAGCATTTTCCATGTATCACACATTTTTTCTTTGCAGTAATAGATATGAACCCAGGCCAATCCCCTTCTCACCAACTCTTCGTTGAGACACATTCCATCTTTTGTGGTGATAACAGCAACCAGCCGACCGTACTTATCCCGGTCCTTCTCTGTCACCGTAACTGTTTTTGCGTATACAGTTTTATTGGTGAATTGTTTCGCAACCTTTGAATAGGGCTGCTTCCATTCGGGGGTATCAATCCCAAAAAGACGCACCTGGTCAGTTTGCCTGCCATGCCGGATTTCAATGGAATCGCCATCTATTGTCTTCGAGACATACCCTGCAAAAGTCTGTATTGCCGAACAATCTAAAGGGACAAGACACAACTGACAGAAAAGAAAAAAGAGCATACCTGTCCCTCTGACAATCGATTTCACCCGCATCACTTCACTCCCCCGTATTGAGCAACCGCCAAGATTTTACCTGCGATTCCTGCAGCTGCCCGGCCTGAAAAAAAATGTTCAAAAAAATAATAGCCAAGTTCCTTGTTATTTATCATTTTGTTATGATAGAATTAATTTAATAATATACGTAACTATTCAGAGCACCTCATCTTCGCCCATTCTGACCTTCTCGAGTAACACTAGTACGCTTCGAAAGCCAGAATGAACGAATATAAAGCACTCTGAACAGTTACATTCCGTGCTTTATTAACGCTTCCAGCGATTACGCTGAATGGTTACTAATATACATGTGTTCACTGAAAATTGTGTACACGCGTCAACTGCAGTTACATTCTTTACCACAAACAAAGAACTGTCAATGGAAACACCGCGTAACAAACTCACTGATACTGAAGAGGCAACAAGGGAATTTCTCCTCAATCTCCCCTTATTTGACAGTTGCAATGTGGATGAGCTCTCCGTTCTCTCAAAACACATGAGCTATATCCAGCTGCAGCGTGGAGAATTTCTTTTTGTGGAGGGGGACAAGGGTGATTTTATGGGCTTTGTTGTGCAGGGAGTCCTTGAAGTTTTAAAGAAATCTGCCAGTGGCGAGAATATTGTTATTGCCCGGCTGACAAAGGGAAGCTCCATAGGCGAGATGGCTCTTATTGACAAATCCCCCCGGTCTGCTACAGTGATTTGCCGGCAGCCCACCACCATGGTGACACTCACAAGTAAAGGATTTGACAAACTCACCGAAAAATCCCCCATATTGGGTGTAAAGCTTATCCAGAAAACAGCCAGACTGCTCAGCCTGAACATGCGCAGAACATCAAGTAAGCTGGCAGATACCCTGCCACCCACATATTAATGCATTCTTCCACAAAAGTTGCACAAAGTACCTGGTACACAAAAGTTCCACAAAAACACGATGGTTACCGAATACATATGACTACTGACAACAACCAGACACATACTCCTGTTTTCTTCCTGTTTGCAAGGCTTAGTTAATAATCTCTTCACAATATTTTTTAAAACCCTATGTCAGCAGTTCCGGTAATACTCTTCGCAGATCAGCACCCCGACCGACAGGACACCTGTCTGCAGGTATTTCAGGAAATGTCTGCCGACACACTTCACACCTGTTCAAATCCTGACGATCTTATGCAGAAACTGCAGGAAGAACGAATTGACATCCTGTTCCTCGCACTGGATCTCACCTCCGATGATGAGTCCATCGACCTCCTTGACACCATACAGAAACGACACCCGAAACTTCTCATTATTGCCGCTGTCCCGGAAGATAACCTGCAACTCGAACAGAAGATACTTGACCGCGATCTGTTCTACTATATCAACACTCCCTATCAAAAGGCAGATGTGCAACTGGGGGTAAAACGCGCCTGCATCAAACTTGGACACACGTACACTCCGGAAAAATCTTTCCCTGCCAGAACAGGCGGCAGTTTTTATGGCCTGATCGGCAACTCCAGACCCATGCAGAATCTGTTTAACCTTATTACCAGGGTTTCCGAAGACGATCTTGCAACCGTCCTCATTCGTGGTGAATCCGGCACAGGAAAAGAACTGGTTGCCAAAGCCATCCATAAACATTCCAAACGAAAAGATAATCATTTTGTACCGGTGAACTGTGCAGCCATCCCCGACGACCTTCTCGAAAGCGAACTCTTCGGTTACTCAAAGGGTGCCTTCACAGGTGCTACACATAACAAAGTCGGTCGTATCCAGCATGCCGATGGCGGCACGCTCTTCCTCGACGAAATCGGCGACATGAAACCCTCCCTGCAGGCAAAACTGCTTCGGGTTCTACAGGAGAAGGAATTTGAGCCTGTTGGAGGTTTACAAGCCACTCCCGTCGATATTCGGGTCGTTGCCGCCACCCACTGTGATCTTGAACAACTGGTCTCGGAAGGAACATTTAGAGAAGATCTCTACTACCGTCTCTCTGTCATCCCCCTGACCATCCCACCTCTAAAAGAACGCAAAGATGACATCCCCCTGCTTCTGGAAAACTTTATCGAGCAGCATATCAGGCAGCGTGGAAGGGAGGAATTCACCATCCCCTACCAGGTTATGGCAGGACTGCTGACCTATGACTGGAAGGGCAATGTCAGAGAACTTGAGAATATGGTACAACACATGTCCATACTCTGCGGAGGCAGGGATATTGAGCTGGAAGACCTTCCCGAACGCTTTCTCACGGATTTTGATCCTGAATCGTTTGACAGGGAAATGGTTGATGCGATTTTGCAGACAGAGCATTGTACAGCACCTCCACAACCCCCTGCCCCAGCGGTACAGGCCACACCTCTCCCCACAAACAGTCAACTCGAATCCGGACAGGTTGATTTTAAAGAACTGATAAATGATTATGAGGCACAGCTAATCATTCAGGCGATGAAATTCACCAATGGCAATAAAAAGGAAGCAGCAAAGCTGCTGAATCTGAAGAGGACAACGCTGCTTGAGAAAATCAAGAAAAAAAATCTTCAGGGGATGTGGGAAGAAAAATAATAGAGCCAAAGTCCGGGAACCTGATCGAGGTCAGCAAAATCAGGCTGCCATACTTGCAGTAACAGAACGGATCTTCTCGGCAATATCTTCGCTTGTGGCAGGCGTGAGAAGGATATCACCAACACCGTACTTCACCGCCTTTATCACCTTGGAACGTGTCCATTCCGGACCTGCTGCTATCAGAGGCAGCGAACTGATACCACTGATTTTAATTGCCACGCCCATTCCATTCTCATTGACCTCTGCCATTAACAGAAAAATTGCCTTTACGACTCCGGGGAGATAATCACCCACGTTGTCCTTGTGGCTAAGCACCTTGTAGCGGAGATTCTGCCCATCAAGCACAGCTGTGATCTTACTGCATTCTGCCTTATCATTACTGACTATCAGAAAATCAGGATCATTGACCTCACCAGGCACCACAGTCCCGACCTGCTCACCATCACCAGGCTCATCTGCCCCGCCACTGATTTTGCCCGACGCTCCAGTGCTGCTCCCAGCTTCCGGCACATCATCTGCTGAAGCCGCACCAAGCTGGTCAAGCTCAAGCAGAGAAGCCGGAAAAAGCATCTGTACCTTCCCCATTTCGTTGGCACCAATCGACATTTTGGTACTGGACATATAGTAATCCTGATCAGGCATGGGGGTGTCGGATGCTGTATCAACTTTTAAGGGGATAACCTTTTCAAGCCCTGTTTTTATAAAGCGCAGCTGTTTTGGATACAGCTCTTCAAAAACTGAGGTATAGACTCCGGCGATAATATTTGCAATCTCACCATAGGCATCTTCAGTATCGTCACTGAATTCTTCATCCGCCACCACAACTTCAAGCTCTGCAGGCGGCAGCATAATCAACGTCCCGCCGAGATAGATGGCATCCTTTAATCCCACATACAGATAACTGTCACCCTCAACATCTCCCACAACATCGAGATGAGCAAGGATCTGTTTTCCCGACGCCTCGTCAAAGAAATAATCCTCCTTGCTGACAACCCTGTTATCCGGATCACTTAAAGTAATCTCAGTACCCAGGATAGCACCAACTTCCTCCTGCATCTTTGAAACACATTTTTCCAATACGGAGTCGACACGCTTCTTCTGTTTTTCACTATCAACCGCCTGGGCAGCAGCTTGCCCGGAACTCTCTTCTGAAGCTACTGCAGCGTCTGCTGTCGTACCAGTTTTTCCGCTCTCTTTTGGAGTATCATCAGCTGCCTCCTTTTCTGCTGCTTCTATTTCATCAACACCAAAAGCAGCTGCCGGCAGCAGGACAGTTAGAAAACCCATCTCCTTGTCGTTAAAACCCATCTGGCACGAAACCTGATAGTAGTTTTGACAGGGGATCAGTTCATCCGACGTACCATCAATTTTTACAGGGCTAATCAGCTGCTGTTCCTTGCGAATAAAACGGCAGGCTTTAGGATACATCTCCTCAAAGGTCTTCGTATATGAGCCGGCAATGATATTTGCGATCTCACCGTAGGAATCTTCTATCTCTTCACTGTATTCCTCGCTTGCAACCACCTCTTCCAACTCACTCTCGGGAAGCATGATCAGGGTGCCACCGAGACGGATTGCATCTTTTACAGTGACAAGAAGACAGCTATCACCTTCAATATCACCAGTGACCTGCATTTGTGCAAAGATCTGTTTACCTGAAGGCTCATCGAAGAAATCCTCCTTACTGACAACCCTGGTACTGAAATCAGTGAGGTTTAATGTGCCGCCGATGAGACCGCCAACCTCTTCACTGATGCGGGGCTGTACCTCTTTCAGAACTTTATTGAGTTTTTCTCTGGCTTTTTCAGGGGAAATTTTTGGTGCTGCTTTTTCTTCAGGGGGGGCTGCAGTTTCTTCGGCAGATGATCCCGTGTCAGGAGCTTCAGGAGCAGGGCTTCCTGCCGCTGTCTCCTCTTCAGCAGGTCCTTCCTCAGCAACCAGCGCTTCCTCATCCACACCAAATGCGGCAGCAGGCAGGAGCAATGCCAGTATACCAAGGTCTTTATCATTAAAGACCATTTGATTACTGACCAGATAATAGTTCTGGTTGGGGATCAGTTCATCGGAGGTGCCGTCAACCTTGACGGGCGTAATAAGCTGCTGTTCCTTACGAATAAAACGGCAGGCTTTGGGATACATCTCCTCAAAAGTCTTCGTATAAGACCCGGCAATGATATTTGCGATCTCACCGTAGGAATCTTCTATCTCTTCGCTGTATTCCTCGCTTGCAACCACCTCTTCAAGCTCACTCTCGGGAAGCATGATCAGGGTTCCGCCGAGACGGATTGCATCTTTTACAGTGACAAGGAGACAGCCGTCACCTTGAATATCACCGGTGACCTGCATTTGTGCAAAAATCTGTTTACCGGAAGGTTCACTAAAGAAATCTTCCTTGCTGACAAGTCGGGTTGAGAAATCGGTAAACTTGAGAGTTCCGCCTATAAGCCCTCCAACCTCTTCACCAATACGAGGTTGAACTTCCTGCAGGATCTTATCGAGTTTATTTCTAACTTTGTCGACGGACATATGGGTGTGTTTGAAGAAGGGATCAGTAATAGAGCGTCATTGTTCAATACCTATCGGCACCACAGAACAATTACTTAACAAATTTATTGTAAAATTCTGTTCACTGTTACTCTGTATCCATATACTTCAACTCAATTAAGAAAACGGCACCATCCATGGTAAAAGGAACAGCGAAACGCTGCGCACCAAACATGCCGCTGGTACGAAAAGATGAACCTACAATGGACGTGGGAATAGCAAGTTCTATATCTTTACCGACCTCGGCAAAAGCTATTTTAAGATTACCGGCGACCATGTTGGCGATTTCCCCTATGGCATCCTTCACATCTTCATCAATTTCTTCAACTTCCATGCCAAGGAAAGTGCCGGTGATATCTTTTGCAACACCTGCAGGACAATGGACAGCAAGCATGCCGCGAATGTCTTTACCAAGACCCAGCATACTCGTTATATTTGAATCCACGTCTCCACCCTTTCCCTCTATGGGCGTTCCTGCATCAAGCTCCACCATCAACATTGTGCTGAACACTTCCCTGGTTGCTTCTACTATTGCCTTACCAACATCCATATAAAATACTCATTGTCCTGAAAAAGGTTCATCTCAGATAATAGTGATCCATAATAGTGCTGCGAAAAAGATTATTTTTCAAGATCGAGTTCCACCATAAATTCACCCTGTCCGGTATCAAACAGAATAATAACCGTATCAACTTCTTTATCGGACTGAAAGTTATACTCAGACCCGGCGATGGTTGATGGCAGGGAAAGATCAATATCCCTGCCATTGTCCGAGAGAATAGACTTCACATTACCCCCGAGCATATTGGCAAGCTCCCCCACGGCATCATGAACATCTTCATTGATTTCCGCAACGTCCATACCAAGAAAGCTGGATGTTATTGCCATGGCAACAGGGTACGGGGTGTGTATACCGAGGATGCCTTTATGGGTGCCGGCAAGGCCTATTAATCCGGTAATTGTATCGGTTAAAGGACCATGGGTCTCCAGGACTTCCTTAACCTCTATCTCCATCATGACCATAGAGGAAAAGATCTCTTTGGCCGCTTCAATTATTTTGTCTTCTATCTCCATGCCAATGTCCTTGGGTACCTACTTCATAAAAGCTGCAATTCCTTACAGGAAGATATGGATAAGGTAACATTTTCAAGGGTTACAAATTTCAACAAGAGACCTGTAACCCTCACAGGGGTAGTTACAAGAACGTCGTCCTCACTTACTGTTATCAGCGGTGCCTGTTGTTTTACATGAGTGGGCCAAGTACCTCATTTACCTTGTCCGGAGTAAAAGGTTTTTTAATCGCTCCCAGTGCCCCGAGGGATTTCGCCTCACCGATGATATCATCTCCCGTTTCGGTGGATATCATAAAGACCGGAATATCTTTCACAGCATCTCTCCCCTGTTTTTCACGCAGAAAACTGATGCCGTCCATATTGGGCATATTAATATCACTGAGCACAATATCAACCTGCTCTTTATCAAGAACATCCAAGGCTTCAAGTCCGTCTGCCGCCTCAAAAATATTATCAAAATCAAGCCCTGCCTGACGAAGAGATCGACCCACTATTTTTCTCATTGTACTTGAATCATCTACCAACAATACATTCTTACCCATTACGTACCTCCTGCAAAATTCCATTTAAAGGGGATTACTATTTTGTAAATGCATTAAAGCTTCCTTATTGGTTTCATTCTAAAAAAAGCATATCAACAATCACTCTATAAAATCAATTAACTTTGAAAAAAAAGAGCCTTTTCCAGAGTTTTTTTATTACCCGCAACAAACAACCCGCTCAACTCAAGAGTGGTTCGATTTTTGCATTACAGTTAACGGAGCAAGCTATTATGAAAAATACTATCCACATACTGCATGCCTGTCTGTTTTTGACACTCTGTTTTTTTCCAGGGGAGAGCTCTGCCCAAAGCACCCTGATGAAAATGAACAAAGTCGAGGGAACGGACACCATTGAGTTGTATTGCTCATTTAATCGCATACCTGTCTACCGAACAAATATGCGTGACAAGCGTGTTGACTTCATTCTCGAAGACACTGTACTGAAACCTGATTTCACTTTCTTTCCCACCGACGACAAGATTGTCAAAATTTTGTCACAACATAAAAACAGGAAAACAATTCTCTCTTTTTTCTTTCGCTACTCTCCTCAGCATTTCAATATCAAAAGAAATGAAAAAGAGCACAAACTAACGATCAGTATTTTAATGGGCAATCCGTATTCCACCGCTCTTCCAGATTTTTCGTCTAAACTCGAAGGCCTTACCCTTCTGAGAAGAACGGGCAAAGACTACTCCAATCCCCTCATTGCATCCCCTTATGCTGCTGATTGGAAGAGTTTTTTCAGGATCTACGAATCCCGGGTCACTATCACCCTGCCAGTTAAATTCACTCAGCCTCCCTTCCCGGTAATCAACCTCCTCTCCACAGAAAGGAATCGCCCGGAAAGTTTTCTTGGAGACACCATTACAGGGCTTGCAAAACAGGGGCTGTGGGACGATATTGAAGACCTTCTCCTTGACAGACTGAACAGTGAAAAGGATCCGGAGACCTTAAAGAAACTTGCCCTTACCTACGGAGATGCCCTTGCCAGAGAGGGCAAGTTTGCTGACTCCTTCAAGCAGTTTTACCTTCTTGCAGAAGAATATACAGATGAAGAGATCGGACTTTTCGCAAAATACCTGCTCGCCCTGCTGAGGGCACGATTTCAGGACGTATATATTGCGGATTATGAATTACGACAGCTTGAAGATGCGATCACTGAGTCCAGTGACCTGGCACCATATTTTTACATCTCGGAGCTTGAAGCTGCCCTTGCCACAGAACAGCTGGAGCAGATGCAGGCACTTCTAAAACAGGACGAGCTCGCACTCCCCCAGGACGCCGCAGAGGTTCGCAAGCTCCGACAGGCAGACTACTGGTATGCCACCAATGATCTTATTAAAGCCTATGTGGGCTATCAGTTGCTCGCAGGAAGTCCCCTGCTTGCTGAAAAGCCTTTCTCACTAAACGGTTACTGCGACACTCTGTACCAGCAAAAACAATTCCGGCAGGCATCGGCGGAATACACAAACCTTGCCAGCCATATCGACGACAAAAGTATCCTTGGCCTTATTAACTACCGGAAATATATGGCAGAGCTGAACTTTAAGCCGGGTGTGGAAATGACAGATTTCTTCGCACGTATTGAAAATACCTACCCCGGAACCGAAGCGGGATTTCGAGGAGCATTAAAAAAAACTGACCTTCAGCTGATGAACCTGAAGGACTGGGATGATCAGGCGATTCTCTATTATCATGCCCTCGCTGACAAAGCAGTGACAAGGGAAGCAAGGGAGGAGGCAAGTTTCAAAGAGGCACTGGTCTACAGTTTAAACGACAATAAAATAAAAAGCACTGAACTGTTAATGCGTTTCTTGAGGGATTTCAGAAGCGGTGAACTGTTCTCAACTGGTCAGGCCCTGCTTATCGATATCCTTCCAGAAACCATCAGGGAATACGTGGACAAAGGCATGTTTATGGAGGCACTTGTTCTTGCCAAAAAAAACCGGCAGTTCTTTATAAAAAACTGGATTGATATCAGCCTGCTTTCAGAACTTGCCCAATCGTATCATAAACTTGGAATATACAACGAATCTTCCAAAATCTACTATTATCTGATCAGTCTTTCATCTGAAGACCAGAAAGAACAGTATTATCTCCCCCTCATCACTGCAGCTTACGACCACCGTTCCTATGATATAGTTGAAGATTATGCAGATCAGTACAGTTACCACTATCCAAATGGTAAATACTTCCAGGATATTCTTTTTATACGCTTAAAAAGTCTTGTCGCCCAGGAACTGTTTGACGAAGCCATTAATCTTTTACCCGAGGAGATCCCTCTGCAAGAGGATTTCACCCTGCTCGCCGCTTCTTTATACTTTCGCATCAATAACTACGATCAAGTTATCAGCATATTAAACAGACCGGTTAAGATAACTGCCCCCAAACAGGATCAGAGTAATTTTATGCTTGCTGAGAGCTACTTCAGAACCGGCCAGCCTGAACGGGCAGAACAATACTTTTTAAAGATTCAGAAAACCTCCATTCACTACGACCAGTCTCTGTTCAGGCTGGCAGAAATTGCAGAATTGAGAAACGACAAGGTCTCAGCACTTAAGCTCTACAAAGATCTTGTCGAAACAGGAAAGAGTCCCTTATGGATTAAAATGGCAGGAAAAGAGCTGGAATACGACAGCGTTATCCAGTGACCCGAACCCCTTACATTCAGGACAACAGAGAGACTATGAAACCTATAACGCCACTGGACACGAGCATGAAGTTCCTGCAGAAGGTTATGGATCTGCGGTCGGCAAATCAGAGCATTATCGCTACCAATATCGCCAATGCCGAAACACCGGGATATAGTGCCCGCAAATTCGAATTCGAAAACGAACTGCAGCAGGTTCTGCACAAACAAAGTGGTCAGCTGCGAACTACTCACAGCAATCATATTCCACTTGGTGCTCACGATCTTTCTTCAATCACCGGAACAATCACCCGGGTTGAAGACAAAACAGGAATTGGAGACGAGAACAGTGTCAGTGTCGATCAGGAAATGATATCACTGTCTGAAAATGAGCTGCTCTATGAAACAGCCGCCCAGATTCTGAAGAAAAAACTGGGGATGCTGAAATATACGATCTCCGAAGGAAAATAACAGAGGAATATTCCATGGACATCTTCACAACATTTGACATCAGCGCCTCAGCCCTGAAAGCCCAGAGGATCAGGCTGAACACCATCAGCTCCAACCTTGCCAACGTGGAAACCACCTCCACACCCGAGGGGGGACCATATAAAAAGAAATCAGTATACTTTCAATCAAAACCTGTCGCATTTAAAGACGCCCTCGACGCATCCATTCAGGGTGTGGAGGTCGTTAAAATTACAGAGGATCAGGAGGCCCCGAAGAAAGTTTACGACCCCTCCCATCCGGATGCAAAAGAAGACGGTTACGTGGAAATGCCAAACATCAGTATGTTAAAAGAGATGACGGATATGATGTCGGCAACACGTTCCTATGAAGCAAATACAACAGTAATTAAATCGGCAAAACGTATGGCCTTAAAAGCCCTTGAAATCGGGAGGTAGTAACAGATGAACCCATTATCATTCCCCACAGGCGCAGCATCCCTTCCCCTTTCCGCGCCGGACTCTCATCCGGTGGCAAAGATGGAATCAAACTTTGCAGACATGATTAAATCCAGCATAAAACAGACAGCTGAGACAGAGCAGCAGTCCAATATTGCCATCGAAAAGCTGGAGAGCGGTGAAGCAAAAAACCTCCATGAGGTGATGATCTCCATGGAGGAAGCTGACATCTCACTAAAGATGCTTGTTCAATTTCGCAACAAGGCCATGCAGGCGTACGACGACATAATGAGGCTGCAGATATGAATCGTTTTGCTACAAATTTAACCGTTACTCGTTAACCCGTACAAGAAAGGACGTTTTTCATGGCTGAAGAAGATCTCACCCAACCAGCTGAAACAGTAGACGATCAGGTGGAAGTCGAAATTCCTGCAAAAAAAGATATTCTAACGATTATCAGGGAATGGCCGCTTTCACGAAAGCTTTCCCTTGCCGCAGTGACAGTAATCTCACTGACCCTGTTTGCCGTTATCATTATTCAGGCAAAACATGCGGATTATCAGCTCCTGTACGCAAACCTCAGTGAAAAAGATGCCGGTTCAGTTGTTACCTGGCTGAAAGGCCAAAGGATCGACTATCAGCTGAAAAACGGCGGCAAGAACATCTGGATTTCTGCTGACAGGATATATGAAACCCGCCTGGATCTTGCAGCAAACTCCATTCCCTCCGGAGGCGGCGTTGGGTTTGAAGTTTTTGATAAACAGTCCTTTGCCCTTACTGATTTCGTGCAAAAAGTCAATTACACCAGGGCACTGCAGGGCGAACTTGCCAGAACTGTTACCTCTCTTGCTCCCGTTGAATCAACACGGGTGCATCTTGCACTTCCTGAAAAACGTCTTTTTAAAAATCAGCAAAAACTCACCACTGCCTCAGTCATTGTAACTCTTGTTCCGGGAAGAACCCTTGATAAAGCGCAGGTACAGGGGATCATCCACCTGATATCCGGCTCTGTTACCGGACTGTCTGCCGAGAACGTAACCGTTATCAATGCAAACGGTAAGATTCTCGAAGGGCTGGACACCGATAAAGATGAGCAGCATATATCCGTTGACATGCTCGCATTTCAACAGGAAGTTGAACACAGACTGGAACTGCGTGCCCAGGACCTCCTTGACAAAACCATGGGCTATGGGAAGGCAATGGTTCGAATCACAGCCCAGCTCGACTTTGCTAAAGTCGAAAAAACAGAAGAATTATATGACGGAGATGATCCGGTCATCAGGAGCCAGCAGGTTCAGGATGAATCAAACGGCAGCAAATCCAGCGGAGGGATCCCCGGCGTACAATCAAACCTGCAGGGAAACACACAGGGGCAGGTAGTCAGTGGTCCGGCATCCAACAAATCATCCAGTATCATTAATTATGAAATCAGCAAAACTGTCAGCAAAATTGTCAACCCGGTGGGCACTGTCAAATCCATCTCTGTTTCCGTCCTGATTGCTGACAAATCTGCACCGGCAACAGAAGAAGGCGGTGAGCCTGTCCTCACGCCCCGTACTGAAAAAGAGATTAAAGCAATAGAAACCATGGTAGCCACAGCCCTTGGACTCGACAAGGAGCGGGGTGACAATATCAGTGTCACCTCCATGCCTTTTATGGATAAGGCAGAAGAAGAACTTGTCGCGGAGGGAATGCCGCAAAACCTCCTCTACGAGTACCTGCCCCTCCTTAAAATCGGTCTGTTATCGGTTGGCGTTCTTCTCTTCTATTTCTTTCTGGTTCGCCCTATTATAAAGACCATGAAGGGAGAGGTAACTGCGCACAACAAGACCATCGCTGAACTTGAGAAAGAGGCCCTGGAACGTGAAAAAGCAGCAGCTGAGGAACAGAAGGAGCTGGAAGAGCCCGAAGAGGAGGAGATCGTCCCCGATACCATTTTGTCAATGCGACATCAAGTCATGCAAAATCAGGTACCCACCGCCTACATCATCAAGAAATGGATAAACGAGGGCTGATATATGAGTATTGAAACCCTCACGGGATTAAACAAGGCCGCAGTCCTGCTCATGTGTCTGGGTGAAGAGGCTTCTGCTAAAATCTTCGAAGAACTCAGTGACGAAGAGATCCGCAAAGTAACCCGCACCATCGCATCCATCGATCACATCCCCGAAGACATCAAGGAACGTGTTCTCAATATCTTCAGAGAAGATCAACAGAACTTTGCCGGACTCTTTTTAAAAGGCAGTGATTTTGCCAAAAAAACCCTCTCCACTCTCAATTCCGAGGACCGTTCCAAAGAACTTATGGAACAGTTTATCTCAGGCACAGAAAGTGGTTCCCTCGAAACCATTGCCATGATGTCCCCCAGGATGGTGGCAGGACTTCTTGACAAAGAGCATCCCCAGACGATAGCGCTGGTGCTTTCAACTCAACATGTGGAACATGCAGGTGAAATCCTGTCAAATCTGCCCGAGGAAATGCGGGCTGATGTAATCTATCGAATTGCCAAGATAGAAAAAGTGTCCCCCGAGGTCATTACCAAGATAGACGACGCTCTGCACCGTGAAATCGGGCTAGTGGCAGGCAAAGAGCAAAAACAGGTTGGTGGTCTCGACAAGGTTGTGGAGTTGCTCGGGCACCTTAAAAACAATATCGATGCCGATATCCTGGATGATATTGAAGAAGAGGATCCGGATATGGTGGAAGAGATTCGGAAGATGATGTTCACCTTTGAAAACCTTGGTGAACTTGACGGACGTTCACTGCAGATGATCCTGCGTGAAGTGAACAATGATTCCCTGACCATGGCATTGAAAACTGCTTCTGAGGAGATGCGTGAGAAGATTTTTTCCAATATGTCTGCACGTGCTGCTGATATGATTCGTGACGATCTTGATGCCATGGGTCCGGTACGACTCTCTGAAGTGGAAGCGATGCAGCAGTCCATAATTAAAATTGCCATGAAGCTCGAAGAAGAAGGCAAACTTGTCCTTGGAAGCGGAGGCGCTGATGAGCTTGTCTAAGCTGTATAAGACTAACAGCGATTTCAAACCTGCTCAGATCCTAGAAAAGGCGGGGAACTCCCAGGAGCCCGTCTGGGAATCCATTGTTCAGGAGGAGCATCCTGACTCACCCCCGGTTCAGGAAGATCCCCTGCCCTTTGAGGAAATTGAAGAACAAGAACATGAATCCACACCCTCTGTAGAGATCACTGAGCCCCTTGTAACCGAGGCGTATCCTGCAGACACAGATCTCTTTGTTAAGAGCGAAGAACTTCCCGGACCTCCTGCCCGGGAGCCTGAACCACCAGTGGATCTTGAGAGTATCCGGGAAGAGGCATACCAATCAGGGTTAATAACAGGAAGACAGCAGGCGGAAGAGGATTTTGACAATGGTGCCAGAACACTTATCAATATTTGCAGAGAACTTGATCAGTTGCGGGAAACAATCCTGAAAAATTCAGTTACGGAGATGCAGGAAATGGTTCTTGCAATATCCGAAAAGATCATACGGGCTTCGGTGGCAGAGCAGTGCGACACCATTACAGCAACCATAAAGGATGCCATCCACCTTGCAGTTAAATCTGATGAATTCCAAATTCAGCTCAACCCCGACGATCTGTCCTGTATCGAGGAAAAGAAATCCGAGATCATTGCCCAGATCAGCGGTCTGAAAAACATCGTCCTCCAGCCTGACAGCACTGTTGAAAGAGGTGGCTGTCTTATCGAATCTTCGTGCTGTACCGTTGATGCCAGCCTTGCCGGCCAGCTGGAAGTTATCCGCAACTCGGTGACTCAGTCTGTCCCCCTTGATACCCAGGAAGCAGAGACTGCTTCCTGAACGGCACGTGCAACAGATGACACTTTACAGTGGGTCCATAGACGAGATCAATCCCATCCAGGTATGGGGAAAGGTGTCAAAGATCGTAGGTCTTGTTGTTGAAGGTCACTGTCCCCACGCATCCATTGGGTCACTTTGCGAACTGACTCCCCTCGATGATTCCGCACCTGTTCTCGCTGAAGTTGTCGGTTTTAAAGATTCCTGTGCACTTCTTATGCCCCTGGGCGATATAAGGGGGCTTGGCCCAGGTTCCAGGATTCGTGTGGTGAGTATCTCTGCCTCCATTCGTGTTGGCAATAACCTTCTCGGCAGGGTTATTGATGCCATGGAGACGCCACTTGACGGCAAGCCCGCCCCCCTTCTAAATGAAATCAAACAGATTTATTCCCCTCCCCCCAGCCCCATGGATCGAAAGAACATCACCGACCCCCTTGATCTCGGTGTTCGGGCAATCAATGGCCTGATAACATGTGGAACCGGACAACGCATGGGAATTATGGCAGGGTCCGGTGTTGGAAAAAGTGTGCTGCTGGGCATGATGGCACGCTATGCCAAAGCAGACGTTAATGTTATCGCCCTTATAGGAGAGCGCGGCAGAGAGGTTCGGGAATTTATAGAAAGAGATCTTGGTAAAGAAGGACTTGCCCGTTCTGTGATCATTGTTGTGACTTCCGATCAGTCTCCTCTACTGCGAATGCGTGGAGCCTTTGTTGCCACTTCCATTGCAGAATACTTCTGCAGCAAAGGAAAAAATGTCCTGCTGATGATGGATTCCGTCACCCGTTTTGCCATGGCAATGCGTGAAATCGGGCTTGCCGTTGGAGAACCGCCTACGACAAAAGGCTATACCCCTTCAGTCTTTGCAACCCTTCCAAAACTTCTCGAACGGGCAGGACGTTTCAGCGGTCAGGGGTCCATCACCGGTCTCTACACTGTCCTTGTTGATGGAGACGACATGACAGAACCGGTTGCGGATTCAGTCCGTTCCATTCTGGATGGGCATATAGTACTCTCACGTGAGATTGCTGCAAAAAATCATTATCCTGCCATTGATATTCTAAACTCGGCGTCACGGATTATGCGTGAAGTGACCTCTGCGAGACATATCGAACTTGCCGGCAAAACACGAAATCTGCTGGCAACCTTTGCGGAAGCGGAGGATCTTATAAACATCGGTGCCTATGCCAAGGGGTCCAACCCGAAAATTGATCTTGCCATTGACAAGATTGATGGAATTAATGCATTCCTTAAGCAGGGCTTTGATGAAACAACACCCTTGAAAGAGACGGTTGAACAACTCGGACAACTGCTCAGTGAGCGGCAAGAGGATTCCGAAGAAAAACGAAACAGACGGTTGAGTGATCAGCTGTAACAATAACGGGTACTTTAAACATTTTGAATGCACAACGTGAAGAATCCGAAAAAGTGAACAATGGTTGTTAAAAAATTCACAATGGACTCTGTCCTTCGATTCCGCAAACAACAGGAAGATATCCTCACCCAGAAATACCTTAAGGTTCAGCAGCAGGAAGCCGAAACCCGTAACAGTCTGGAATGTTTAAGCAATGACCACAGCCTGCTGATCACAGCTCTCAGAAGTAAACAGGAAGATGGTATTACTGTATCAGATCTCGCCCGTTTTGAAGAACGCATCACCTATCTCAAACAGCAAAAAGAATTTGTTCACAACGAACTCATACGACGACAGAAGGCAGTTGAGAAAGCAAGAAAAAGGCTTCTTGCAAAAAGCATGGAACATAAAGCATTAAAAACATTAAAGGAAAAACAGAACAAAGCCTGGAAAGCACATCTGGACAAACGGGAAGCTATCATGCTTGATGAAATTGCTGTCCTGCGCCATGGTCGGATTCGCGGTAAAGACAGTTGAACTGTTCTCCGGCTGACCTGAGTCTGACAATTTTCCTAGCACTCCCAATATATAGGACTGACACATTATGAAACCCTTTACCATACTCTATGTATTTTTATTCCTGTGCATCCTGCATCCCCTCGCACCATCTCCACTCATGGGTGCAGATGATCCTTCTCAGACGTCTGTAAACAAAACTCCGGAAAAGAAAAACTTTAATTCTGTTGAGGAGAGAAGGATTAATGCCATCTTACAAAATGAGCGGGATAATCTTGCCGACGACAAAAAAGTTCTCGATATTCGTGAAAAGGAACTAAAGACTCTCCAGGAGGAAGTCGATAAGAAACTTGAGCAGATAGACAGGAAGATTGCCGAGCTCAAACAGATTCAAAAAAAGATAGATGAATCACTGGCAAAAAAAGATGCTGAAGAAATAAAGAAGACTAAAAATCTCAGTCTTATTTACGCAAAGATGGCACCGGCAAAGGCTGCCATGGCCATGGGGACTTTAAGCAATAGACTGGCTTCAGACCTCCTGGCCAACATGAAAGTTAAATCGGCGGCAAGAATTCTTGACCAGATGGACAAGACCAAGGCAGCCCAGCTCAGCATCACCTTTTCAACAATTCAGATGGAGTGACAGACACGATGGAAGCAATGATCCTCGCCAAACCTGCCCCGACACAAAATGATGCCAGGCAACCGGAATCTCCAATCAATCCGGAATCAAAAGGTGAAGATTTTGCTCCTGTCCTTGACGCTGAAGTACAACGTAGCAACGACAACACAACTGAAACTGCAGAAGATACACAAACAGTTGAAGCCACACTGCAATCTGACACCGAGTCCCCATCACTCTCTGCCCCGGAAGATGAGTCAGCAACGGCAGCCGCTCAGGCTGCCGGATTATTTTCACTCGATACCATCCTCACTGCCGTCAAGGAAACAGCTGAATCTGCTGAAAACACAGAGTCCCCGCAATTCGCCACAGCTGCAATAAAGACAACAGCAGCTCTTTCTGGGGAAAGTACAGGCACTACTGACTCCCTGCAGTTACAGCAAAGTGAAACTGAAAAACTTATCCTCACGCAGGCTTCCGCAGGACAGATATCTGCTGAAAACACTTCAGGTAAAGAGAACGGCACCTCCCGGTCTACTCAGCCTTCCCGGGCGGAGACATTACTTATTGAACAGATCCAGCAGTTGTTAAGTAAAAACCAGAACAACGGTCCAATACGGATCGAAAACACAGGTTTACAATCCGCTAACACCCCCGCCGGTACAGGAAACAACATCCTGGTGGGCAATACCGGTGAAGTTCAAGTTTCCCAGCAACTTGCCTCGACAAATATTCCTGTTGAAACAAACGCCGGGGAAAACGTTAAAACAACCACCCTTGAAGGTGCACGTCAAGATACCACCAATCAGTTCCTTAAAGCAAAAATGGACAAGTCTGTGACAGCAAACAACGACTCGTCCCAGCAGTCAGCTTCCGAGCAGCAGGGAAACAGTCCGCAGAAAGACACCATGCAGCCGGCTGCCGCCACAGCATCAACATCCGTCAGCACATCCGCTACTGACGGACAACCCATCGCTCAGTTCAGCATGCTGACTCCTGCCACATCCGCTGCTGCACAACCACCCGTTGAAGGAAAACTCGCACCGGGTGCTCACCTGCCCGTTCAGCAGCATGAAATAGTAGACAATCTTATCCAGCATTTTGGTGTCAACCCGCGGCTGAAAACAGGAAACATCTCCATTCAACTCCATCCTGTTGAGCTTGGGGCATTAAAGATCAATGTTCTGGTAAAAGATGATACCATCAGTGCGAACATAATTGCGCAGAGTCAGCAGATTATCGACACCATAGACAAACACATGCCAAAACTGCGTACAGTCCTTGAAAATCAAGGGTTTACCATAGACAGCTTCGAAGTGACCCTTGACAGCAAAACAGACAGCCACCATGAACTGTTCCAGGAACAATTTTCCTCTCAGCAGCAGGGCAGTTTCACAGGCTCCAATTCATCAGGTTTTGAGGACGAATCATTTGAAACAGAACTCACCGGTGCCCAGGTTCCGGAAATGCCTGTGAGTGCCGAAACAAAATCATCAGGTGTAAATGTCACAGCCTAACCAGTCAGGAATTATTAATTATTCATTGTAAAGGTATCTATAATGAGCAACATCTCTGAAGTTTTCAGTCTGCCGACGACAACCAGTCCGGAATCCAATGTTCCGGCAAAAGACGACACTATTATGGGTAAAGAAGATTTTCTCACCCTGCTCGTCGCCCAGCTGAAGAACCAGGATCCGTTAAATCCCGATGATGCCACG
>JANTGG010000049.1 GCA_024763035.1 Desulfocapsa sp. | reverse complement strand
CAGAGTGCCTTATATTCGTTCATTCTGACTTTCGAAGCGTACTAGTGTTACTCGAGAAGGTCAGAATGGGCGAAGATGAGGTGCTCTGAATAGTTACTAAAATCTTATAACAGATTTTACAGCCTGCTGAACTATTCGGGGAATAATGGTTAAACCTGGAACTTCTGTACCCGCTGTGACAACACAGAAGCCATCCGGGAGAGCTCTTCTGCTCTTCCGGAAAGATCGCCACTGGCACCGTTTATCCCTTCTATGTCCTGATTAACCGAGGTGAGATCCGATGCAACCTCCTGGGAAACTGCAGAACTCTGGGCAACATTTTCTGTCACCTCCATAATACCGGCACTTGCCTGATCGACATTCTGGGAAATCTCCATGGCAGAATTCGCCTGTTCCTCAAGGGCAACTGCCACGCCGCTTACCAAGCCATCAACGGTATTAATAATATCCACAATGGAATTGATTTCCGTCACGGTATTGTCGGTGGACCCCTGAATGGATTCAATCTTTGAACGAATATCAAGGGTCGCGTCTGCTGTCTGTTTGGCAAGATCCTTGATTTCGTTGGCAACCACCGCAAATCCCTTCCCTGCCTCACCGGCACGGGCAGCCTCGATTGTGGCGTTCAAAGCAAGGAGATTGGTCTGTTCGGAGATTTCAGTGATCGCCTCTGTTACCTTGCTGATCTCAGTGGCTGCAACGCCAAGCTCATCAACACGCCGAGAAGCAGACTGAGATTGGGAAACCGCGTCAGATGTCTTGCCACGAGCCGTTTCCGTGTCATCAGTTATCACCTTAATAGTACCGGTCATGGTACCCACCGCCTCCGCCATCATGGAGACGTTGGTTGCAGTCTCTTCCACTGCCGCCGCAACAGAGTTCATATTCACACTCATTTCCTCAGTTGCCGCTGCCACTGAGTTAGCACGCTGAAAGCTGCTTTCACAGTCTTCTGATACCTGATTGGAGATTTCCAGTAAACTGTCTGAAGTTGAATCAAGATTTCCGGCATCATTCCCCACCGCTTGCACAACCTCCTGCAGAGACTCTGCCATGGCATCAAGATTACGCCCCATCTCTCCAAGTTCATCACTTCCTGAGACCTTGGAACGGGCACGCAGATCACCATTGCCAAAAATTTCACAAAACGTATTCATCAGCCCCATCCGCTTGGTGATGGAGTTAATAATCAACATAGCCCAAACCAAAAATCCCATACCAATCAGGACGATCACAATCTGTGTTGTCAGCAGCGTGCTCACAGAGGACTCAGCTTTCTTCTGCATCATGACAACAGCTTTATTCATCTCCTTTAACAGCACCACATTATCGGTATGAAGTCTTTCCAGATTCTTTTCCGATGAGTTTCCGGAAAGCACCTTCTCAATCACGGGAGCAAAACCTTTCCAGATACCGGCAACCTTTGTCAACTGTGCCAGTATCTCACCGCTGGCAGCGGGGCACTCACGGTATTCAGTATTTTTCAAATCCAGTCCAAGGGGTGCCTTGCCCGATTCCTTCAGGGCAAAAAGAGTGACTTCAAAGACCTTCATGGTGGAACGAACAGCATCTTTGGCTTTTTGATCGTCCTTGCCGGACTTTTCACTGACGAACATATAATGATGCAGCTCTTTCGACATCTTCTGCGTCAGCATCCTCTGCCTGCCGGCAAGATTAATAAGAAGACCATCATCTTTCTGTTGATTCGTCACCACAAAGGTTGCGATGAACATTGAACAAATAAGGAGCACAAAGACTCCCGCAACTATTCTCAGTTTCATTTTAATAGTGTTAAACTTCATACGCAGGCAAACCTCCGGGAATTTTGCAGCACATTCCAGTTTTGAGAAGAATGTAATGATTTAAGTAAACTGATATAAATTCATCTTATGGTTTGGATTTTTTTTAATCAAGAATTTTTATCCAGTGCTTCTGTTTATCCTTCACACAAAAAAAGCCCATTTCCTGCAGGCAGCAGGAAATGGGCTTCATTACACAGTGTTGGGCATCCTGTCCGAAAGAGGTAAAAGTTCTATTCCTCGACGTTAGATAAAAAATAAGGAAAATGACTAAGTCTGCTCTTTACCCCGTCACGAACAAGCTGTTCGACAGAGATCCATTGAAAATGACGGCTCTCCGCCTTTTTAAAAGAGAAAATATTGTCTGTCAATGCCTGCTGGGTCTCATTGAAGGAAGCAGACCAGACACCTGTCCCGGATTCTCCCTCCACAAGCTCCATTGAAAAAGCAACGGATGCCGGGACTGTCGCCGACATGGTTGAACCGACCCGCTGCTGGTAACGGACTAGCGTTGTCTCCATCACTCCGTTACAGCCTGTCGCCTGAGAAATTGTCTGAAACTGCTGCATGCGACCGGCCCAGGAGTCAGAGAGCATGGCACTGAGCTGCATTTCGTTCAGTAGTTCAAATTTATCATTTTCGCCAAGCTCTTCTGCCAGTGCCGTATCTATAAATGCCGCCCCATCCGTCAAATTGTGTTTATCTACGGCATTAACAGCATGGTTATCGACGGACACAACAGTCGGCAGTACAGCAATGCAGCTTAACTGGGGCAGTTTATCCGCCGCCTTGGTACTGCTGTCATTGTCGTTGCCTGCACACCCGGAAACACTAAGAATCACTGCAAAGAAAAAACAGAACAGACATAAGATATTCTTCACTTATCACCTCTATTATATCGTAACATTATAAAATACTGCATTGTTCAAATACTGCATTGTTCAATGGAAGGACTCTTCGATATCACCATACCAGGCACCCTCCCGCTATCTGTCAGCTGTTTATGCCAGCTTACTGTTAATCGTTATTGTTAGAGTACACCTTTGGATGACAAACTGCCAGAAAGACCAGCGACTTTCTCTGTCGCCTGTGCCAGTGCCCGGGCAAGCCCTTTAAAAACAGCTTCAATAATATGATGACTGTTCACTCCATGAAGCAGATCAATGTGCAGGGTTATTCCCCCATGCTGAGCAAAGGCACGCATAAATTCAAGAGCAAGAGCCGTGTCGAAGGTGCCAAGTTTCTGATCGGGTACGTCGGCTTCATAATGCAGGTAAGGCCGATTGGACACATCCATAACAACGCGCACAAGTGTTTCATCCATAGGCAGGTAGGAAGTTCCATAGCGGGCGATTCCACCTTTATCACCCAGTGCAAGTGAAACAGCCTGTCCCAGACAAATACCTATATCTTCCACCGTGTGATGATCATCCACATCGGTATCTCCCTTTGCCTTTATCCGCAGATCAAAAAACCCATGGACCCCAAAAAGCGTCAGCATGTGATCAAGAAAAGGAACGCCGGTGTCCACAGTCGTCTCACCTGTACCGTCGAGAAGCAGATAAAGTTCGATTTCCGTTTCTTTGGTGGTTCTCTGAACCGTGCCTTCTCTCTTTTTTTTCGCTGCCATAAACGCCCTCCAGCAAATTTTCAAAACAGTAAATAAACAAAGTAAAATAAGAGTATAACACAGTTCACAAGAGCAAAACCATTACTTTCTTCATTTTCCCGCTGGACTCTTTTGGGGAAGCCTGCTATGGTGTCTCAACTTTTATGTTGACAGGAAACAATATGCGTGAGTATATTGTATGCCGTTTTGTTAACAATACGAGCGGGAATAACTCAGTGGTAGAGTGCAACCTTGCCAAGGTTGACGTCGCGAGTTCGAATCTCGTTTCCCGCTCCACTTTACTTACTCAAAGGTTCGACCTGGTTCGAACCTTTTTTATTTTTTCTATTTTTTTGCACCAACGGATGCAAGAGGAAGAGTATGAAAACCTATTTGACTCCGATCGATGAGATCGAAAGGAAATGGCACCATGTAAATGCCGAAGGCAAAATTCTTGGTCGCCTGGCCACCGAAATTGCTGATCGTCTGCGCGGAAAACATAAGCCCACTTTTTCCACCTTCATCGACAACGGTGACTTTGTGGTTGTTACAAATGCCGACAAGATTCGCCTCACCGGTAAAAAATGGGACAATAAAAAATATTATCACCATACAGGCTACATTGGTGGAATGAAAGAAACCAACGCCAGGGATCTTCTGGCAAAGCATCCCACCGAAATTCTGATGAAAGCAGTAAGAGGGATGCTTCCAAAAAACAAACTTGGTCGTCAGCAACTCAAAAAACTCAAGCTCTACGCTGGTTCCGACCATCCCCATGCAGCTCAAATGCCTGCCGATTTAGACATATAATTACGGAGAAATAGATATCATGGCCCAAGATCGTTTTTATGCCACTGGCAGAAGAAAAAGTGCAGTTGCAAGAGTATGGCTCACCCCCGGTTCCGGAAAAATTATCGTCAACAAAATGGATCCCGAGGCATACTTTGGCGGGATATACAAAATTCACAAACTGGATAAGCCATTCAAGGTCACCGAGACATTTGAGGACTATGATGTTATGGCAACCCTGACGGGCGGCGGTAAATCTGCACAGGTTGACGCACTCAGCCATGGTATATCCCGTGCACTTCTGGAAGTAAATCCGGAGAACAGACTGTCCCTGAAAAAATCAGGTCTGCTCACCCGTGATCCCCGTATGAAAGAGCGTAAGAAATACGGTCAAAAAGGCGCCCGCGCCAAATTCCAGTTCTCTAAACGTTAAATTATACGCGACGGTGTGCTTCTTTGAGGCTGTCGCCGAATGTGTCATTTACAGGGGCGGTAACAGATTTTCTGTTACCGCCCCTTTTTTTGTTTTTCCGCCCGGCAGCGGGTATGAATGATGCGTAACATCAAACTGCTTATTGCCTATGACGGCACATCCTTCAGCGGTTGGCAGAAACAAAAGAATGCAGACACCATCCAGCAGGAAATAGAGACAGCACTGACAAGAATCACCAATGCTGCCGTCACCCTGCATGGAGCCGGCAGAACCGATGCCGGGGTACATGCCCGCGGCATGACCGCCTCCTTCCAGACACAATCCGCCATCCCCCTCTTTCAGCTGCAAAAAGGGCTGAACTCCATGCTGCCTTTTTCCATTCGCATCATGGATGCAGAGGAAATGGAAATGAACTTTCACGCCCGTTTCTCTGCCCGTGCAAAAACCTACCACTACTCTTTTGACACAGGTCCTGTCCAGTCTCCGCTCAGCCGTCTCTACTCTGTACACATTAGCCATCCGCTCAACCTTGCAAATATGCAGGAATGTCTCGACTTCATCTGCTGCACCCATGACTTTGCAAGCTTTGAGGCAACAGGATCACGTGACAGAACAATACCAGGCGGTCGAGGTTCGATTCGAACACTGTCCCGGGCGGAGCTCACTCAAAGAGGAGAAAACAGCTATCGATTCACCTTCACCGGCGATGGATTCCTGCGGCATATGGTACGAAATATCGTAGGAACAGTGTTGGATACCGGCAGAGGAAAAACAACAGTAGCGGAATTCAGGGAGATCGTACGAAAAAAAGACAGGTCATGTGCCGGAGCAACGGCACCGGCACATGGTCTGGTTCTGCATAAAGTATATTATTGAAGCCTGCGACTCAAAATACCACACATCCCTTGGACAAGGCTCCCGACAGCAAACATCATTGCTTCATTGCCTCTGCCACAGCAGCACAGACAGCATCAATATTGGACGTGGTCAACCCGGCAAGGTTGATTCTTCCGCCACCCACTATATATATAGACTTTGTTTTCCGCAGCTGACTGACCACATCATCGGACCAGCCGCTGAAGGAAAACATTCCCCGCTGCCTTTCTATAAAGGAGAAATCGCCATCAACTCCCTGGGCAGCAAGTCCGGCAACCAGCGATTTTCTCATATCTCTGATCCGGTTGCGCATTTCGGCAAGTTCTTCCAGCCACATAGCACTCAGCTCGGGACTGTTCAGAATCATGGAAGCTATAAAACCGCCATGAGCCGGAGGATTTGAATAGTTGGTGCGAACCACGGTCTTCAAATGACTCAAGGCGACAACCGCCTCCTCAGCAGAAGGCGTAATCACGGTCATGGCTCCGGTCCGTTCATTATACAAACCGAAGTTCTTGGAAAAGGAACTTGCGACATAACAATCAATTCCGGCTGCGGCAAACACTTCCACAGCAAAACGGTCTTCATCAATGCCATCGCCAAATCCCTGGTAAGCAAAATCAAGGAATGGAATCCAACCGGCTTTGGCAGCAAGTTCAGCCACCTGCTGCCACTGCTCAACATTCAAATCCACACCGCTTGGATTATGACAACAGGCATGCAGCACCACCACATCTCCTGCCGGTATCTTCTGCAGGTCATTGTACATGGCATCAAAGTCCAGCCCCTTACTCTGGGGATCATAATAGCCGTACTGCTTGATTCCAAAACCGGCAGCAGCAAATATTCCATTATGGTTCGCCCATGTGGGAGAACTCACCCAGACGGAAGCCTCCTTATTGAAGAGATGTATGAGGTCAGCACCAACCCGCAGAGCACCCGTCCCCCCGGGGGCATGTATGGTAACCGCTCTTTTTGAACTGATCACTTCACTGTCTGCACCAAGGACCAAACGCTGGACCGCCGAGGCGTATGCGGGATCACCGGATATGGGCAGATAGCTTTTAGTCTGCTGTGTCTCAAGCAGCTCTTTTTCCGCACGTTTCACACAGCGAAGAACCGGGGTGTTTCCCTGATCGTCCTTATAAACACCAACACCCAGGTTCACCTTTTCCGGATTCGGATCTTTTTTAAATTCTTCAGTAAGTCCTAAAATTGAGTCAGGCGGTGCCGGCTGAATATCTTTCCACATAGTCTTCTCTCTTGATAGTAATCTCTTTGTTCATAAGCCTGCCCCCAGGAAATACTCTTCCATTTTCAATGCAGACGATATTGTCAACAATTCTCCCTCCGGCAATACTCCATCCGCTCACCGGACAAAAGATCATATAAATCTCTTGATAACGCCTCCTGAGCAGAGTGCAAGCTTTTTCTTCATGCACTGCATGCGGACTGAACTCTGGCAGACAATTTTCAAAACAGCTGACAACTATGCAGACTGCCTTGTCCAGGTTTCCAGGATCACACAGAACGCTGACAATCCCTACAGGGTTTTCTTCATGGATTTTGCAGACTGTTTGGCAAGAAGGGACTGCAGCTTCCAGGGTGAGGAAAGACAGGCACGGGATTTGGAGCAGGTGGACATCACGTCGCAAAAAGCAAGAAACTCAGCGAGGGTATCATTCATCTTGAGATTCTTACGCGAGATCACCTGGAGTTGGCGCTTCATATCAACCCCCTCAAAACGAAGGGTCTTCAACCAGCCATGCTCAACCTCTCGACAAACAGTGAGAGTGGACAGACAGCCAACACCGACCCCTGATTCCACGGCCTTTTTAATGGCCTCAGGATGTCCCATCTCCATGACCACATCGATCTGGTCAAGATATTTTCTGAGCCGTTCCTGGAAGATGGCAACAGTACCGGAACCTTTCTCACGCATAATCCAGCGGGTGTTGAGGAAATCTTTTTTCACATCAAATGATTTTTTATGGGCAAGGGGATCAGCGGGTCCTGCTATCACCACAAGCTCATCTTCAAACCAGAGGCGCACAACAGTATCAGGATTTTTCACAGGTCCTTCAACGAACCCCACATCAACCGTCCCGTTTAAAACAAGACTCTCGGCATACCGCGTATGGTGCACCAGCATATTAATATGAACCTGGGGGTGCATCCTGCGAAAGGCACCAACCAGATAGGGCAGGATGTAATCACCGATGGTCGTGCTGGCAACCACGTTAATCTGACCGCGAAGGGTGTCGTTCTTCTCGGTCATGACATTCTCAACATTACCAACCTGGCAGATGATCTCCTTGCCAAGGGGCAACAGATATCTGCCGCGCTCGTTGAGAAGCAGACTCCTCCCGTGCCGGTCAAAAAGAGATCCACCCAGCTGGTTTTCCAGCTCTGCCAAAGCCATGCTGACAGCAGACTGGGTAACAAAAAGCTTTTTACTGGCCTTGGTGACTTGTGCGGTTTCTGCAACCGCTATAAAAATTTCAAGTTGTCTCAGGGTGATAGACATGTTCAAAACCTTTGTTCAAATTTTCTTATACTATTCATCGTTTTTTTTAATTAGGGATTTCCCACCATATCATTTATATACTTTTTCTCAATGCTTTTCCGCTGAATGAAATAATTTCAACAGTTTTCGGCCTTCTGTATGAATGACCACTCACTCACTCTCAATAATGAATGGTCATTCATTATTCAGTTGACAACTTAATCTGATTTCATTAAAGGTGGTATATGTTTATAAAGTCCACACATCAGAAAGACATCTTGACAACCCAACTCTAACAAGGAGCATTTGATGGATCTCCAATTTTCTGATTTTCTCTACCGTGACAATGTTCTCTGGATCACGGCATTCACACTGGGCGGACTCGCCTTTGCCCTTGGGCCCATTGCCATCGTCTATTTAATGATGCCAAGGGGCACCAGACAGTTCCATAACAACAACAGCCAGGCTATCGAATGCGGAATGACGCCCATTGGAGACAGCTGGGTACGATACAGCAGTGTCTTTTTTCTCTACGCACTGATATTCCTCGCCTTTGATGTTGATGTACTTTTCCTCTTTCCGGTTGCCCTTGCCTATGACGGCAAAGAACTGCTCGATATGGGCATTGTCTTCAGGGACTTTATTGAGGTTTTTATTTTTGTCGGAATCTTATCACTCGCAATCGTCTACGCATGGATTAAGGGAGTCTTCAAGTGGGAACGCAGAACATACCTTCGCCGTTAGAAGAAATACCGTCGTCAGTTGTTCAGTTTGCCGCTGCTGACAAACTCATAAACCTTGGTCGGGTGAATTCATTCTGGCCCTTAACTTTTGGTATCGCCTGTTGTGCCATCGAGATGATGGCCACCGGCTGTGCCAGGTTTGATATGTCCCGTTTCGGGGCTGAGGTTTTCCGCCCGTCACCACGACAGTCAGATCTGATGATTGTAGCGGGCACTGTAACCAAAAAAATGATGCCCGGCATCAAGGTCCTCTATGACCAGATGCCCGAGCCGAAATGGGTTATGGCCCTTGGCAACTGTGCCATCTCAGGTGGACCGTTTGCCTTCGATGGTCAGTACTCCATTGTACTCGGGGCGGATACTTTTCTGCCGGTGGATGTTTACATCCCCGGTTGTCCACCGCGTCCGGAAGCTCTTTTAAAGGGTATCCTGGATCTGGAAAACAAGGTCTCCGGCTGGAATCGCTGGAAAGATCCGGAAAAGGCATAAGGGAGGATCAAGGATATGATAAAAGATAGTGTCAAACAGTCCATGGAAGAACTTTTTCCGCCGCCTGCCGAGCCTGTCGTCGAGGAAGCACCTGCAGAAGAGACTGAAGAGGAAGAGGCGGGTGCCAAGAAAAAGAAGGCTGCCAAAAAGGCAGAGCCGCGACTCAACGGCGTGCTTGAAAGAGACTACAAAACCTTTGGCTACCACCTTGATATCCAGCTCGACCCGGGCGAACTGCTCGCTGCCGTTCTGATACTTGACAAGGCTGATTTCTTCATCGAATCCATCACAGGCGTCGACTGGATCAAGGAAGATCAACTGGAAGTGATCTACGATTTTTCCCGCTATGACTTCGACGCCTGCCGTGTAGTCATCAGAACCCGTACCCCTCGCAGCGAACCAAGCGTGCCGACCATCACCAAGATATTTGCCGGTGCCAACTGGCATGAACGCGAAACCCACGACTTCTTCGGAATCAAATTCGAGGGGCATCCGCACCTCATTCCCCTGCTGCTTCCTGAAGACGCTGACTTCCATCCCCTCTTAAAGGATTTTAAACCATGAGTGCTCCAATACAAATCCAGCCGGGTGAAACCTTTACCCTGAACGTGGGTCCGCAGCATCCTGCCACCCATGGTGTTCTTCGGGTAAAGATGGAAATGGATGGTGAATATATCGTCAAGGCGGAAACTGTCCTTGGCTACATTCATCGCATGCATGAACTGATGGGAGAAAACAGAACATACCCGCAGGTTCTGCCCAACCTCAGTCGCCTCGATTACCTCGGTGCCATGGGCTATACCCATGGACATGTGCTCGCAGTTGAGCGTGCTGCAGGAATCGAAGTCCCTGAACGAGCCGAGTATGTACGTGCCATAATGGTTGAACTGAACCGGATCGCATCCCATCTCTTCTGGTTCGGTGCTTTTGTTATGGATCTCGGCGGCTTTACACCTCTTATGTATGCCATCGAAGATCGTGAGTATATTCTGGATATGCTGGAAGCAGTCACCGGCTCAAGGCTGACATACTGCTATTTTCGCTTCGGCGGACTCTATAACGATATCGATGATGATTTCGTCAATGCCGCAAGGGCTTTTATCCCGCGTATGCGTAAATCACTGAAGAAGTATGCCGCGCTTGTCACAGGCAATATCATCTTCGAAAAACGACTGAAGGACATCGGACCTATTTCTGCTGAAATGTGTCGGAAATACGGAGCAAGCGGACCTGTTGCCCGTGGTTCCGGAATAGATTTTGATGTTCGTAAAAACGAACCCTACTCAGTCTATCCCGAATTCGACTTTGATATACCAGTCTATCACGAGTGTGATTCCCTTGCCCGTTACATGGTTCGTATGGATGAAATGGAACAGTCCCTTCGCATTGTCGAGCAGGGTCTTGACAAACTTCCGGACGGTCCGATTATGCCCAAGAAAAAACCAAAACTTATCAAACCTGCAGCCGGCGACTATTACCAGGCAGTTGAGACAGCCCGCGGCAGTTTTGGTATCAGAATAGTCAGTGACGGGACCAAAAATGCCTATCGCTTCAAACTGCGTTCTCCAACATACTCCAATATGCATATGTTTGACGAAGCATGCCGCGGAATGATGATTATGGATGCACTGGCAATGATGGGAAGTCTTGACCTGGTTATACCTGAGATCGACAGATAAGGGAGAAAACGGATGAGTTTAACTGTACTGAATGCAATTATAGCGGTGGTCATTGCCATTGGATTTGCCGCATTAAACGCAGCCTATCTGGTCTGGGCGGAACGAAGGGGAGCCGGTCGAATCCAACGGAGGCCCGGTCCAAACGTCAATGGTCCTCTGGGGCTGTTGCAGCCGCCTGCTGACGGCATCAAACTGATGACAAAGCAGCTTGTCATCCCTGGCGGTGCCGACAAAGCCCTCTTTATGGTGGCTCCAGTGCTTGCCATGGCTCCTGCCATCATGAGTTTTGTCACCATTCCCTTCAGTGATATGATCGTCGCCCATTCCATGAATATTGGTGTCCTGATGATCTTCGCTTTCGCCTCCCTCGGCGGCATGGCAATACTCCTCGCCGGCTGGGGATCACGAAACAAGTACGGGGTCATGGCATCTGTTCGTGCCGTATCCCAGAATATCTCCTACGAAGTCCCCATGCTCATCACAGTCATTACCATTGTCATGATGACCGGCAGCTTGGACTTAAAGGATATTGCTACCTCCCAGGCCGGCGGAATATGGAACTGGAACATTGTTCCCTCCCTCTCTGCCCCGCTTATGCCTGTAGCCTTTCTCATCTTCTTTACCTGCTCTCTTGCTGAAACCAACCGCGCCCCCTTTGATCTCGGTGAAGCTGAGAGTGAGCTGGTCGCCGGTTTTCATACTGAGTATGGAAGTATGGGATTTGGGCTCTTCTTCATGGGTGAGTATGCGAACATCGTTATCGGAGCCAGCCTTATTACCATCCTCTTTCTCGGTGGCTGGGGCTGTCCTCTCGGGTTATTTCCCGGTGTCTGGTGGTTCCTCCTGAAGATCTATGTACTCATCTTTTCCTTTATCTGGATTCGCTGGACATTTCCACGAACAACAATATATGGACTGCTCAATCTGAGCTGGAAAATATTGATTCCAATCTCACTGTTTAACCTGCTGCTCACAGCCGGATTACTGAAGGTATTTTAATATGGGTGCCTATTTTAACGAAATATTCCGCGGACTGCAGTCCCTTTGCATAGGGCTCGGCATTACGTTCAAGGAATTCTTCCAACCTGTGGTTACAGTTCCCTACCCGTACAAGACCATCAAAATGAGTGAGCGATATCGCGGTCACACTGAGTTGGTTGAAGACGAATCGGGAAACCCGAAATGCGTTGCCTGTGGAATGTGTCAGCGTGCCTGTCCCTCCCAGAGCATCAGCCTTGCTTCAAAGTCCGTTGAGTATGAAGTGGAGGTCAAAGGGGAAATGAAGACCAAGAAGAAGAAAGTGCTCACTAAATATGAGCTTAACTTCACAACCTGCTCCCTTTGCGGGCAGTGTGTTGAGAGTTGTAATTTCGGAGCTGTGACTTTTTCTAAAGATTATAACCTCGCATCGTTTCGTAAAGAAGATTTCCATTTCGACCTTCTTAACAGATTGAAGGAGAGAAACTCATGAATCCAACTGTTGTTTCTGAGGCTCCCGGCTTATTTACCGCCGACGGGCTCGCAGGACTTGTCTTTCTCATCATGGTGGCAACAACCATCATAGGCGGTTATATCGCCTGCAGTGCTGAACGACTGGTTCGGGGAGTTGCCGGGCTTGCGGTCTGCTTTATCGGAGTGGCTGCCATTTACTACTATCTGAACTCACCTTTCGTAGCCATGATGCAGATGCTCATCTATGTGGGTGCTGTTTGCATCACCATCTCTTTCGCAATCATGCTGGCTGCGCCCGAAGACAGCAAAAAGAGCGGTCCTTCGGGTCCTCTTGCCGGTCCTCTGGGACTTATCTGCGCGGGTCTTGCAACATTTGGAATGGTGGTCCTTGCCCTGCGCACAAGCTTTCCTGTTGTCCAAAAAATCAATATGGGTTCAGTGGAAAAAATAGGTGTTCAACTACTCACCACGTATTCAATGGTTTTCGAGCTGGTCTCCATAGTCCTGCTGATTGCCATCCTCGGTGCACTGGTTATAGCCCGTCACGGAAGGAGCAAATAATATGTCTATCCTTGCACTGCATAACAGCTTAAATACTTACCTTCTTCTGGCAGCGCTGCTGTTTGGAATGGGGATTTACGGTCTCGTCACCAGGCGTACTCTGGTGGGCATGTTAATCGCTTCAGAGCTGATCCTTGCCGCATCGTCCATTAACTTCATGGCTTTTAACAGGTTTACTGCTCCGGATCCAACAATCGGACAGATTTTCACCCTGTTTATCATGGCCATTGCCGCAGCCGAGGCTGCCATTGGACTCAGCATCACCATCGCCGTATATCGTAATTACAAATCAGTTGACACTGAAGATCTGGTCAACCTTAACGGTTAGGAAAAGGAACCTCTGTCATGGAAATACAAACGGTCAGTTCCGTAAAACTTCTTATTGCCCTTCTCGTTCCGCTTATCGGCACCCTTGGTGTGCTGTTTGTCGGAAAAAACGAGAATGTTCGTGAGGGCGTTTCATCTGCAGCTTCAATCATTTTATTTCTAATTGTAGCGTCGATGATTCCCACGGTGCTCAGTGGAAAAATTCTGGTTTACCACCTTTTCACGGTACTTCCGGGCTTGACTGTCACCCTCCGCGCTGACGGCATGTCGATGATCTTTGCCATCGTCGCCTCTTCACTGTGGACCATTGCAGTCTACTACTCGCTCGGCTACATGCGGGCCCATCAGGAACATGCACAGACACGGTTCAACGCCTGTTTTGCCCTGGCAATCTTTGGTGCCATCGGCGTTGCATTTTCCGACAACCTCTTTACCATGTATCTCTTCTATGAGGTTGTTTCGGTCTGCACCTATCCTCTGGTTGCGCATGCACAGGATAAGGACGGCTATGCAGGTGCACAGAAATACATCGTATACCTGACCACCACTGCCAAACTGTTTTTACTGCCTGCTCTTATCCTTATCTATGTTCTTACAGGCACACTGGACTTTCCACACAATATTTCCGAGGGACTCTTTACAGGAGACACCAAGAGCTGGATCATAATCATGCTCTATATCTTCTGCCTCTTCGGCTTTGCCAAAAACGGTGTTATGCCCTTTCATCACTGGCTCCCTGGTGCCATGGTTGCACCGACTCCAGTCTCCGCGTTACTGCATGCGGTAGCCGTTGTTAAGGTCGGCGTATTCTGTACCACCCGTACCATGCTCTACGTCTTCGGCGTGGATACGATGCACGCTCTGAACCTCGGTATCCCGACTGCCTACTTTGTCGGGTTTACGGTCATTGCAGCATCCGTACTGGCTCTCTCCAAGGATAACCTGAAGGAGCGGCTTGCGTATTCTACCATCTCTCAGCTTTCCTACATTATTCTAGGTGTGGCACTTCTCACCCCTGCTGGAATAGATGGCGGACTTATTCATATTGTCAATCACGCTTTTTCAAAGATCACACTCTTCTTCTGTGCCGGTGCGATCATGATAGCCCACCATAAAAAAGATCTCTCTGAAATGGGAGGGCTTGGCAAAAGTATGCCAATTACATTCGCCTGCTTCTTTGTAGCATCTCTATCAATGATCGGTGCTCCCCCTGTTGCGGGTTTTGTAACAAAATGGAACCTCCTCGTCGGTTCCATACAGGCAAATCAGGTTGGAATTCTCCTGATCCTGATTGCCTCCACCATGCTTAACGTCGGGTATTTTGCCCCGGTTACCTATAAGGCATTTTTTGGAAAAAGGCCTGAAGGTGAAACATATCAAGGTATCCAGGAAGCACCGTTGTCCATGCTGATTCCAATAGTAATCGCATGCACAATCTCAGTGCTCATTGGTATCTTCCCTAACTTTATGATGCAATTTGTAAGGGCGGTGACAGGATGATTGTAAATTTGATTGACTACCTTCGAGATCGGTTACAGACCGTGGTCTACTGCTGCTATGGGGTTATGGCCTTCATAGTTATCTGGAGTATGTCTGTGGACACAAGCCACGCGCATACCTGGGCAGAAAAAGCCATACCAGGTTTCTGGTCACTCTTTGGACTTTGCAGCTGCGCCATCGTTATTATGGTTGCCAGGTGGTATGGCAAAAGCGGGATCCAGGCCCGGGAGGATTATTATGACAATTAGTTTTATGCATCCGGCACTCATCATGATAGTGGGAGCACTATTGCTGCCACTGGTGAGAGGACCGTTCCGCAAACCTTATATGTTTCTGGTTCCTCTGCTGACTTTTTTTGACGTCATCTATCTCAGTCAACACCCCGGGACTTACGGTGTCTTCCAGTTTATGAACTGGGAACTGACCTTTGGGCGGGTGGATCGTCTGTCTATGATCTTCGGCTTTATCATGTCTCTGATGGCCATCATAGGAACCATATATGGTATGCACGAAGAAGACGAGTGGCAGCACATTGCCGCCTGGTTCTATGTTGCCGGTTCCCTTGGCGCAATATATGCGGCAGACTTTATCACCCTCTTTCTCTTCTGGGAAATGATGGCGTTTGCTTCCACCTTCCTTATCTGGGCACGTAAAGATGAAGAGTCGCTGGCAGCTGGATACCGCTATATTCTTGTTCATACATTCGGCGGTGTTGTTTTGCTGATAGGGTTTGTCCTGCGCTACCAGGCAACCGGAGATCTCAGCTTCGTACACTTAAACGTTCAGTCACCTGAATTATATACATGGCTGATTATGATTGGTCTTATGCTGAATGCTGCTGTTCCCCCGCTGCATTCCTGGCTTCCGGATGCCTACTCCAAGGCCACTGCCATTGGTGCAGTTTTCATGTGTGCATTTACGACAAAGACTGCAGTATACACCCTTATCCGCAGCTGTGCCGGGTTTGATGTCTTGATTTACCTTGGTATCATCATGGCAATCTACGGCATTATCTATGCGGTTATGGAAAATGATGTCCGGAGACTCCTGGGCTGGGAGATTGTCTCCCAGGTCGGCTATATGGTTGCCGGTGTCGGCATTGGAACTAGCCTTGCCATTAATGGTGCCTGTGCCCATGCGTTCGCACATATCCTCTATAAGGGTCTGCTCTTTATGGCAGCTGGTGCAATTCTCACATCCACCGGCAGACAGAAGATGACCCAGCTTGGCGGTTTGTACAAGAAAATGCCTGCCACTCTGATATTCATGCTTATCGGAGGGCTCGCGGTTTCCGGTTTACCGTTAATGTCCGGTTTTATTTCAAAATCAATGATTATCACGGCTGCGTTTGAATCCCATATCCTCTGGGCTGGCTTTGCTCTGACTTTTGTCTCTGCGGGAACATTCCTGGCAGCTGGTCTCAGGCTTCCCTACCTGGTCTTTTTTGGTAAAAATAACTGTTCAGAAGAAACCTGGGAAAAAGCTAAAGATCCCGTCTGGAATATGCAGCTTGCCATGGCAATAGGAGGCTTCCTCTGTATCTTCCTTGGTTGCTACACTCCGTTTCTGTACAACATGCTGCCCAACACTGAAGTGGTTTTTAATCCCTATAATGCATATCATCTCAGCGAAACTATTCAGGTTATGGCATTCACCGCCTTCGGCTTTTTTATGCTTCGCAAATACGTCATGCCCACAAACACCATCTGTCTCGATATGGACTGGTTTTACCGCATGGGCGGACGGGGATTTTACTGGCTTGTCGAGAATCCGCTTCAATGGTTTGATACGGCTCTTAGCAAATTTTACAAGGCCGTCGGCATTAACTGCCTGATGACTACTTCCGCCTTCTGGTCATGGTTTGATTGGAATGGCATTGATGGAGTTGTTGACGGAACTGCGCGCTGTGTACGTGCTATTGGTCGCAGAATTTCCATCGTTCTCCAACGCGGTCAGATTCAACAGACTATTTATTATACGGTGTCCTTTGCTGCCGTACTTCTCATAGCTTACGTTTTTATATAACTAACGAAACCGAGGACCACTGGAAATGGATCAACTACTAATCAATCCAGATTATCCACACATTCTGAGCACACTGATATTCCTGCCGCTGGCAGGTGCTTTACTGTTGCTTTTTGTAAGGAATGAAGACTTTTCACGTTACTGGGCACTTGGGATCACTACGCTTACCGGTATTCTTTCCATTCCCCTGCTGAAGGCTTTTGACCCCACAACCAGTAAATTTCAGTTTGTCGAGCGGATGGACTGGGTTCACTCTCTCAATATTCAGTATGTGGTCGGTGTTGACGGGATATCTATTCTTCTTGTCATGCTGACAACTCTCATCATGCCGCTCTGTGTTCTCGCCTCCTGGACTTATATTAAAACCAGGGTTCAGGCGTTCATGGTATGTCTGCTGATTATGGAGTGCGCCATGCTCGGTGTCTTTATGGCACTTGATTTTGTCCTCTTCTATATCCTCTGGGAAGCAATGCTCATTCCCATGTATATGCTTATCGCCATCTGGGGCGGACCGAGAAAGATTTATGCTTCTATAAAATTCTTTCTCTACACCCTCGCCGGTTCAGTTATGCTGCTTGTTGCCATTATCTGGCTCTACATTCATAACGGATACAGCTTCTTTATTCCGGATATGATGTGGCAGAACTATTCATCAACGACTCAGATCCTCTTGTTCCTTGCATTCTTCCTTGCATTTGCCATCAAGGTGCCCATGTTTCCCTTTCATACATGGCTCCCAGCTGCACATGTTGAAGCACCAACGGCAGGTTCTGTTATCCTTGCATCTGTTCTTCTTAAGATGGGAACTTACGGATTCCTTCGTTTTGCCATCCCCATTACACCGGAAGCAACCATGACCCTCGCCCCTGCTATTTTGTGGCTTTCCATTGCAGGGATTATTTACGGTGGCTTCACAGCTCTTGCCCAAAGCGATATGAAAAAATTGATCGCTTACTCATCGGTTGGTCATATGGGTTTTGTCACCCTGGGTATATTTGTTTTAAATACCCGTGGCGTTGAGGGTGCAATCCTGCAGATGATCAACCACGGTATAACCACCGGTGCCCTCTTTCTCTGTATAGGTATGATTTACGAACGTACCCATTCCAGAGAACTGCGGGATGCTACTGGCGTTGGAAAATATATGCCCATTTATGTAACTTTTCTCACGTTTTTCTCGCTGTCGTCTTTCGGCTTTCCTGCGACAAACAGTTTCGTCGGGGAATTTATGATCCTTGCCGGCACATTTAAGCATTCAATCTGGCTTGCACTTGCTGCCATCCCGGGTGCTGTACTTGCCGCAGCCTATATGCTGCGCATGCTGCAGAAAATCGTCTGGGGCGGCACAGATAATCCCGATCAGTCCTGGCTGACAGATCTCAATGTCCGCGAGATCTGTGTTCTTGCTCCTTTTCTCTTTTTTGTATTCTGGATCGGACTTGGCGCACAACCGTTCATCGATCTTATTCATGTGAGTGTCGCCAATCTGCTTGATTCGTATAACGCTTTTCACGGGCATGCAGTAGCTGCAGCTGATTTACTGATCCACTGATAAAGTTCAACCTTAACGATAGTGTAAAAACTAATATTTTAACGATCTGTAGAAGGTAAACAAATGCAATTTCTCCCTGAGTTAACACTACTGGGTGCCGGTCTTGTCATTTTCGTGGTAAGTCTTGGCAAATCAAATACTGATACTATCAGAAACATCGCCTTAGGTCTTGGTGCAGCAGTCTTTGCTGCAGCACTTGTCAGCTGCGGTCAGACTGGTGAGCTCTTTTTCGGTGCGTATCAGGTCGACCTCTATTCACAGGTCTTCAAGACACTTATTGCCGGTGCCCTTGTTGTCGTGCTCATTTTTGGAGCAAAACTGAAAGGCGTTAACCCCAAGGTTCAACCGGAATACTATCTGTTCATGTTTATGAGTGTTCTTGGTCTTATGATGCTGGTTTCCAGTGTGGAATTGATTTCCATGTTTGTAGCCCTTGAACTCTCCTCTTTTGCCGTCTACATCATGGTTCCCATGCGTGATGAACTGGGTAACATGAAGATACAGATGGAAGCGGGGATCAAGTATCTTCTCTTTGGTGTCACCGCCACAGGCTTCATGCTCTTTGGCATGAGCTACATGTACGGTCTCACCGGTTCCACCGAGCTTTCCATTGTTATCGAAAAGCTTTCACTGATGTACAATCAGCCTGCTGCTGTTATCGCCATGATGATGGTACTCGCAGGATTCTTCTACAAACTTGCCATATTTCCCTTTCACTTCTGGGTACCGGATGTATATGAAGGGGCGTCCAACGAAACTACAGCCTTTATCGCCTCAGTACCTAAACTTGCAGCCGTTGCGGTACTTATTCGGCTCATCAGTCTCATTAATGGTGAAGGACAAGTTATCGTCAATGTTCTCATGGTATGTGCCGTCTGTTCTATGTTTTACGGCAACCTCTCTGCTCTTGTTCAAACTGACGTTAAACGCATGCTGGGCTTCTCCGGAATCGCCCATGCAGGCTTCGTTCTTCTGGGCATACTCACGTTTCAGATAAGTGGATACGCCAATGCCATGTACTACATCATTGGTTACGTGGTAATGAACCTTGCCTGCTTTCTCGTTATTTGCACCGTCTCAAAGAAAGGTGAAAATGTCAGAATAGAAGATCTGACGGGTTTACACAAACGCTCCCCTATCATGGCATTTACACTGGCAGTCGGTCTGTTTGCCATGGCAGGAATACCACCGTTTGTCGGCTTCATGGCAAAATTCATGGTTCTTGCCGGCGCATTGAAAGCAGGTTATCTCCTCGTTGTTATCCTGGCAGCCATTAATACTGCCATAGCCATTTTTTATTATCTCTCGGTTGTTCGTGTGACCTACTGCAGTGACCCTGAAGAACGGGACGAGGTCAGCCCCACAATGCTTACCAATGCAGCTTCGGTTTTTCTTCTGCTGGTTATTGTGGTGATGGGTGTCACTCCACAGCGATTTGTTGATTTTGCAGCGACTGCTGTGAAGACAATCATGTAAAAAACGGTGTCCATGGTTCATAAAAAAAGGTTCAGTGATCATGTCACTGAACCTTTTTTTATGAGCTGAATCTTTTATTAAAAAAGTAATTTTATTTTGTTTTCCAGTTTTTGCCTAATAGTGTATAATCCTTTTATAAAATAGATAGGCATGTAAACCAGTTGCAATCAGTGGATATCTGATTATTGCCAATACTGCTTTTTTCCGGATAGTTAGCTATAAATACTATATTGCAATACTATATTATTCATATTCTCGACCACTTTCAGTAATTTGTACGGAGGAACATTTCATGAAAAACAAAGAATTACAAGCATCACTCATCAAATCAGGTATCATCCTGGTACTCTGTATTTTCTTTATCTACGCATTTGCAGTGGGTGATTCCGGTGGTATTACCGGTACAATCTCTTCCATCTTTTCAGGTGCTGTCTTCATTGTGGGACTGATCATTGCCCTTACGGTAAGTGTTGTTGCCATGTTCGCCATATATTTCGGCATACTTGCCATGTACGGTGGCGACACCTGCAGGAAGACTTATGAAGAGTTGAAGGATAATCTTAGAGATTCAGGAAACCCACTGCCTAAATCTCTTGGTTCAAGCTGCTGTTCGACAAAAGAAGCCGCGCCAGCCATCAGTGATGATGACATTGCCCCGCTGAGAGATGGTCATTCTGCCCTGAAGTCCGAGATTGCAGCTGTTGCAGGTTCTGTTCAATCCCTTGAATCAACAGTTTCATCTCTATCTTCATCTGTCACAACAGCAACCGATGACATCAATACCCTGAGCGAAGCGAATGAAGCCGCCAGGGAAACATTGGAGTCACTGGCAAGCACCGCCACTGTTGAAGAATCCATCAGTAAAGTTTCCGCAGAGGTCAGTTCACTGCAGAAATCACTGACACCGGTTACAGACAAACTCGCTGCACTTGAAGAATCCATTGCCTCGCTCTCCAGCGACGATGATTCCGACGCACCTGATGTCCAGCAGATTGTAAACGATGCCATTGCGTCACTGAAAGACGAGATCAGCACCATAAAAGACTCTGTAAACGCACTGGCGTCTACAGAGAGCCCTGCTGCCAAAAAGTCTGACACTGACGATAGCGAAGAGCACAGAATGCTGTCCTATTTCACTAAAAAAGCAGATAAAAACAAATTCGTTAAACATGTAAACGATGCCATTGCAAAGGAGATGACTTACGCCCAGATAGGTGAATACCTTAACGACAACCTCCCTGCAGCACTCAGTGAAATTATTGCTGATCACCCGTCACTCACTAAAGATTACATAAAAACCTGCAGAAATAAATAACCCTTCGCTAAACAGGGTTGAAGACGTCACCTGCAATAAAAATGACCGGCTGGGAGGGTATTCCTTCCCAGCCGTTTTTTTTGTTAACTTCCATCATCATTATTTCTCTCCCCCGGTGTGCCCCCTCCCCTTTTCCCTGTTGGTCGGAATATCGTATTCCATCCACTGAGATTCATATTTCATTTTTCTTTTCCTCTGATGGAAATATTAAAAAAGCACATCAGCACTCTTTAAATGTTGACAAGGTCAGGCTGAGGGTTTATATTGTCGACTTCGTCGCGGAGATATTGTCCGCCTCGTCTCTCGCAGGGTAAACCTGCGTGTCGCCTGACAAGGGTGACAAACGATCCTTGAAAACTGAATAACAATACAACAGCAAACGGGCCCAACGGAAGCTTGA
>JANTGG010000048.1 GCA_024763035.1 Desulfocapsa sp. | reverse complement strand
GAGCTCGCCCCTGCGAGCGATTCAAGGTGTTGCCAGACCTGGAAAATCGCTCGCAGGGGCGAGCTCCTACAGTTCCATTTTGCATTTACCTGAGCTTCGGTGGTAATTATGAAAAAAAAAGAGTTTCAGACGGTATGTCTGAAACTCTTTATACATTTGGGGTGAGTGATGGGACTTGAACCCACGACCTCCTGGGCCACAACCAGGTGCTACCACCAACTGAGCTACACCCACCGCCGTAAATTTCCGCTGTCTGTATACCCCTTACCAGTGTGTTTGGCAAGGGTAAAAGTTAAAGATCCGCCTGACAGTGCATACATTTTTTCGCCTGAGCTTTGATCAGCTCAGAACAATATGGACATTCCTTTTTGAAATTATCTTTTAACAGCTGCAGGATCACCATGTTTACTTCCTGCTGCAGATCGGTTTTCTTAAAGGTATGGTTGCGAATGGGGTCGATGCACGAGAGGTCATTAAACTCTTTGAGGAGCTTTATTGCTCTGGAACGGTCTGCAGGAGTCGCCATTTCATCAAGAATAAGTGACATGACCGGGGTGATGTCGTTGTCCTCAACACAGGTGTCGAGCCTGGCGATGGATTCTTTCTCCTTCTGGTAGCGGGCATTCTGGGCGAGGATTTTTTCCGGGTCGACAACGGAACCGGTAAAGGCAAACTCACTTGCCACCATCATTACGTTCAGTTCAGTGGAACCGGGCAGCTGCATGTTCCTGAAGGTTGCCTTGTGCCCGTAATTGACGTCAACTTTTTCCCAGCCGCCGGTGAATGTCGGACAGTCATTGTTGAGGCAGATAAAAAGGACTTCGGAACCCCATCCCAGTCCGTCTCCCACGTGCATGGGGGGGGCTTCACAACAGGACATTTTTGCTTTGCATTTTGGACAGATGTGTTCTTCTTCAAGAACCGCTGTGTTTTGAATAACCATTTTGTCAGACTCCTTTGTGGTCACCCCGTAAGATGTGGGCAGACGCTGTTTATGTAAATTGATTCATGATTACCACTGAAGCTCAGATAAATGCAGAATGGGACTGTAGGAGCTCGCCCCTGCGAGCGATTTTCCGGGTCTGGCAACACCTTGAACTGCTGCAGGACAGAGTCCCAGCATCAAGTCTAGATTATCTGTGCTTTGATGGTAATTATTAAATGATCTTATTTGTTTTTTTATAGGTTACAGGTTGTTTTCTGGTTTTTTACGAAAGAAAATTTTTCACAAGAGTACCGGTCCGCCGTTTATCACCGGTGTGTATTACTCGCTGCTGACGGCGGCTGTTGAAAGTCAGCCGGCAGGTCACACTGTTTCACTTCCGACCGGAAGAGATACGGCCCTCACTTGGAACTGCTGCTGCCGCCGGTGTAAATGGATATGAGAAACCAGAGAAGCAGTAACAGGAGTACAAGAATGTTCCCGGATATCTTCTTCTTTTCGGGTGTTGCGTTGTCTGTTTCTGTTTCAGCCTCTTTTACGGGATCCATAACTGTCACGTTGCAGATTTACTGAGCACTGCATCCACTGCTTTGGACTGTTTCATACGCATATTTAAAAAATCATCACTGAGGGCGGAGCTGCTGTCTTCCATGATGTCGGATAGTTCTGCAATCTTTTGGTCTTCAGCCAGTTTAATGACCTGGAGGAGGTTTTCGGCAAAGCTTCGGACAATCTTCTGGCCGTCACCGCCCGTCGCCATGATTTCGGCGTAGGTCCGCGGATTCTGATTATGAATTCTTGCCATGGCAATAATGCCATACAGGGAGGTCAGGGTGGAGTGGGTACCGATATCGTCGCAGTCAATTTCATGCTGTTTGAGTGTCATGGCAAGGGCAACGGAGATGGTGGTGGGCAGTTTCTGCCCAACGCCCATCAGCAGATCGTGTTGACTGGGACTGTCCTGGGAAATATCTGCACCGTGCTTGTATAAAAATGCTTCAAACTCCGAGCAGAAACCACCGCTTCGGGGGGTTCTGACAACGGTGGCATTTTTGTCTTTCATGGTCAGCGCCTGTGGTCCCCACAGGTTGTGGACAAGCATAAGTTCCACTCCCTGACTGGTAACTCTGGTGGCAGTCTGCAGGGTCTGTTCCGATTCGCCTGCAAGAAGGATGAGAGCCTGACCGTCACGAAGAAGCTGCCCGTACTGTTCGATGGTCTCATTGGTCACAGAAATGGGAACGCAGATCACCACCACATCCACTTGGGGGATCATCTCTTCCGGACGAAGCGCAGAGGATCTGCCGGTCATGATGGTTTTATATCCTTCATTTTCAAGGCGGTCGGCAAACCAGAGGCTCATATCTCCTGTGCCGATAAAGCCGAAGGAACTGATCCTTTTCACCCGCATATCCACCCGCGGGAATGAGCCAAGCAGACGCAGACATTCGTCTTCCTGGATCACTTCTTTTTCAATGTGTTTCAGTGCTTCCTGGAGAAGCTCGCTGCCGATATGGCCTTCAATTTCCAGATAAATCTGAAGCTTCTGGGTCTTGATATCATTTTCAGAACGCAGATCGAGGATATTGATGCCGCGGTTGGTGAACTCGCTGAGGATATCAACGAGCATGCCCACCCTGTCTTTTAAAGGTTTGGTGATGATTGCAGTCGCGTCATAGCCGGTTTCCCCGCTGAGATTTGCTCCAAGGATGGCAAAACGGGTTCTGTTGTGGGTGGCGATCTCACGTTCTCTGATTTCAAAATCATGCTCGAGCAGCAGTTCTTCGGAATCTATTATAAAGTGATCCGTTTTCTTTTCCTGCTTGATCTCTGCCATGCTGACCCCGATATCAGGAACAGTCATAAGAACGGAATCAGGAAAGTGCCTGCTGAGGTAATCCTCGCACTGTTTGAAGACGCCGCTTCTGCCGACAATAACACGCGGGACAGTATTCTGTTTAGTTCCCTGAAGACACCCGAAGGAGAGATGGATGGGCAGAACAAGATTGTCTGTCCAGTAGCCCTGTTTGAGTAGGTCCATCAGGCGAAAGTATTCTTTTATTTCCCCTTCACGGGTGTTGTAAATGGGGACGAATGCGAAATCAGCCTCTTCGGCGAGAAAGGCGTTGATTATGTCCGGGATACGGTTATAAAGATGTATTTCGGCATCTGGTGCGTACTGCAGTGCTGCCCTGTAGCCATCTGAACCGTGGGGACCAAGTGTTGCGATTGTAATCATTACTGTTGCATGCCTTTTGAGTGCCAGTGTCGCCTGCAGGTACTGCTGCAGAATAAGAAGTTTCAATGGTAAGGTACCAAAGTAAACACTTTATTCTTTTTCGGCAAGCTATCACGAACAAAAAATGCGAAGAACAAAGCAAAGTCTGCGGCAGTCAACGATTGAAGAGTATCTGCATGCCTTGACCCGATCTAAAAAATATGGTCCGCAGGTGGTTTGCCACCGTACCTTTGAAAAGAAAGAAGGCCGGTATCAATCTTCATCCGAACCTCTGCAGGAACCTTTGAGGAAGTGGCTGCATCATCTTGGGATCAGCAGGCTTTATACCCATCAGGCACAAGCTCTGGAACTCACCGGCAGAGACAGAAATATTATTGCAGCAACCCCCACCGCATCTGGCAAGAGCATGATTTACAACCTGCCGGTGCTTAATGGTATCCTTGCAGACCATACATGCAGAGCATTGTACATCTTTCCTTTAAAGGCTCTGGCACAGGATCAGCTGCGGATACTTCTGGAGTATGAAAAGTTTTCCGGGAGCAGTGCTTCAGATGCTCCCCTTGCCGCCCTCTACGACGGCGATACTTCTTCCTGGCAAAGAAAAAAAATACGCAGCAGGCCGCCCAATATTCTTATCTCCAATCCGGAGATGCTGCATCTTTCCTTTCTCCCCTATCACCGGAACTGGTCCCATTTCTTTCGAAATCTTCGTTTTATTGTCATCGATGAAGTTCATACATACCGGGGTGTTTTCGGCTCCCACATGGCGTGGGTACTCAGGCGTTTGCAGCGTATTTTAAAACTTTACGGCGCCGACCCTGTCTTTATTCTTCTCTCAGCAACCATAGGAAACCCCGAAGAACTGGGCAGCTCTCTTATCAGTAAGCCGGTAGACTGTATCAGGACCAGCGGGGCACCGCAGTCTAAAAAGCACATGCTCTTTTTGAATCCTTATGACAGTGCTTCCCATATAGCATGTCAGTTACTGGAAGCTGCACTGAAACGGGGATTACGCACCATCGTTTATACCCAGTCACGAAAAATGACAGAGCTTATCACCATCTGGACGAAGTCACGCCTTGGAGCTCTTGCTGGCAAACTGAGTTCCTATCGTTCCGGTTTCTTAGCCGAAGAGCGTCGTGATATCGAAAGGAGATTGACATCGGGGGAACTGCTGGGGGTGATTTCCACATCTGCTCTGGAGCTTGGTATCGATATCGGCAGTCTGGATCTCTGTATTCTTGTGGGGTATCCGGGCTCCATCATGTCTGCATGGCAGCGTGGAGGCAGGGTGGGCAGAGGAGGGCGGGAATCTGCTGTGATTATGGTGGCACAGGAGGATGGATTGGATCAGTATTTTATGAGAAATCCTGCAGGTTTTTTTGAGCGTGACATGGAATCTGCAGTTTTAAATCCCCTGAATCCGGAAATTATGAAAAAACATCTCCACTGTGCTGCTGCCGAGCTCACTCTCAGCCGGCAGGAATTGACAGACGGGAAACCTGAACTATACGATTGTGTCGAACAGCTCACTGCAGCAGGAATCTTGCTGCAGTCGGCAGCAGGGGAGGAATGGTTTGCCAGCAGAAAGTTCCCCCAGAGGCTTGTGAACCTGCGCGGCGGCGGGCAGCAGCTGCAGATTATTAATGAAGAGAGTGGTGAAGTCTTTGGCAGTGTCGATTCGGTTCGGGTTCTAAAAGAATGCCATCCCGGTGCCGTATACCTGCATGCAGCCAGGAGCTGGCAGGTAATTAAGGCAGATACCGAGAGTCTTGAAGTTGTGGTTTCCCCGTTTCGGGGAAGCTATTACACCAGACCGCTCAGCGATAAACACACCGAAATTCTCAAAGTACTCAGGAAGTGCAGCTATGCAGGGTACACCGTTTCCCTTGGCAGATTGAGAGTGCGTGAACAGGTCACCGGGTATCAGAAAAAGAATAAAAGGAGTAACAGTGTGATCAGCACGATAGATCTTGATCTTCCCGAACAGTCTTTTGAAACGGTTGGACTGTGGCTGGAGATTCCCTCTGCTGCCGAGCTGATCATGGAAGACGAAAAACGTCATTTTATGGGGGCAATCCATGCCCTGGAACATGCCATGATAGGTATGTTTCCGCTTCTCATCCTCTGTGATCGAAATGATATCGGCGGTATTTCCTGTCCGGTGCATCATCAGACAGCGGGGGCGGCAGTGTTTATCTATGACGGGTATCCCGGCGGAATGGGGCTTTGCAGTGAGGCATTTTCCCGGATGGAGGAGCTTTTGTACGAGACAGAAAAGACAGTCGGTGACTGCCGTTGTGAAACGGGCTGTCCCACCTGTGTACATTCCCCTAAATGTGGATCGGGAAACAGACCCATAGATAAAGATGCTTGCATCAGATTGCTTCAACTGCTGAGAACGCCTTTGAGCAGGACTGTTCCAAAGCAGGAAAGCCATTCAGGAAAGAGTTTTTGCACGGTAGCTCCAAAACCCGGAAGACAGAGTGCTGTAGAGAGTGGCGCGGATTTTGCGCAGCTTCCCGACCATTACGGAGTATTTGATCTTGAGACCAAATACTCTGCCGCTGAGGTGGGGGGCTGGCAAAATGCACACAGGATGGGGGTCTCGGCAGCCGTCGTCTATGATTCCGGGATCGGCGACTTTGTGGTGTATCTTGAAAATGAAGTGGAGCAGCTGATCGAGCATCTCCTGCGTCTGCCTATGGTTGTGGGGTTTAACAACAGGCGTTTTGACAACAGGGTACTCAGCGGATATACCACGGTCAACCTGACACAGATGAAGATCCTTGATCTTCTCGAAGTGGTGAAGGAGAGACTGGGCTACCGGCTGAGTCTGGACAGGCTTGCGTGTCACACCCTTGGCAGTAAAAAATCAGCTGATGGTCTGCAGGCGTTAAAATGGTACAAAGAGGGAAAGATAGAGGAAATATGCGACTATTGTAAAAAAGATGTGATACTCACACGAGATCTTTTTCTCTTCGGGCTTGAAAACGGTTTCTTTCTTTTTCAAAACAAGGCGGGGAAGATTGTCCGGCTGCCGGTGAACATCAAAAAATACGTATCAGCACTGTGTTGAACGAGCAAATGATTCAGAACTGCAGGAGTAGAAGAGCTCCTGGCAGTTCTGAATCATTTGCCGGATCTGTCCGGGAAAATCAGGGCCAGAGAAGGGGGGAGTAAATCCAGCCGGTTGTGCCCTGGTCGTGTCGTACCTTGATCCATTTCCCCTTGCTTGACACTTTGGTGAGAACTACGCCGCGATCTACATTTGCGACTATTGCAGCATCGGTTGAAGGTTTAGAACGCATGTTGATGGATTGTTTTGCCTTCACAATTACCGTGGAACCGGGTTTGACGAGGGAGGAAAAAATCCAGCCTTTGTCGTTTTCAAAATCGGAGACCTTCAGCCAGTCGCCCTTTTTTTCAAGAACTTTCAAGGGGTATCCTTTAAAAAGTTCCATGTAAACAGGATAATTTGTACCGGGACCGGTGCGCACATTCACACCGTCTTTTTTAACGGAGACGGTTTGTGCAGCAGCAGTGAGAGCGGGTATCAGGAAAAAACAGAGGGTGCAGAGAAGGACTGTACGGTGAATTCTTGAGAAAGTATGCATGATGTGAAGAATGGTTTTGGTTGAAAAATTTCAGATTCATAATCGTTTGAGAACCGTAATATTCATATAGCATTATTGGATTTTGAAGTCAAACGAGATCACGGTAAATTTATGCTAATTTTCAAGCTGCTGTTATTGACTGAGTGTAACCAGTTACTTTCAGCTGATCAAGAACGCTACGTAGCGTTAAGCTGAGCTGTCGCATTTTTTTTGCAACATTGCTTATGCCAGTTCTCTTGAGGAGACAGACGTCAAACGGCCATAATCGTGTAATATTTTCCGGGCCAAAACCTTTTGAGATTCGACAGCGATCTTCATCAAAGATTCAATCGATACCGTAGCGGCAACTGTTTTCGATACTCCAGTGTTTTCTGTTATCCTGTAGTACCTGTTCAGATGTGGTCATGTTTGGTATGTTACTTGTGATGCCGTGTGCAACTACCCGCGTTTCTTACCGTGAAAATAAAATGGTGGAGAGGGCAAAGATAATAACTGTAACGGATTCATTAATCGAGCTGAGATGCCCATCTCACTGTTTTGCACTGATGTACCCCAAGCCACGGAGGGTCATGAGGTGATTGCGGTTTCTGGCAGTGTACCCTTCGCCGGTCGAGAAATATGGTACCGCTTCGAGGCAGAAGATAATTTACGGGAAGGGGGGAACCGATTCATTTTTTGTTGATGTTCGCTTTACAAATAATTCTGAAATTTTTTACGCTTTTGATCTTTACCGCAGCACCTGCCCCGGGGCTGTCTTTATCCTTTCAGGTAGTATCGCCTTTATCAAAGGTTCTATCCTCTACAGAGCTCCCGTCGCTGCTTTGTGAATATTTCAAGCTCCAGCGTAAAATATTTTTTGCGATTAGGGCATCGCGAGAAGACCAACGAAGACACAAACTGTGTGCTACGGTGTCGTCTGTCCGGTAATGACCTGCAGATTCCGAATGACTTCCTCAAGCCCCATCTGACAGTCGCCGTTGGCCTCGCCCCAGGCCGGTGCTACGTACAGTTCCATGGCGTCATCATCAATGGCCATGTCATTGTCTTCAACGATCAGCGTGACATGGTAGGTACCGGGCACCAGATCGGTAATACTTACCGTTTCGCCGCTGGCGCTCTTGTTGTTGTCTGTATCGCCTTCAAAGTCCAGTTGCCAGTCCCAGGCTGTGATGGAACCGTCGGTGTCCGAGGAGCCTGTCCCGTCCAGCGTGACTGTGTCGCAGCGGGTCACCACCTGGTTGGGACCGGCATTGGCCACCGGCGGGTAGACAGGGATATTGACGGCCATGGCAAGATTGAGGTTCTCGTTGCTTGTCTCATTGACCGTCAGAGTATATGGCTGAGGCTGGTCATAACCGTCTGCCTGTACGGACACGATATAGGTGCCCACCGGCAGCTGCAGCTCATAGGAACCATCACTGTTGGTAATAGCTGTGGTGGCAGGATAGTCGGCAATGTCGCTGCAGACTGCAGTAAGGATAGCCCCGCCAAGGGAATTGCCGCCGGAAGATATAACTCCCACAATGGGAAACCTGGCAAAGTCTGAGGCTGTGGGATTGGTGAGCGTCAGCTCATAGCTGTTGCCGATGCCGGAGGCCAGGGGGCTGGCGTGTCTGATTCTGATGTAATAGAGACCGTTTTCACTGCAGCCGGTCCAGCTCATCAGCTCTTCAGCTCCAGGCAGAGCACCGATGGTGTTCTTGGTCTGCAGGAGCTGGCCGGCACTGTTGTAGAGTTCAATGATGGCATCCATCTTTGGACCAGGACTGCCCACCTTAATATTATAAGCCACGCCCGCCTGGCCGTAGAATACGCTCCAGTCCTCGTCTCCAGCTGCGTGGATGGTGTGCGGCAGACCGTCAAGTTTGTTGAGGACAATGGGCCTGGCCTGGTCGGGTGTGTTATCCGGTTCAAAGCCGTCTGCACTGACACTGTGGATGACGCGGGTGGCATACGGCAGGGAGATAGAACCCTGATTATCCTCGGCAAAAAAGGAAATCATGTAGGGACCGTTGGCTGTAAAACCGTCCCAGCTGTTTTCCCAGCGACTGTTGCTCTCCGACCAGGCGAGTTGAACGGACGGCAGTTCTGTCATGGCGGTGTCGGCACTGCTGCGGTCGTAATCAGGCGGCACCATGACGGCCCACACCCTGGAAACAGGATTAAGAGAGTCAAGTGTTGCCCACAGCAGGGCAGTGGTGGCACTGCTGCCGATATCCTGTATTGGCGAGGCTGAGGTGATGAGCGGAATACCGGGGGCACTCTTGTAGCCGCGGCCGATGATATTATCGGCAATCATGTCATTGGACTGGTTTGGATTGCCGTCACCATTGGCATCAAGCCAGGCTGTCTGGCTCTCGTGCATCATGTCGTAGCCCCGGTTGAAACTGCGAATAAGGTCGGCATTGTCAAAGATAGATGCCCAGAACTGGTAGGAAAAGGAGAGTGAACCGTCGTTCAACAACTTCGACTTTTCGTCCGCCGTGGCCGAGGTCATGACAATGCGCTTGTAGTTTTTGCCCGCAGGGTTCTTCAGTGCCTCGACAAAAGTGCCTGAGTAGCAGCCCTCGTAGACCAGCACCAGTCTTCCTGTCATGGTGTCCTGCAGGTTGTTGAGCCATTCAGCCAGATCAGAAGCCGCCAGAATGTCGCTGGTACTGCCGCTGCGCTTGATGTGGAAGGTTCCCTGGCCGCCGTGGTCAACAAGATAGATAACCACATCGTCGGCGCTTCCTGCCAGCGCAGCAATGGCCGCCTGCAGGTTGGCCGAGGTGGCGTCTCCATCCACCTCTGAGCTGCCGTCGCCGTCAAGATCCACGTCCACGGAGCTGAGATAGCTAATGTCCTCATCGGTATAGCCCTGCCATTTCAGGGCCTTGTAGGCAAAGTTGGCGTTGAGGTACGTTTCGTCCCACAGCCAGTTGCCGGCATCCGGGCCGTAGCCCGCCACGATGATGGCTTTTGAGGAGGTTTTAGCCGTGGACAGGGTAAGCGCACCGGGGAGGGCTGCTTCACTGTGAGCATTAAATACCTGGATGGTATAGTTTCCTGCAAGCTCTGTAGCCGGCAGGATGACGGTCATCTCATTTTCCGTGTCTCCGCCGGGGTCAGGTCGAGAGGGTGTCTGGATCAGTGGCACAATGGCAAGGCCGTTCTCACCATCTGCAACGAAGGCCAGGTTCCCTTGAACCGTCACGTCATTTGCCGAGCCTACCGTATCAAGAGTTCCAAGGAGGATGGGAGATTCAGGATGGTTGACATCTATAACCTGGATCCCAAAACCGCCATCTGCCACGTAAGCGATGGAGTTTACGACCGTAACTCCGCTTGTCAAGCCCGGAGTTGCTTTGCTGCCGAGCCATTGAGGAGCTGCGGGATTGCTTACGTCGATAATCTTTAATCCATGAAAAGAATCCGCAACATAAGCTATATTATCGACGACGCTGACATCGTATGCAAAGTCTGAAGTGTTATAGGTTCCGACAAGAGAGGGAGAGGATGTATCATTGACATTGTAGATTTTCAGACCGGAAGTACGTGCTGTCACGTATGCGTAACTGTTTGATACTGTCACTTTTTCTCCCTGTACCTGTGAGTCTTCACCAAGGAGTACAGGTGTGCCCGGAACCGTGACATCAATGAGCTTCAACCCGAAATCCCCTGTTACATAGGCAACATTGTTTACCACGGTAACGCCACTTGCATTCCATCCGGTATCATAGGTGGCTACCCACTGAGGATTATCTGGTGCACTGACGTCGAAGATCTCCAAGCCGGAACTCTCGGTTGCCAGGTAGGCGAAGCTGCCTGCCACGCTGATGTCTCTCGCTTTGCACGCCGCCGTGTGAGTGGAGAAACCACTTAGGATGGGATTGGATGGATTGGAAATGTCAATGATTTTCAAGCAGCTATCGTGAACGTAATCCGCTATAAACGCTAGATTGCCGACTACCTGAATGCTGACGGCTTGATCAGTGTCAAGCATTCCAATAGTAACGAAAGGAAGCGGATTACTGATATCAAAAATCATCAGTCCGGAGTTGCTGTCAGCTACATAAGCGGTTGTCCCTTTTACCATAACCTCCTGCGCCGTGCCCGGAGTATCACAGGCACCGATTAATACAGGCTGTGCCGGGTCTGTTGTGTCAATAATTTGCAGCCCATAATACTTGTCGGCAATATAAGTTATGGAGCCTGCGACACTGAGGCCATGGGCAAATCCCGGTGTGTCACAGGTACCCAAAAGAACAGGTGCGGTCGGGTCTGTCACATCGATAATCAGCAGACCCGATTCGCCATCGGCGATATAGGCAATATCTCCCATTATTTCCACATCGTATGCAGAATGCAGGGTGTCACAGCTTCCAAGGAGTACTGGTGAATCCGGATTGCTCACATCGACAATCAGCAGACCCGATGGGCCATCCGCAATATAGGCGAGACTGTCCTTAATCCAGATTTTTCTTGATTGGCCGGAGGTATCATAGGCGCCGCGCTTAACAGGGGTCGCCGGGTTGGTCACATCAATGATCTGCAGCCCGTCATCATAATCAGCCACATAGGCAAAATTCCCGGCAACAGTAACACCCTGCGCATTTGAAGTCGTAACCGTCTGGATCGGGAAAGGGGTGTTCGGGTCACTCACATTAATAATCTGCAGGCCGAAAACCCCGTCTGCCACATAGGCGAAATCCCCGGCTACACTGACGCCCAAAGCAGATACCAGAGTGTCACAAGGGCCCATAGATGTACAGGAGCCCAGACGGACAGGGTTGGCAGGGTCTGTGATATCAAAAATAAACAATCCGAGGGAATTATCAACAACATAAGCTAATGAGCCGACGACTGTCATGTCCGTTGTGTAATCAGAAGTATGAGAGGCCAGTAAGGCTTTGTTGTTCAATCCATCCAGATACATGGACACCCTGCTGCTTTCATCAAAGCCGCTGCCCTTGATGGTAGTTGGCATCTGCTGGTTGATTTCTCCCCAGTTGGGAGAGACGGAGTCGATGGTCACCGGCGCAGGGGGCAGGGTAAAGTTCTGGAGAAAGGGGTTCGGGGCCGGGTTTTCTGGAATGGCGTGGGTCCGGGTGCCATAACCGGGTGCGGTTGCCGAAATATCAAAGGCGCCGTCAGGGTGAACAGTGTCGTAACTGCCGTCTGCCTGGCTGGTAACAGAGGCGAAATCCGTGCTCACCGTAGCCCCGGCAATGGGTTGGCTGTCTTCATCGGTCACCGTACCTTCGACAAAGGTCCAGGCATGGGCAAAAGAGGCGCAGGCAAGCAGAAGGATGCAAAGATAGGCTGTGCTGTGGAGAAAAAGGCTTTTTTGCTGTTTCATGGCAGGTTTGTTATTGCTTCAAATGTAAAGAGATGTTCTGTCTGTCGGACAAATCTCGACTCCTGGCTCGGTGGTATTATACTCTATTATCGTTGAAATTCAAACTTCAGGTCATTGTCCTGCAGGATAAAAACAGGAGTCTGCCATGAAGCTCCTGGAAGGAAGAAAAAGTGAAACAGAACCTGTTTAATTTCCCCTGCTCCCATCAATAGCGTGATATTTCCCGCAAAATAAACAGGACCTCGGCAAGATCAACTCTGCCGTTACCGTTGATATCCACATCCACAGTGGAGGTGTAGTCAGTACGAAGCTGACCTGCAGTATTCAAGCCCGACAGTACCCTCAGGGCAATAATTGCATCAGCCAGAGTCCGGTCATGATCGGCGTTCATATCTCCGGGGATCTCTGGCTCAATCCCGTTGGTGACGATGATTTCAGTTGCAACATCTGGCTGGCCGATATTGCCGTTCATATCGAGGGCAAAAAAATTAATTTTGTAGACTCCATTATATTTAAAGTTGCTGTAGCTTCCCTCGTATTCATCAGGAACCGAACCACTTTGCATAACAATCTGCTCCTGCTGCATCACCTGGGTAGCAGGATCTGCATTCAGCGGTGGAGGCAGGTAGTCAAGCGGGCTTGTCACAACACCCCATACTTTGGAGATGGCGGTAGCGCCAGTTGTCCCTTTGGTGACCGAGGTCGTGAAGTTAGAGGTCATCCCGGAAAGCGGCGTCGCAGCAACCGGACTAAACTGTGGAAAGGAACTCATGCCTATTCCATTACCACCCAGCCGAATTTCTTCTGCCGTAGAGCCGTTGCCCGATTTAATCTGAGGAGTTATAAATCGGGAAAATCCCGTTGCCTTAGTGTCGAGAAAGCCATCAGCCTGGGAAAAGGCTCCAGCGATTGTTTCATTATCCACCAGGGCAGCAATAAAAAAGTCGGTAAATGTATTTTCCCCGCTGCTCGTAAGGTAGGTTTTGTTGTCATCACGAGCGGTAGTAATCACCACTCGATCTTCACTGCCGGTAACCAGGTTGTCGATAAACGATCCGGACTTACAAGCATCGACAAGGATAACCACCTGCCGGCCTGTCTGGCTCTGAAAACTGTTGATATAACCGGTCAGTTGGTCAGCGGTCATGTGTATCGACTCACTCACCATGAACGCATCACTGTCTCCATGATCGATGAGAAAAAGATAAAGCGGTCCACTGGTTTTTTGCGGTGGATTAACAGCCCACTGGGTAATGGCCTCGCCAATCTCCGCCACTGTCGGCGTTTCGTCATCGACCCTGTAATCGATAATTGTATTCAAAACTTCTTCTTTCTGGCTAACGGGGTCAATGGGCTGAGATGTGTTGTGGTTAAAATACCAAATATCCTCTTCATTGAATGTTCTTTCTCCCAGCCGGTAATAGAGAAGCCGCGTCAGGTACTGAATGGGTAGAAAGGCGGGGTCATTTATCCCGTTTCTACCAGCAACGATAATGGCATTACCCCGGTTATTTACGATTTCCGGCGGACTCCCCACAACCAGTGAGAATTTACCGCGGATATGACCGGACTGACTGTGAGTGGCCTGAATAGTGGTGCTGCCAGCTACTGTCCCGGCGGTTACCTGGCCATTACTGTTCACCGTGGCAACATCCTCCTGGCTCGATGTCCAGGTTACGCCACTCGTCAGCAGCTCCAGCGGTGAGGCATCAGAGTAAGAGAAAAAGGCCTGCAGGTTCCTCACTTCCTGGAAAGACATTTCCGTTTCTTCACCCGTAATCAGAATCGAAGAAATGTATCTAACCGTCTGCATATAACTGTTCGTCGGGTTGGCCTCCGGGTTGATATCGTAGCGGGTGTACGGGTCAACATCTCCGTTACTCTCAACAATAATATAATAAATCCCCGGCTTTGGGGAGGCTGGCGTGCTCCAATCGGGATTGTCGCCATTATTGGAATAGAGCGTACCTAGATTAGTATGATTGTCGTCGACAATTGTTATTTTATAATCGGCTGTTGTTCCCCCGCAGAAGGTTGACTCCGGAGTAAATCGAAAATAGAAACTCCCGCCGGGAAGAAGCTTCAAAGCAAAAACATCGACATCAGCAGAAGAAACGATTGTCCCTTGTTTCCTGACTCCAGTCGTACTGACAAGGGACGTGGCCAGACCGGTAGTGTTGTTGGGTTCAATTTCCAGTTGAGTGGATTGAGAATCCGTCATGCTCAGGGAATAGGGACGGACTGTATCAACAGGCCTTCCGCTGGCTCCGGCAACTTTCAGGTAATACTTCCCCGGCAGCAGGCCGCTGCTCAAGACCCCATCCCTGCCGCTCAAGGTCTCCAGCTGTCCGATCACATCTTCTTCCGTTACCTTATAGAGGACCAGGGAGAAATCACGATTGCTGTCCGGGCAGGACAGGACCAGATCAACATATCGTGCAGCCTCGAGGGTGAATGTGTAAAAATCTGTATCCGTGTCATTACCCAGCCGTCCCTGGATCGGCGAATCCGGGTTCCACAGAGAGGCCTCGGAAATACTGTTGTTTTCTTCAACTTCAAGCTGCTGACTGCTACCGCTGAGAGCAACTGTAAATTGACTGAGGGCATCGATACCATCACCGGCAGTTACTCTGAGAGTATAGTCCCCCGCCGGATACACCCCTTCCAAGGTGACTCCAACATAGCCAAAACACTGGACACTATCCACTATCACATTGGGGTCATTGTCGTTGACAAGTTCAAGCAGATACTGCCCTATACTTGAGGACGGGGTAAAGGTAATCTTTGCAGAACCCGGCGGGGCACTCTCAACAGAAAAAGTAAACTTGGCGGTTTCAGACTTATTTTGGATGACACCAGTGTATGCGCCTCCATTGACCATGGGCGTTGGAGTCTGAACTACCATGGAATGGCCGGTACGATGGGCAGAAATTATATATGAGTCATCCGAACTGTTTGAACCGGTTCGGCGCAAAGAAATATAATAGGTTCCGGCTTCAAGCCCGACGGGATAAAAAATCGCTGCCCCGTTTCTAGACGGTGTACTTGCTAAAACAGACCCACTGCCATCCAGGAGCTGGATGTCAGCGTCTTGGACCGTATTCTTGATCATATAGCCGATATCCACAATACCGGGACTGTCCAGGACAAAACGGTAGTAGTCGCTGTCAGGAACATAAAAACCGACAAATGGGGGATTGGGAGGAACCCAGATCCAGGGAAGCTGTCCCTGGCGGACATGCAGGCCGCTGGTCAGAGGATCAGCCAGCAGGTCGGCATCTCCCATGCTTCCGTTAGTGTTAGGGGAGGTATCATTCTCAAGCGGTGCAGACGGACTGCCGGTATGCAGCAGGATGTTTTTTGCATAGGTTTTTGCCTTATAGATGGTAGAGACCTCCACCCACTCCGATGCCGTACCAATGACACTGCTGCCCTCTATCGTTGCATAGGCACTGTTCTCCGTCCAGTATCTGTTTCCAATATCCCAGGTGTCTCCCTTAAAATTGGAGCCGGTGAGGCTGAGTGAACAGACTGCAAAATGTGCTTGACCGGCATCAAATCTCGGTGTTACCCAGGCCCCATGAAATTTTTTAATGGAAAAAAAGCCCTGGCTGTTCATCAGTGGATTGATACTTGTGGAATTGACAGAGGAGAGAGTCAGAACCCCTTCATCGGTTTCAGGGCCGGACACCGTCCAACTGAATGACCTCTGAGAGGATGGAAGTGCTGTTGCAAGCATTTCTTCACCGAGGCTGTAACGGTCCGGGAATTCTCCTGACCGGCTCAAACCGATATTGAATGAACTGCCCGTATAGGCAGAATCAGGTTCCCACTCTATGTCCAGCTGCTCTCCGATATGAACGGTTTCTGCCTGCTGAGGTGCGTTCACAGTTACCACCTGCGGAGTTCCCGGAATATGGGGAGGCGGCAGCTCCGACTGACCACCACGTACGGCCATAGCATACATTGTATTGTCAGCCTTATTAACCGCTCCACCAATCAGGAATTGATTTGTATCTGTCTGTAGAAAATTGACATAGGCTGCATCAGCGGCTGCTCCGGTAGTGGAAGACCAGTATTTGTCCTTAGGATTTGGGAAAATTGTGGAATCGAGCAGGTTTATGCTGTCAATGATTATCGTGGAGATGGAAAAGTCTGTCAGGGTCTGCAGCTCCATGATTGTGGGGAGTCGCCAGTCTGAATAACAGCCGAAGGCATCTGAAGTATGAGATGACTGTACAGCTGCCAGAGCATCCTGCCATGTCATGGCATCCGGAGTTCCGTCACCATCCTGGTCGAGGGGTGTTTTCGTCCACATCAAACCGGTGGAACGGTCGGTAACCGTGCCATTAAAATTGTCAATGAAACGATTGCTTATCTTCGGCGTACCTCCCCTCACAGCAATAACAGGAAGCGAATCGGTTTTTGCATAGGTCCCGACAAAAGTCCACCATGCATCAACAACCCAGGCCTTATTCGTATCCCCGGTATAGGTGCTTGACGTCCAGTGATAGGAGTAGAAAGGCCAGTGGTTGAGAGTCAGAAAGTAACCGGGTACAGTTCGGCGACCACCGAAAATAGTTGACAGTTCCTCGACACTGGGCAGACGCCAGTCGTTGAAATTACCTGAACTGTTGAGTGACTCGATGAAACCTTCCGCCCCTTCCCAGCTGTAAAAATTATTTATATCATGGATATCGGGTTCACTGTTATTGGTCTTCGCCTCCCAGATCAGGCCTGTATTGTTATCCCTGACCATATACCAGGATGAGGCCGCGTCGGACAGTTCATTGCCGTTTTGATCAAGCTTGGTAAACGACGGAGGGTTAATGAGGTACTGGCCGTCCTGACCGAAAAAATCCTGAAAATCATACGATGGGCAGGTAATGACAGCGGTATTGTCGTAGCAGTCAGCCTGACCAGTATCGGACACCCTGGCACCAGCCTGCCCAATAAACAGCGATAAAAACAGTAGCAGATTGAAGAAAAATGACGGTATGAGTTTCATCATGATATACTCCCTGAAAAACCTTACTGTGTACAAATATCAAACTAACACCGGTGATGAACGGTAAGCCGGCACTCTTTTCAGTACCCCCTTGAGGGGGGTAAGTACCTTATCAGAAATTTTCTTGCGAAAAAAACAGGTAAGCGAAGACTCCAAGAAAATTATCTGTAAGGTACTAAAAACGACAAGTCGTTCCCATACATTATGCCTAACCCTCTTCAACAATACTGCCCCCTGCACCATGCCCGCTACCTCGCTGCTGTCTGCAGGATATGTATAACCTCGGCAAGACCCGCTTTGCCGTCACCATACACATCATTGACCAGGTCAAACGGTGAGTTCGGCGCTATACCGGCGGGGAACCTGAAGAACAATAATACTATCATACAGAGTAACCAGACCATTCCCGTCCATGTTTCCCGGGATCGGTGCCGGCATCAGGCTGATGGAGACAACATCGTCTCCGCTTATACTGCTATAACCCTCTGTGTCAATTGTTATGTCATAGATTCCAACGGGCAGATCCATGCCATAAGCTCCCCCCCCGCCGAAGTAATGCCTGTGGTAATGTAGGGAGACTGAGAGAATCTTACGCCCCTCTCAAGCAATGAAAACAACAGTTCTCCATCATGCCAGGAAGCTCGAAAACCAAAGATTCTTTCCACACAATCTTTTTACGCCAAATGCAAATGTAACGCTATCTTAGCATGATACCAAAGATATTCCTATAGGTAATATTACCCATTTTTTTCGCAATCCCCATCAACAGCTCCGCCTGAACCATCTGAAAACTTAAAAAGTTTAGCCATAATCACTAACACCGGTGATGAACGGTAAGCCGGCACTCTTTTCAGTACCCCCTTGAGGGGTGTAAGTACCTTATTAGAAATTTTCTTGCGAAAAAAACAGGTAAGCGAAGACTCCGAGAAAATTATCTGTAAGGTACTAACATCCCAATTGATATCCAAGTGTTGTGATATAAGAGAATCTCAGCCTTTCTTTTCTCTATTCAATGATTACATCATCCTGATTATGAAATGCCCTGCTTGAAAGAGGATGTGGAATGCGATACTTTAAAGGTATGCAATCATCTTCTCTGTCATTTAATCAACAGGAAAAAATTATGCGGGGTGCCATGGACATATCTGCTCTGAAATGTTTTTTGAAAAAGGCTGCTTTCCTTGTTGGACTGCTGTTTGTTCTTATGGGGCTGCTGCCGGAAAATTCTCCTGCAGCGGATACCCTTGAGGTCGTCACCGGCAGGGCGCAGAGTTATTATTACGGACAGGGAGTCAAGAGAAATCTGCACAGAGCATTTATCCTCTACCTTGAAGCGGCACGACGGGGTGATCCGGATTCCATGCTTGTGGTTGGCGGTATGTATATGCAGGGTGAAGGTGTTGCAGAAAACCGGAAGGAAGGTTTTAAATGGCTCTATAAGGCAGCAAACAATGGAAGCAGTTCAAAAGAGTCACAGCGGGTTATCGGTCAGTTTCTCCTGGCCGGGGAAGGCGTTCCGGTAAACTACAAGGAGGCAGCACACTGGTATGAACTCGCAGCCGAAGGCGGTGATGCGGAGGCACAGAGTGAACTCGCATACCTCTACTTTTTCGGCGATAAGGTGGAACGCGATTATGATAAGGCACATAAATGGTTTAGACTTGCTGCAGAAAATGGCTATGGCCTGGCACAGTATAACATGGGAATACTCTGGTATACCGGCAGTGGTGTCCCCGAGGTGGATTTTGGCAGGGCGTATGCCTGGTTCAGCCTTGCAGCGGCGAGCGGGTACCAGAATGGAGATGTGGCAAAGAAGTTTCTGGAAACGCAGCTCTCTGCAGAAGAGCTGCAGCAGGCACAGGAGTACGCAAGTTATCTTTATAAGGAGATTGAATCCATGAATGAGTGAGGCTGCTCAGCTTATTTCCTGTATCTCTTCCGTGGTGTCGACATGGAGCAGAAAGTGGAAGGCTGTTTTTCCTTCTTCCGGGTTCTCAGCCCAGATTTTGTTATGATGGTCGCAGATAATCTGTCTGCAGATGGCAAGTCCAAGACCTGTTCCGCCTGCCCCTGTGTTTGTCGCAGAAGACTGAATGAACCTTTCAAAGACTGATCCCAGTTCAGTTTCCGGAATTGACGTTCCCTGATTGCTTATAACAATATGCTGTCTGGTTGCCTCCTCCTGTTCCTGCACTTTTTCAATGCTGATCTCAATATCATTTCCTTCAAGGCTGAATTTAATACTGTTTGACAGAAGATTTCTGAAAACCTGAATGATTTTACTCCGATCACAAAAGGCGGGACAGGTATTTTCTGTGGTGTGTACAACAAAACCAAGGTTCTTTTCCGCAGCAAGGGGAGTGAATTCGCGGGTTACCTCATGCACCATGGGCAGGAGGTCGTGTGTCCCCATTGTGTATTGCATCTTTCCCACTTCCAGTTTACTGAAATCGAGCAGATTGTTCAGAAGGTTCATCAGCCGTGAACTGGACTGACTGATCAGGGAGAAATACTCTTCCAGTTTTTCTTTGGGGAGAGTTCCACTCCGTTTTTCACCAAGACGAGCGTAGCCCATAATGCCGTGCATGGGCGTTCGGATCTCATGGGATATGTTGGCGAGAAAATCAGATTTGGCACGACTGGCAACTTCGGCTGCCTCAATTGCCTCTATAAGCGGGGTGACATCGGTGTAGATGCCGCCGACGCCATATACGATGTTGTTCTGATCCAGCAGCGGGAATTTTGCTGTCCTGTAAATGTGTTTTCCGTCATCGAGAAGAAGGGTGGTTTGAAATTCCATGGGGGTACCCGTAGACTGCACCAGTTCATCCTGCATTCTTAAGGTTTCCGCATGGGATTCTGCAAACAGGTCGAAGTCGTTTTTGCTCTGCAGCTCCGGGTCACTCATGGATTCGATACCTACCACCCGCTTGAACTCCTTATTGGCAAGGGTATAGGTGTGAGAGAGATCCTTACAGTAAATGGGAAGGTTTGCATTTTCCAGGATGGAGAGCAGGTATCCCTTTGTCTCGGCCAGTGACTTTTGAGTCTCCCGTTCCCGTTCTTCGGCGAGTTTCCAGTCATTGATGTCGCGAACTGTTGCGATGATAACTTCATCCTCACCCCAGAATGTTTTGTGCATATTGACAACCACATAAAACGGTTCTTTCTCAGGTCCTCGTGTTGTCAGCCATTCAAATTCCTGATTCTTTCCCTTGAGGGTGTTGATCCAGATTTTCCGCAGGTTCACATGCGGATTGGCCGATGATTTGAAACTCTTTAAAATGTCAAAATTCAGGGCATCCTGCCTGGATGTGCGAAATATCCTGAGCATGGTTTTGTTGACATCGATAACATTCCCTTCCAGGGAAAAGATAAAGATGGCATCGTAGACAGAGTTGTAGATATCCTGAAGTTTTTTTCGGCTGATGGATATGTTTTTCGCAGTGTTCTTATGGTCGGCTATTTCTTTGTAGAGTTGCCTGTTGACTGTTTTGAGATCCAGGGAGTTCTTTTCTAGTAAAAACGTGTTGATAAGGGATTTCCAGTAGCTTTCATTCCACTGTTTGATCTGAAAAAGATTAAAGATAAGAAAGGATGTAATTGCGATAGCTACCAGGATTGTTACACTGTCCTGGAAATAGAATCCGATGCATATTGCAGGAAGGAGGATGGCAAGCTGATAGAAATAGGCAAGGGATCGCCATATATGATAGGAGGCAACGGAACCTCCGCTTATGCCGGCAAGCAGGACAATGATAAGGGTGATGGAAACTGATGTTGGATATAAAAAGATAAAGGTGGCGACAAAACAGCCGAAGAGGGTACCGGTAAAAAAGTTTGAAAGAAAAAATATCGGCTGCAGATACCTGTGTTTTCTGTTCGCCCGATGGACGTATTGAAATATTGCAAAGGTCCTGAAATACAAACAGATGAGAAACAGTACTCCGAAGAGTAAAAAAAGTGTCTGGTGCTCGCCTGCAAATTTTGTTGTGAGGGAGGCGAGTAAATAGGAGAGGGGAACGATTACAGCCCCGGCAAGATTCCTGTTGCGCAGATCCAGGAGTGCATGGCTGATCATTTCCTCATGTTTGTCCGCAGCAAACTCTTTTGCAAGGTTTTGCTTGTAGCGGTCGATATCATGAAGATACAGCATGGTTCATCTCTAGCTGCTGAGGAATTTGGGCGGTATGGTAATGGTAAATACCGCACCTTTTCCGGGTTCACTGACAACGGTTATCGAGCCGTCATGCAGACGCATGATTTCTTTTGCTATGGCAAGACTCAACGCTGTTCCCTGCGAGTGGTGCTGGATTTTCTGGGCATGAAACTCATCAAATATCTTCTCCTGCTGGGCAGACGACAGCCCCGGACCTTTGTCGGTTATTTTAAACTTTGCCCCCTTTTCATCTCTTGTCACATCAATGGTTACCTGTCCTTCCTGCGGTGAGTGTTTAATGGCGTTGTCGACCACGGAGCGAAAGGCTTCGTGGAAGAGTTTCCAGTCAACGTTCATGGTGAAATCGGTGGGGTAGTTGAGGATGATGGAGCATTTTTTTGGATTATCCCGACCGACTTGATCGATAAACCCGTTCAGATACTGTTGGATGGACTGGCTGACAAGGTTTAACTCCCTGTTTTTTTTCAGGCTGCTGTGGAGAAGAATCTTGCGAACCAGTTCATGGATTCGTTCCCCTGAAAATTTTATAAGCTGGGCATACTCAAGGATTTTTGCCGGCAGGGTGGGTGTGTCTAAAATCAGCTGGGAACCAAGCAGAATACCATTCAGGGGTGTTTTGGTCTCATGGGAAAAAAGTTGGAGAATGGATGTCTTCAGTTTGTCCACTTCCTCAGTTTTTTTCAGTCTGGAAAAGACCTTTAATTTGGCGAGTAGTTCGTCATCGATAAAAGGCTTGGTGATATAATCATCCGCTCCAGCCTCGTAGCCTTCGAGCCGTTCCTCCACCAGAGATTTACCGCTGACCATAAGGATCTTGG
>JANTGG010000047.1 GCA_024763035.1 Desulfocapsa sp. | reverse complement strand
CGATAAAAGGCTTGGTGATATAATCATCCGCTCCAGCCTCGTAGCCTTCGAGCCGTTCCTCCACCAGAGATTTACCACTGACCATAAGGATCTTGGCAAGGGTATGTCGGGGATCCGCCTTTATCCGGCGGCAGACTTCATAGCCGTCGAGACCGGGCATCATGATATCGAGCAGTATGATATCCGGTTGATAGCTGGTTAGGAGTTCGAGAGCCTCTTCTCCGTTGCAGGCTGATTTTGAAGTGAAATCATCCTCGTACTCGAGTATCTCTTCTATCAGTTTAACATTTATCGGTTCATCATCGATGATGAGAATTTTGATCGCCATGGCTGTCCTTCCATACGGTATGGGGAAGCAGCGGGACCATGTAGGGAGGCAGTGATCCTGCTGCAGTACAGATGCTTTGGTGTCTGCTATACTATAGTAAAATTATCCAATTGTAAAATCATCCGTTTTTTTTCGAAAACATAAATAACAGGAAGAGGAGAGAGGAAGTTTAGCCCCTCTCCACTTGACAGTAGGATTCAGTTCTATTAGTTTAGTACCTTACAGATAATTTTCTCGGAGTCTTCGCTTACCTGTTTTTTCCGTAAGAAAATTTCTAATAAGGTACTTATGCCGGCTTACCATTCATCACCGGTGTTAGTGCTTAATTTTCAGATGCTGTTGTTACGCTTAAAAGAGAATCCGGTGTAAATCCGGAACGGGCCCGCCGCTGTAATCGGGGACGAACATTCACCCATGTCACTGATCGGTAACGATTGGGAAGACCGGATGCTCGGACGATCCGTGAGTCAGAAGACCTGTCTGAAAAGAGTAGAGAGTATTCCCGTGGAGAAGGGATATCTGCTCATTCGCGGAACTGCAGGGACTTCCCGAATCAATTTTTTTGGTTCGGGTTTTTTTATGTCCTCTCCACCAGTGAGGTGGAAAATTACAGTTGGTACACCTTGCCCGGGATTGCAGCAGAAAATCGGAGTTATTTTGAGTAATGGAAATATGGGAACACATACTCTGGCCCCTCATCAGGATTCTGCTCTTTATCTCAGTGGGTCTGCTTGCGGCAAATCTTATAGAATCTTTGAACTGGACAAACAAAATGGCTGTCCTTGCCGGGCCGCTTATACGCATGGGAAGGCTTTCAAATATTACCGGAGCGAGTTTCTCCATGGCGTTTGTCTCCGGGGTGTCTGCCAATACCATGCTTGCTGAAGCATATGAGAAAGAGAAAATAGGAAAAAAGGAGCTGGTGCTTGCCAATCTGTTCAACTCACTCCCCCGCTTCTTTCTCCATCTGCCCACAGTGTTTTTTCTCACATTACCTTTTATTCATGGGGCGGCTTTTATTTACGTGGGGATAACCTTCAGTGCGGCATTACTGCAGACTTTTGCCGTGGTGCTTGCAGGCAGACTGCTGCTTGCAGGGGACGGTGGTGAGACAGTGATTCGGAAAAAAGAACGGATGAGGTTTTCCGAGGCATGGAAAAAAAGTATAAAACGACTGCGACGAAGAATCCCTAAAATTTTGAAATTTCTGCTGCCGGTCTATATCCTGTTTTTTATTTTAGGGAAGTATGGTGTGTTTCAGAATCTGGAGGCGATACTAGCAAAAAGTGTTCTGTTCAGCTGGTTGAATCCGCAGAGCCTGTCCATTGTAATATTGCACGTGAGTGCCGAGTTTTCGGCAGGTCTGGCGGCGGCTTCCGTATTGCTTGCCAATAACAGTCTCGGTTACAGGGAAGTTATACTGGCGCTTCTTGTTGGAAATATTCTGGCAGCTCCCATTCGTGCCCTTCGCCATCAGTTCCCGTATTATGTCGGGATATTTAATCCAAAACTTGCAGCAGAACTGGTTGGTGTCAGTCAGCTGAGCAGGACCGTGTGTGTGATTATTGTCGGCTGGATCTATTTTATGATCAGTTCCTGAAAAGGGGGCTGACACATTGGAACAAGAGCAGCACTGAAGCTCAGGTACATGTAAAACACCACTGTGGAAACTCAGCCCTGCATCAACCATGACTTAATTGTGCATTAATGGTAATCACAAATCGGAAATATATTCTCCTGCTTGGCGGGTTGCTGTTTCTCACCTGTGCAGCGGTAATTGTTTCGTCCGCAATGGGATATATGCATATTTCCGTAAGCGAGATTGTGCAGGTGTTGTGGGCAAATATCAGCGGGCAAAAGGAACTTCTCACAGGAATGGACAGGGCTGTTCCCTTTGTGGTGATGGATGTTCGTCTGCCACGCATCCTGACCGCTACCCTGGTAGGTGGCGGGCTTGCCATGAGCGGTGTGGTGTACCAGGGCATCTTGCTGAATCCCCTTGCCGATCCGTACACCCTGGGGGTTTCATCCGGGGCAGCCTTTGGAGCATCGGTTGCACTTCTTGTAAATCTGATGATGCCGGGGATAGTGTCTGTTCCCTTTTTTGCCTTTATCGGTGCGGTGGCAACCCTGTTTGTCGTGCTTCGGCTTTCCACCTTTAATGGACATATCTCCGCGAATACCCTGATTCTTTCCGGGGTGATTGTGGGGGCAATTCTATCGGCGGGTATAAGTTTTCTGAAATATCTGGCGGATGAACAGGTGTCGGTGATTATCTTCTGGCTTATGGGAAGTTTTGCTTCAAGGAGCTGGGGAGATGTGGGGATCGTGGCGGCGGCAGTCCTGATTGGGCTGTTGATTAGTTTTTACTATGGAAGAGATTTAAACATTATGTGTCTTGGTGGACGCTCTGCCGACTCCCTTGGTGTGGAAACGGCACGAACCCGGAAGATTCTCCTTGTTACTGCATCCATGGTCACAGCAGTCTGTGTTGCCGTTTCCGGAATCATCGGCTTTGTCGGTCTTATTGTTCCTCATTTGATGCGTTTTGTTGTAGGACCGGACAACCGGAAGCTGCTTCCTGTTTCTGTTTTTACCGGTGCGGCGTTATTGCTTATGGCAGATACGGTGACTCGGGCAGTGCTGCCTGCGGAAGTACCTATTGGTGTGCTCACTGCCCTCATCGGCGGTCCGTTTTTCTGTGTGATCTTTCGTCGCCGACAGATACGGAGCAATAATGGCTGACAAAGTGTATCAGCTTAAAGGGGTGGGGTATTCCTATGGCACGACACCGGCTCTTCAGGATTTCACCCTCTCATTGCAAAAGGGTGCATTCTACGGAATCGCCGGACCAAACGGGTGCGGCAAGTCCACCTTTCTTGATCTGCTGGTGGGGAGTAAGGATGCCGACGCTGGAGAGCTTGTCTTCGGTGGTCGTCCTGTTTCCTCCTACACCAAAAGGGAGCTTGCAAAAGAGGTTGCTCTGGTGCCGCAGAATTTCAGCATCGGCTTTGATTACAGTGTGGAAGAAGTCGTGCTTATGGGACGGCATCCCCATATAGAACGATTTTCTTCACCAACGGTCAGCGACTGGCAGCGTGTGCATGAATCCATGGATGCCATTGGTATTCGGCATTTTTCAGACCGCTCCATTATGGAGTTGTCAGGGGGAGAGAAGCAGCGGGTGGTTGTTGCCCGGGCACTTGCCCAGGATACTCCGGTGCTGCTCCTTGATGAGGCAAGTTCCAACCTTGATATACGTTATAGTCTGCAGATCTTTAATACGGTTCGCAGACTTGTGGATAACAAAGGCAGAACAGTGATTGCGGTGATTCATAATCTGAATTTTGCTGCTGCCTACTGTGATAAGATTATTTTTATGAAGGAAGGACGGGTATGTGAAGAAGGGTCCGTTGAGCAGGTGATGAATGAAAAAATCATAGGCGATGTCTTCGGTGTGGAAAGTGAAGTGCGGTTTGATACCTTCAGCAAAACCCGTCAGGTTTCTTATCGCTACGGGAGGGAGCGATGATGAGATATTTTCTCCCAGGAGCTGTGTTTTTCCTTGCCATGGTATCGGCTGCAGCGGCTTCCGAACGTCCATATTCCCGTATTATTTCCCTCTATTCCGCCCACACCGAAAACCTTGTGAGCATGGGCGCCGGCGAAAAGCTTATCGGCATTTCCACCTCCGATGATTACCCGCCTGAGATTCTGGATAAACCCCGTTTCTCCTATCGTCAGGATGCCGAGAAATTTATTACTGCCCGTCCGGATCTTGTCCTGGTGCGACCGATGATTGAACGTTCCTATCCGCAGCTGCTGGCGAAACTCCGGCAGGCAGGAGTCAAAGTGGTTTCTCTGCAGCCCACCTCCATTACTGCCATTTACGGGTACTGGCAGGAACTCGGGCGATTAAGCGGGCAGGAAGCCGAGAGTGTATCCATGTGTGAATCCTTTGCTGAACAGCTGCAGAAGATTGCCCGGAAAACAGATGCTGTTCCCAAAAATCAGCGTCCGCGCGTTTATTTTGAATCTATCCACAAGAAGATGAAGACCTTTGCCCCCCAGTCCATCGCTATCTTTGCCCTGGAACATGCCGGTGGAATAAATATTGCGGCAGATGCCTTCCAGCTCCGCAAAACAAATATCGCTGCCTATGGCAAAGAACATATTCTGGCAAAGGGTGATGATATTGATGTGTTTGTTGCCCAGCAGGGGCGTATGAACCCGGTGACAAAGGAGATGATCGAGCAGGAATCCGGATTCCGGGCAATTAAAGCCGTTGCTGAGGGCAGGGTGTTTCTGATAGAGGAACAACTGGTCTCGCGTCCCACTCTGCGCATCCTTGAAGGGATAGAAAAATTATATGCCTTCTTTTATCCTCAGGCAGACAGGAAATAGAATGGCAAAGGCGGTTATCATAGCAGGGACACAGAGCGGATCGGGGAAGACCACGGTAACCCTGGGGCTTATGGCAGCCCTTGCCGGGAGGGGGATGCGTGTGCAGCCCTTTAAATGCGGTCCTGATTTTATCGATCCTACTCTGCATAAACTGGTGACCGGCAGGATTTCCAGAAATCTTGATATGTGGATGGCGGGTGAAGACTTTTGCCGGGAAACCTTTTTGAAACAGAGTTCAGAGGCGGATATCTCTATCATTGAAGGGGTTATGGGCATGTTTGACGGCGGAGCGTCGTCCAGTGCTGCACTTGCAGAAAAACTCTCTGTTCCTGTTATCCTGGTCCTTGATGTCCGGTCTGCTGCCGAGAGTGCGGCAGCAGTTTTAAAAGGGTTTGAGACCCTTGACCCCCATGTCGAACTCGCCGGGGTGATTTTTAACAGGGTGGCAAGCCCCAGGCATCTGCAGCTTGTAAGCGATGCTGTACGGAAACATTGTCAGGCGGAGATCCTTGGTTATTTACCGGGAAATATCAACTTTGCCATTCCCGAACGGCATCTTGGACTGCACATGGGAGAGGAGGATCCGCTCTCTGCCCGATCCGTTACAGAACTTGCAGAGAGCATTGCCACCCATGTGGATCTTGACAGACTGCTTGAAATCGCCAAATTGACAAACCCATCCGAGGCTGCGGCAGTTGCGACGAAAAAAACAGCTGCTGTCCGCCTTGCCGTGGCACGGGATAAGGCATTTTGTTTTTATTATGAGGATAATCTCGATCTGCTGCGACAGGCGGGGGCGGAACTGGTCTTTTTCTCTCCTCTGACCGATACGGAGCTGCCCGTTGATATCAATGGCGTTTACTTTGGCGGCGGATATCCGGAGCTGTACGCAGAGAGGCTTGGCAGTAACCGGAAAATGCTTGGAGCCGTGAAGGCGTGGGCGGAAAAGGGCGGTTGTATTTACGGGGAATGTGGTGGTTTTATGTATCTGAGCGAAGGGATTGTCGGTCATGATAAAACGTTTCACCGTATGGCTGGTATCTTCCCGGTTCGGGCACATATGCAGGGGCGTCGGGCAAGTCTTGGCTATCGTGAAATAACGCTTGTAAAAGACGGGCTTTTTGGTGCTGCCGGTACCGTTTTGAGAGGGCATGAGTTTCACTATTCAGCCATCGACGAAATGGATCCTTCGGTGGCAAGAATCTATGCTGTGAATAATGACACGCAAGAGGGATATTGCTATAAAAATGTGCTGGGCGGTTATATGCACCTGCATTTTGGAAGCAGCAGGGATGCTGTTCATGCCATGCTTCGTTTTATGGAGAATCCCGCTCGGAATTTGAGCTGAGTCAGTATTGCACGATAAGAAAATACACATGATTACCACCGAATCCCAGGTAAATGCAAAATGGAATTGTAGGAGCTCGCCCCGCAAGCGATTTCCCAGGTCTGGCAATACCTTGAATCGCTCGCAGGGGCGAACTCCTGCATCCAATCCAGATTACCAGTGGCTTGGTGGTAATCACAAAAAAGAAAAATATTTAAGGAAGGAAATGAGTATTCAAATTCAGAAAATTGGTCCCCTGGAAATCGAAGCGGAGAGTTTTCGCATCATAGAAGAAGAATTGGGGCCCCATGATTTTGATCCCGATACCTTTAAGCTTGTGCAGCGCGTGATTCATGCCACCGGAGATTTTTCTTTTGCTGAAAATATACGGATTTTCCCGGGAACTCTTGAAAAAGCCATTTCCCGTATCTGCTCCGGCTGCAGCATCTTTACCGATGTGAATATGGTGGCGGCAGGGATCAGCAAGGGGATGCTTGCACAGTTCGGCGGTACAGTGAACTGTCTGGTGTCGGATAAGGATGTTGCAAAAAAGGCAAAGGAAGAAGGAAAAACCCGCTCAGAAGTGGCAATGGAAAAGGGAATCGCCACAGCGGGAATAGTCGCCGTAGGCAATGCTCCCACTGCACTTTTAAAGGCGACGGAGTGTATGCGGGAAATAAAAGATGAAGAACGTCCGGTACTGATCGGGGTGCCGGTGGGATTTGTTAATGCTGCGGAATCAAAGGCACTCCTGGCAGAAAAAGAATACCCCTTTATTACAAGTCTTGGCAGGAAGGGCGGAAGCCCGGTGGCAGCTGCAATTGTTAATGCCCTGATACGTCTGGCAGTAAAAAATGGCTAAACGGCTCCGTTCCGGATATACAACGGGTGCATGCGCCTCCGCTGCTGCAAAAGCTGCTGTGACCCGGCTGGTGACCGGGAAATGCTGCCAAAAGATAGAAATACCCTTTCCCGATGGCAAAAGACACAGTTTTTTGGTGCACAGCTGTCGAGAGTGTGAGGGCGGCATTTTTGCCTCGATCATAAAAGATGCCGGTGATGATCCGGATGTGACCAATGGCGCTGAGATCTGTGCCGAAGCTGCTTTTTTTGATGGGCAGAATATCCCTGAACATCATCTGCATATTGAGAATATCATCCTTGGCGGCAGCAGCGGGGTGGGGACAGTTACCAAGGGGGGACTGGCATCAAAGGTGGGTGAGCCCGCCATCAATCCCGTGCCAAGGGAGATGATCGTACAGGCGGTGCAGGAGGTTGAGAGTAAAAAGAGAGTGCTGATCCGCATATCGGTAACACGCGGGGAGGAGCTTGCCCAGAAGACTCTGAACAGTAGACTTGGAATCCTTGGAGGCTTGTCCATCCTCGGTACCACTGGCATTGTTCGACCTGTTTCGGCGTCTGCCTGGACGGCGACCATCACTGCCTCCATGGATGTGGCAAAAGAAGCGGGGCTGCAGGAGATCGTCCTCTCAACGGGACGGACATCGGAGGTCGGAGTGCAGGGACTGCTGAATCTGCCGGAAGAGGCGTATGCCATGATGGGAGATTACCTGGAGTTTTCCTTAAAGGAGGCAGCGAAGCACGGCTTTCAGATCATTCATATTGCCGGGATGTGGGCAAAGATTACAAAGGCTGCCCTGAAAGTTCCCCAGACCCATGTCCGAAACGGGGCGCTGGAGATGGTCGATGCGGCGGCTCTGCTCGAAAGGCTTGGCGCGGAGGGGGAACTGCTTGAGAAAATAAAACAGTCCAACACCGCAAGGGAAATGTATGAACATCTGCAGGAGTCAGCCAGGAAGGATATCATTGGAAAGATGTGTGTGAAGGCACGTGAGTACGGGGAGGAAGTGTCAGGACTGAGGGTGAAGGTCTATCTGATAGACTCTGCAAAAAATGTGGTGTCGGAGGCGTAACGGGGGTGAAGAATAGTTGTCATATTATCGGGATCAGCAATTCTGCACTTTCTGCTGAACAGAAAGAACTGCTGAAGAATTGTGTGCTGATAGTCAGCGGCAGACGACTGCTGCAGCTGTGTGGGCAATTCTCTGCGCCAACCCTTGCTGTTACACCGTTGCAAGAGGCACTGCAGGGTATCAGCAGGTCACTTGCAACGGGAGATGTAGCGGTGCTTGCGAGCGGTGACCCGCTTTTCTTCGGGATCGGCAAACGCCTTATCGAAACACTCGGGGCTGAAAGGGTGCATATCCATCCGGCACTCTCCTCGCTGCAGCTTGCCTTTGCCCGTTTCAAACTGCCCTGGGATGATGCCCATATTGTCAGTCTCCATGGTCGCAGTTCTGTCCATATTCCGGGAGCGGTGTTGAACCATGCCAAGACCTTTCTCTTTACGGATCATATTAACACCCCGGACCGGGTGGCGTCTGAGATTGTTGCGTATCTGGAGAAAATTCACCATCCCGGGCTCCTCAAATCCTGCAGGGTTCTGGTGGCGGAGAATCTTGAAAGCCCGGAAGAGAAGATAGTTGCAGGCACTCTGCAGGAGACTGCTGCTTTATCCTTTTCTCCTTTAAATGTGATGTGTCTGTTGTGCCCGGCGGGGGACGAGTCACCGTTTTTTGGTCTCCAGGAAAATGAACTGCAGCACAGCCGGGGACTTATCACCAAAGCAGAAGTACGTGCAGCAAGCCTGCACCGGCTGCGGCTTCCAAAAAGGGGTGTGATGTGGGATGTGGGGGCGGGCAGCGGTTCTGTCTCCATTGAAGCTGCGAGGATGAATCCGGCACTCACCGTCTATGCCGTTGAGAAAAAAGATGAGGAACTTGCAAATATCCGGGCAAATATTCGTCACTATGGCTGTTATAATGTCGTTCCGGTTACCGGTACTGCCATGGATGTTCTGGCGGATCTGCCTGATCCGGACCGTGTGTTTATTGGCGGCAACGGCGGACAGCTGCAGGGGATTATTGAAGAAGCTGCAGGCAGACTGCCCGGGGGCGGGATTGTTGTGGCAAATGGTGTTATAGAACAAACAGTCACCCTTGCTCCGCAATATATGAAGGCATGCGGGCTTGTGGTGAGCAGCAGTACAATTCATTGTTCACGCAGGGATGAAATGGGTGCGGTTGTCGATTTTAACCCTATTACAATTATATCTGGAGGGAAGTTTGTCTGATACAGGAAGGTTTTATGTGGTGGGAGTCGGTCCCGGTGATCCGGAACTGCTCACCTTAAAAGCTGTGAGAATACTGGAGAAATGTCCGTCATGGCTGGCACCTGCTGCCAAAATCGGCGGAGACAGCACCGCTCTTACCATTGTAGGCGGTGCTGTGTCCAGTGAGGGGAAAGATATACTGGTACATCATTTTCCCATGAAGAAGGTACACTCCGGCACAGCTCCCGATCCGGAAATTCAGCAGGCATGGGATAAGGCGGCAGAGTGGGTGTACGATCAACTGAAACAGGGACTCGATGTTGCCCTGCCAACCCTTGGTGATCCCGCCATTTACTGCACCGGATTTTATGTGTATCAAACCCTGCTCCGAATTCATCCGGATGCAAAGGTCGAAATCGTTCCTGGAATTTCCGCCATCGGGGCAACGGCAGCAGCTGCGAAAATGTCGCTCTGTCTTGGTGACGAAGAGCTGCTCGTGATCCCGGCGGTTTTTGAAAATCAGCGGCTTCGGGAAACTCTGCAGCAGTTTCGCTCTCTGGTCTTTATGAAGGTATATAAGTCCATGGACAGAATTGTTCCCATCTTAAAAGAGATGGACTTACTGGCAAACGCCGTCCTTGTTGAATGCACCTCCATGGGTGAGGAGCGTGTGCATCACGATGTTGAGGGTGCCCTTGGCAGGAAACTCCATTATTTCTCCACCCTTATCGTGAGGAAGTAGAGACGTGAATGTGATTTATTTTATTGGTGCCGGTCCCGGTGATCCGGAGCTGATAACAGTCAAGGGGCAGCGCCTGCTGAGGGAAGCGGACCTCGTCATTTATACCGGCAGTCTTGTCCCGGCGGTCCTTATTGAAGGGCTGGACGCAGAGATACACAACTCTGCGGGTATGAACCTGGATCAGGTCCTTGCCCTTATGATTCCCGCCTGGCAGCAGGGAAGAAAAATAGTCCGTCTGCACACCGGAGATCCTGCAATATACGGGGCGATTAATGAACAGATCGCCGCCCTTGTAAAAGAGGAGATTCCTTTTCAGGTAATACCCGGAGTCAGTTCCGCCACGGCAACTGCCGCCGCCCTGTCCACCCAGCTGACCCTGCCGGAAGTCTCCCAGACCATCATCATAAGCAGACGTGCCGGGCGAACCCCCATGCCGGAAAAGGAGGATCTGGTCTCGCTTGCCAGCCATCAGGCAACCATGCTGATCCTCCTGAGTATCAACATGATAGAAGAGGTTGTTGCAGATCTTGGCAAAGGCGGCTATCCGGAGACAACCCCGGTTGCCGTGGTGGAAAAGGTAAGCTGGCCCGAAGAACGTCAGATTCGGGGTACCCTTGCCGATATAGCTCAAAAAGTACAGCAGGCTGCCATTACCCGGACAGCGGTTATCGCCGTGGGGGCGGTGCTTGCCGATGCACCGCCGCCGGTATTGTCCAAACTCTACGATAAGCATTTCAGTCACGGATACAGAACCGCAGAGTCATGAAGATTGCTGTTGCTGCCATAAGCGATGGGGGATTTACCCTGGGGAGAGCCCTTGTAGAACAGCTTCCTGACGCGGAACTGCTGCCCAAGGCTAAAATCGCCGGAACCTTTGCTGATAACTGGCACAGCTACGATGCTTTTATCTGTATCATGGCTGCGGGTATAGTGGTTCGTGCCATCGCACCCCTTTTGCAGGACAAGGGGAAAGACCCTTGTGTGCTTGTGATCGATGAAAAGGGTCAGCATGTAATCAGTCTGCTTTCCGGACATATCGGCGGCGGAAATGAGCTGACACTTGCGGTTGCAGAAATACTCGATGCAGATCCTGTTATCACAACAGCCTCCGACATTCTTGGACTTACCGCCCTTGATATGTGGGCGGCTTCAATGGAACTCGTTGCAGAAAAAAAGGATATGACCCGGGCGAGCGGGATTCTTGTGAACAGGGGGAGGCTGAATATCTACAGTGAGGTGGATCTCGGTGTTCTGCCCAAAGGGCTGAGAGCCTGTAGAGATAGAGAGAAGGCTGATATAGTTGTATCAAACAGGAGCATCTTTTCTGATTCCCTGCTGTTTTGCCCTCGAAATCTTGTGGTGGGGACGGGATGCAATCGGGGGACTCCTGCTTCCGAGTTCGAAGAGGCATTGGATGAGCTTTTTGCAGATCTTGGGCTGTTGCGTTGCGCTGTCCGAAATCTTGCCTCCATCGACAAAAAAAGTGACGAAGAGGGCCTGCTGGAATTTGGCAGAAGTCATAACTGGCCCATTGATTTTTATGCAAAGGATGTTATCAACCGTGTCACCGGTGTTGCCATCTCAGCTGCCCCGTTAAAAGCTATCGGGGCAATAGGCGTGGCAGAGCCCTGTGCCCTGTTAAGTGCCGACAGAAACAGAGAATTGACTCAAAAATCCGGGAAGGATATTCCCCTTATCAGCAGGAAACGAAAATGGAAGAATGTAACAATGGCAGTGGCGGAAATACCTTATACGTTGTTGGTACCGGCACAGGATCTGTCAGGCAGTTAACATTTGCTGCCAGTGATGCTCTGGAATGCTCCGACGTTATCGTGGGCTATAAAACCTATCTCGATTTGATTCCGGGGTACCTTGAAGGAAAGGAGGTAATTGCCTCCCAGATGATGAAAGAGGTGGATCGGTGTCGCAAATCTCTGGAACTTGCGGTGGAGGGAAAAACAGTCTCCCTGGTCTGCGGCGGAGATCCCGGTATCTATGCCATGGCAGGGCTTGTCTTTGAGATGGCAAAGGAAAACGGATTTGACTGCGACATCGAAATAATTCCGGGTATTGCTGCGGTAAACGGTTGTGCCGCCCGCCTTGGTGCTCCCCTTATGCATGATTTTGCTGCAGTCAGTCTCTCCAACCTGTTGACACCCATGGAACTTATTGAAAAGCGGCTCGAAGCTGTTGCCAGTGCCGATTTTGTGCTTGCCATCTATAATCCCAAATCAAAAACGAGGACGGAACAGATTGAGCGGGCAAGGGAGATTCTTTTACAATATCGTGATCCGCAGACGCCTGTTGGAATTGTGACGGCTGCCACCAGGGAGAATGAAACCATAACCCTTACCACTCTGGAAAAAATGCTGGAATGTGAGATTGGCATGCAGTCCACAGTGATGGTGGGTAACTCCCAGACCTATATCTGGAATGAGAAGATGATTACTCCCCGCGGCTATGCAGCCAAATATGCGTTGTAGATTCCATGGATAAGAGACTTATTCTCCTTCGTCACGGAGAGACCGGATTTCCCGGTAAATATATTGGTTCAACTGATGTGGCTCTTGTTAAGAGCGGCAGGGAACAGATAAAACGTCTAAAGCCGCTGTTTGCCCGGACGAAGATCGATCTGCTTCTGGCAAGCCCCATGCTTCGCTGCAGACAGAGTTGCGAAATTCTCTTTCCGGACTATTCTGTCTCTTTTGCAGAAGAGCTGCGGGAAATCGATTTCGGTCGTTGGGAAGGTCTCAGTTTTACCGAGATCAAACATTCCCATCCCGGACATATCTCTCAGTGGGCGGACTGGTCCGTTGACTTTTGTTTTCCCGGTGGCGAAAAGATAAGCAGCTTTATTGAACGGATTGCTGTGATCGGCAGGAAGATAGAGAAGGCACAGGAGACAAATATCTTTGTTGTTGCACACGGCGGTGTGATCCGGGCTCTTATCTGCTGGTTTTTACGGCTGGCTCCTGAGAATTACCTCCTTTTTAAACTTGATAAGGCAAAGTTCGCTGTTCTTGATCTCTTCAGTGAGGGCGGTGTTCTCACCGGATTCAATATGGGGGCCACATGGGAAGGCTGATACTTATTACAGGCGGAGCCAGGAGCGGTAAGAGCGATTATGCCCTGCAGCGTGCTCTGCAGCTGGATGGGGAGCATTACTTTTTTGCCACCTGTCCCGTTGTGGATTCGGAGATGGATGAACGAATACTGCGGCATAAGGCGGAAAGGGCAGAGACTGACTGGCAAACGGTGGAGGAGGAAATCCTCCTTGCCAAACGTCTGCAGGAGCTTCCGCCACGTTCCATCTGTCTGCTGGACTGTCTGACTTTGTGGGTGAATAACCTGATGTATGCAGCACACAAGGCAGATGCCCGCTTTCGTGATGACGAGATGCAGGAAAAATGCGAAGAGCTGCTTGTGGCTGCAAAACAGTATGAGGGAACCCTGTTTTGCGTGAGTAATGAGGTGGGAATGGGAATAGTCCCGGATAATCCTGCTGCCAGATTGTATCGTGACCTTGTGGGGCGTTGCAATCGAATAATTGCCGCCGCCGCCGATGAGGTAATCCTGGTCAGCTGTGGCCTGCCGCTCCATTTAAAGGAATAAAAAATAAATCAAAAAGATACAGCATTCAGAATGTGTAGGAGCCTGCCCCTGCGGGCGATTGGCGGCTGAATTCCTGCAACTGCTCAGAAAAGCAAGTAAAAAGTCTATGTGTTGTCAAGCTTTTTTACACTTACGCTGAATGGTTGGAGTAACTCTATAAAAAAACAATACCGAAGAAAAAAAGAAAGACTGTGTCCCCTTATGGCATGTTTCTTTTGCCGTTACCCGGGAAAAACACCAGGTAAAAAGAGAACGTTCTGACAGAAATACTTAAAAAGAATTAAGAATAAAGAGGAATATATGAGCTTATTAGAGACTACTATCAAGGCAATTTATCCGCAGGATTCCGAATATCGGGATCTTGCCAAAGAGCGTCTGGATCAGCTTGCTCTGCCCCATTGGGCACTGGGCGATCTGATGGATCTGGCCATTGATATCGCCGGGATGACACGTTCCATGAACCCGGTTGTTTCCGGGAAGGCAATTGTCACCATGGCAGGCGACCACGGTGTGGTCGCCGAAGGGGTAAGTAAGTTCCCCCAGGAAGTGACACCGCAGATGGTTCATAATTTTGTGAACGGCGGGGCGGGTATCAATGCCCTGGCGAGACAGGCTGGAGCAGAGGTTGTGGTTGTGGATATGGGTGTTGCCGCAGATCTGCATGATCTGGCTGAAAATGGAAAGATCATCAATAAAAAAGTGGGCTTTGGAACCAACAATATCGCCAAAGGTGCTGCCATGAGTATGGCAAACGCCATCCGTTCGGTGGAATCCGGTATTGAGATCGCAAGTGAGCTTGCGGGCAGTGTGGATGTCTTCGGTACTGGCGATATGGGAATCGGCAATACCACTCCCTCCACTGCCATTGCTGCCGTTATTACCGGAAAATCAGTTGAAGAACTGACCGGACGCGGTACAGGGCTGGATGATGAGCAGCTGATCCACAAACGGCAGGTGATCGAACAGATCCTTCTCTGTAATAAACCGGATCCTAAAAACGGACTGGAAATCCTGTCAAGAGTCGGAGGCTTTGAGATAGGCGGTATCGCGGGACTGATCCTCGGGGCTGCGGCACAGCAGAAACCGGTTATTGTCGACGGGTTTATTTCAACCGCAGGAGCACTTATCGCTGTTACCATTGAACCTTTTGTCCGTGATTTTATTATCTGCGCCCATCGATCCATGGAACCGGGGCATCGCTATATGCAGGAAAAACTAGGCTGCAGACCGTTGCTTGATCTGAATCTTCGTCTGGGTGAAGGAACCGGGGCTGCCCTTGCCATGAACCTGGTGGAAGCGGCCGTTGCCGTCCTGACGGAAGTGGCAACCTTTGAAGAAGCAGCCGTTGCAGGGGCTGATAAGTAATATGGCTTTTTCCCCGTCCCATCCTCTGGCAGGTTTTCTGACAGCGGTTCGATTTTTGAGCGTTGTTCCTGTGCCTGCCGGAGAAGGGGAGGACAACAGCTCTTTTCAGGCAAGTCTGTACTGGTTTCCACTGGTGGGACTGCTGCTCGGAGCTGTTGTTGCCGGAGTTGTTCAGGTTTTGGGAATCTTTGTTTCTGTTCCGGTTCCTGTCCTTGCCATGTGCTCTATTGTGCTTTCTGCAGGACTCACCGGCTGCCTGCATCTTGACGGACTGGCAGACAGCGGTGACGGGCTTCTTTGTGCACGCCCAAGGGAACGAGCCCTTGAAATAATGCGGGACAGCCGGATCGGTGCCATGGGAGTGATCGCTCTGATCCTTGTTCTCCTGACCCGTTATGCCAGTCTGTCCACGGTTCCGCTTTCCGCTGTTGTGCCAAGTGTTCTTATGATGCCCATTGCCGGTCGTACTGCCATTTTACTGTCCATGTCTGTTTTACCCTATGCCCGTGCAAAGGGAGGGCTTGGCGGACTTTTTTATTCCGGTAACAGTCGCAGGGCGGCAACAGTGGGGCTGATCTTCTGCATCGTTACAGGGCTGTTGGTCTCCTGGCAGATTTCGCTGCTTGTGGTGGCAGCCACAGTTGTCACTGTGGCTGTTTTTTCTCTCTGGTGTTTCAAAAAACTTGGGGGGGCAACCGGGGATACGCTTGGAGCGGTGTGCGAGCTCACCGAATGTGCTGTGGCTGTTTCTTTTTCCATCTTTTTTTTCACAGGGTGACACATGACTGTCTGCAGACATGGTGGTAATGTTCACGCCGCAGCACGAAAAAACGGAGTGACGGTTGATGAAATTCTGGATTTCAGTGCCAATATCAACCCCTTAGGGGCACCAGAATGGCTTCGTCCCTGTATCAGTCGGGAGCTCGATTCACTCCTTCACTATCCCGAACCCCATGCTGAAAAACTTATTGACAGCATTGGCAAACGCTTTGCTCTTTCTTCCAAGAGTATTCTTGCAGCCAATGGTTCAACCGAGCTGCTCTATCTGCTTCCCCGTGTCCTGGACTGCCTGCGGGCTGTTATTCCTGTTCCCTGTTATGTCGATTATCTTAAAGTGATGCAGCTCTCTGGAATTGCGGTGAAAACTGTGGCGCTTGATTGCCAGCGGAATTTTCAGCCGGATCTTACTCAAATTGGAAATATCCTTGAAGATGGAGATCTCTGTATCCTTGCCTCTCCCAATAATCCCACCGGCAGTCTGCTCGATCCCCATGAAATCCTGGAGCTTGCAACTGCCCACCCCCGGGTATGGTTTCTTGTCGATGAGGCATTTCTTGAGTTTGTGGACTCCGCTGTCAGTGTTGCAGGTAAAGCTGAAAATATACTCACCCTCCATTCGCTGACAAAATTTTATGCGGTTCCGGGTTTACGTCTTGGGTTTGGTGTTTTCCCTCCACATGTTGCTTCAAAAATGCGGGAACTTTTGCCCCCATGGTCAGTGAACAGCCTCGCCCAGAAAGTTGGCGAAAAGGCATTGCTGGACGTGGAGTATCAGGAGGCATCGAGACGCTGCTGTCGTGAATGCCGGGTAGATTTTGAAGAAGGTTTGAAACAGTTTCCGGATCTTAGCCTGTTTCCTTCTGCTGCAAACTATCTGCTTGTGCGACTGCGCATTCAATACAGTGTCACGGAACTGCAGGAGGCCCTGGAAAAAAGGAACATACTTATCAGGAATTGTGAGAATTATCAGGGGCTGGACGGAGAGTATTTTCGGATTGCCGTACGTTCCAAAAAGGACAACAGTCGGTTCCTGGAAGAATTGTCTCACATTTTACAGAGGAGAAAAACAGCAGGCAGCCTGCCTCCAAGGTCTGCAAAAACACCAGCGCTGATGTTTCAGGGAACGTCCTCAAATGCCGGAAAATCTGTGCTTGCCACTGCCCTGTGCAGGATTCTATTGCAGGACGGACTGAAGGTTGCCCCCTTTAAAGCTCAGAATATGTCTTTAAATTCCTTTGTGACCCTTGACGGTCTGGAGATGGGAAGGGCACAGGTGGTACAGGCACAGGCTGCCCGCCTTGATCCGGATGTCCGCATGAATCCCATCCTTTTAAAACCCAATTCAGATACCGGCAGTCAGGTGATCGTACACGGCAGACCCATCGGCAATATGGCAGTCATGGAATATGTGGACTATAAGAAAACTGCCATGGAGGCTGCCTGTAAAGCGTATGATGAGTTGGCAGCCGGGTATCAGGTGATAGTGCTTGAAGGAGCCGGTTCGCCCGGTGAGGTGAATCTGAAGCGTCGCGATATCGTAAATATGCGGATGGCACGTTATGCAGAATCTCCCGTGATCCTTGTGGGGGATATCGACCGGGGCGGGGTGTATGCCTCATTTGTGGGGACAATGGAGGTGCTTAATCAATGGGAGCGCAGCCTTGTTGCCGGATTTCTGGTGAATCGTTTCCGTGGTGATGAACGCTTGCTTGGTGATGCCCATGACTATGTGCTGCAGCATACCGGCAGGGAAGTTCTGGGGGTGATTCCGTATCTTCACGATATTGCCATTCCCGAGGAAGACTCTGTCTCCTTTAAAGACGGACTTTTTGAAGGAGAAAAACCGGAACAGGATTTTATTGATATTGCTCTTGTTAACCTGCCCCATATCTCCAATTTCACCGACCTGGAAGCCCTTGTGAATGAACCGGATGTCCATCTTCGGGTGGTGTCCGATCCATCCGAACTGGGATCGCCCGATGTTATTATCCTCCCCGGATCCAAAAATGTTATCGGCGATATTGACCAATTACTTGAAACAGGTCTTGCTGCTGAGATTCAAAGTCATGCGGAACGGGGATGTGAGGTGGTGGGGATCTGCGGCGGGTATCAGATGCTCGGGAAAATGATTGAAGACCCATACACAATTGAGTCCGGGAAAACCTCTGTCAGGGGATTGGCTCTAATTGATATGCACACCCGTATGGCAGAGGAGAAGACACTTTCCCGAAAAGAGGGAATCCATCTTCTATCCGGTCAGCCGGTGGCAGGCTATGAAATTCATCATGGAGTAACCAGAACTGACGGGAAGCCCCTGTTTTCCTATAATGATGAATCTTTTTGCGGTACAGTTTCTGAAAACGGCAGGGTCTGGGGATCGTATCTGCACGGTCTTTTTGACTCCGATCCCTTTCGCCGCAGTTTTATAGACGGTGTCCGCAAACGAAAGGGGCTGAACGGCTACAGCGGTCCTCTCTATTCGTATGATCTTGAACCTGCCTTTGACCGGCTTGCCGCTGTGGTGAGAGAGGGGCTGGATATGGATCGGGTGTATCAGCTGCTTGGCTTGTAACTTCCCATGAATACGATTTTTTCCCTGCAGATAAGTGCTGCTGTAATCCTTGATCTTGTCTTTGGTGATCCTCGCTGGTTTCCGCATCCCGTAAGAATTATGGGACTGCTCTGTACCCGTCTCGAAACGGTTTCACGCAGCATTGTTTCCTCACCTGCTGTTGCAGGAACGCTGACCACAGCAGCAGTATTGACTGCAACTGCTGCTGTGACCTTCTCAGTTCTTTTTGCTGCCTCTTTGCTTTCACCATTTCTTGCCCAGGGAGTTGCTGTTTGTCTGGTGTATCTCTCCATTGCAGCAAAGGATCTGGCAGTACATTCAAAGAATGTCTATCGGGCATTGGAGGAGGGTTCCATGGGGAAGGCACGTGAGGCTGTTGGCTATATAGTCGGCAGAGACACGGCAGATCTTGACAGGGCGGGGATTATTCGTGCCTGTGTGGAAACGGTTGCCGAAAATATGGTTGACGGGGTGACCGCCCCCCTGTTTTACGCCGTACTCTTTTCTTTTTTTGCCGCTGTCACAGGAGGAGATCCCATCATTTTTGCGGCAATCGGGGCAATGTGTTACAAAAGCGTTAACACCATGGACTCCATGTTCGGCTACAGGAATGAACAGTATCTCCTGTTTGGCAGAAGTGCCGCCCTGCTTGATGATGTGGTGAATTTTATCCCGGCACGCATAAGCAGTATATTTTTGATTATTGCCGCATTTATTCTTTTTCTTGATTGGAAAAATGCGTATACTGTCTTTGTAAAGGATCGCCTGAACCATGCAAGCCCCAATGCCGGACACCCTGAGGCAGCTGTTGCCGGGGCACTTGGCGTGCAGCTTGGCGGAGTGTCCATGTACTTCGGGAAGGCAGTGCTAAAGCCGACAATCGGTTGTTCGCGACGCGAAATTGCAGCAAAGGATATTCTTCAAACAAATACCCTCATGCTGACGGCGTCATTTGTTTTCCTGGTTTTTATGCTAATGGTCAGGGAAGGTATTTTGCATTATTTTCTGTAAAAGGAGTACCGATGTTTCTTGCAAACAAATACAAGTGGATATCCTATGCAGCTGTTGGAGTTGCAGGTTTTGTACTGTTCTCTCTGCCCGATTCTTCTGCGGCGGCACTGAGCAGTGTTCAGCACGCATCGCAGCTCTATTCCATCGAAAAACGACTCCTTGCCTGTAATCCTGAAAAGGTGGATAATCTGAGTCAGGAGGAACAAGACTGGTACTGTAAGTTTCAGGAAGGGATTATTTTTTTTGATGGATGGAAAGATATTACTGATGATATTCTTGCCAAAGTCCCTGAAGATGAACGGGTGAGAGTCAAGGTGACCATGCAGGCGCTGGGGATCAAAGTAGGGTGTGAGTGGAGTAAAGAGAACGACGTTCGCAAAATATCCACTGATATGCTGAAAGACTGGGGAAAACGGCTCCGTAAAGCCGCTGACGATGATTCCACGCAGGCAATGATTCAAGCCATCCACGCCATTGAATATGAAGTGGATGAACTCTTGTCTCAGCCGGGTTGAGTTCCTTTTTGGTCAGCCGGATACAGTACTGCTGAGCAGCAGTTTTCCTGTTATCAACCTGCCTGCTTCCCGCCAGCTGGAGTTCAACACCCTGATGACCGATTTTTATACCTCTGGTGATCAAAAAAAGATGAATTTCTTACTTCGTTCCTGCCTCCGACAAAGGCTTGTTGATATTATGAATGAGTGACAAGGGCTCTATATACATCATCCTCGGATAAATATACTGTTCCCCGAACTTCCGAACTTCCCATAAACATGTAGCCCGGTTTTTTTTATTCACTGCTTTAATGCCAGTCAAAAGTACAACCCCATGAAAATAATACTTATCAATATAGTGACCCTATGTTGTCTTCTTGCTTCGCAACTGCTCTTTGCGAGCGTGGATGCAGAGGAGTTTGTTATGACTCCCCGGGCGCGGAAGATATTTGAGGAAGCGCCAAAGACTCCGGAAGAGCTATTGCTGCTCGTTAAATCATTGATGGATAACCCGGATAGGGATGGGTATGAGTTTGTGGAGAAGATTTCAGGGATTAACCGGGATTACTGGGAGCTTAGCAATAGGGGAGAAGGGTTTGGCCCGAAGTATCGTCGTTTAAATGTGAAGTGGAGCAGATATTCATTCCTGACAAAGAACTCTCCAACATATCAGAAATTGTATTTATCAGATTTGTATCCAGTAATCAGTGAAGGTCATTTACTATTGGAACTAGGATTGGGTTTATCAAAGAATGGATTTGAAAAAGGCCTTTCTTTAACACCTGAAAAACTCAAAGCAGCCCTAGGGAATCCCAATCGTATCAAGCTCCCACAGCCTTGGTGGGAGTTTGTGAAGCCTTATGCTGTTTACTACTATTATTACACAACCAAATATGAGTTTGCTTTTATTTTTTATTCAAAAAATAAAACGCTATTGGCTTTAAAAAATAAAAATGAAGTATCTTATCTTGACAGTTTAGGGAGTTATGAGATCCATAAGGTTCTCCCTGCTGTATCCATTACAATGTTACGAACAAAAAAATAATTCATACAAGATAAGATAATAAGGAACAAAATGGCTAACACCGATCCCTTGCCAAGTAGTTTTAGTCTTTTTACAGATAATAAAATATTAGTTTCCAATGAGGAGCTTACATACATTAATTATTCGCCATTATTAATTTCACTCATACGTTGGTATAAAACTCAAAATAAGCCACTAACCAGAGATCTAACAGGCTCAACTTCGGGAGGGTATTATCCTGATCCGACTGACGGTGGAATTAATATCAAGAAAACAGGGGCAGATTTTGTCAGGCTTTTAGGGCATGAGCTAACCCATGCCTATGATGATTTGGAAAAGGGTGAATTATTTAAAACACAAAGCAACTTTCAGCATATTATTGGTCGTGAAATGGATGAATCCGAAGCTACAGCCGGAAGCTTTATTATTCGGCAGCAAATTTATATCAGTAGCAATGGGAGTGTTGATATAGGGATTTCAAATAGGATTGGCGGTTTTACGCCGACCGAGAAGAAGCCAGCTCCCGAGTTTGATAATGGTCTTCAAGCTGAAATTGCACATCTCGTGAGTAGTTTTGGTAGTCGGATTAGTTCCGCAATAACCGTTGATGATTTCTGGAGTCTTGCTCAGGAAATCGCCAATGATATCTGGGGCAAAAATTTTCTTACCAGACCTCATGGTGATACAAACCGTTGGGAAGACCGACTTGAAGAGACTTACGGCGATAATATCCCTCTATTTTTAGACCCATTTGATCGTACGTTGCAATCTGCGGAACTGCTGGAAAACGGTGACCATAAATTTACATTTATCAAAGTTGATGATGGCACCACTAGAACATGGATAACTTAAGCGCAAGATAGTGATAGTGGAAATAACATCGTCTCCACCAAAAGCTTTCTTACATGACGAAAATCTATCGGAGTCTCCCTCAGGTCGCTTACCTGCACCCTGCACCCTGTGACCTGTTGTAACTACTTAGATTTGCAATCATTAGGCGTTTTCGGTCATTGTCTAAATTTTTTTTGATTTTTGGTAACTTCTTCATATGTGGTGACGGCAGCCAAACCGTAGGTCTGATTAAGCGCATGTGTAGGGTGCATACCATGCACCAAAAAAATGATGCCGGAGCCGGGGATGGTGCGTGATACGCACCCTACGCTCAAATCGACTTTTATGACATTAGTAAACGCAATGGAAATTGAACATCTTTTTTTAACCAAGGGAAAAAATTTCAAGCTGGCGGCAGAACAGGTCCGCAGATTTTTCAGGGATTATGAACTGGTTCCCTATGAAGGGATCCAGATAAATAGCAATTGTTGTGTTTCGGCTTCCTCTGCATTGTTTCAGGAAGAGGCAAAAAAGGCCATGCAGAAAAACAAGGAAGTTATCAATTACCTATTGTCAACCCTGTCAGCCGAAGGTTATGATAATTTCCCTGATATAGGTGAAATTCCTCAGGGTTACCTGTCAAAAAATTTTCACACGCTGGCGCATCTTCTGGATGGATTTTTTGGCGTGGACTCACATTTTTATAACCTGGTGGAGGATTCGCACTGGATTTCCAAAAAACTTCAGCAAC
>JANTGG010000046.1 GCA_024763035.1 Desulfocapsa sp. | reverse complement strand
AGGTAAATGCAAAATGGAACTGTAGGAGCTCGCCCCTGCGAGCGATTTTCCAGGTCTGGCAACACCTTGAATCGCTCGCAGGGGCGAGCTCCTACATTAAACCCAGATTACCTGTGCTTTGATGGTAATCAGGTTATTTTTTTTTCTTCGACTGTATATATGCTGCAAGACCGGCAAGGCCAAGCAGGTAACCGATACCACCAAGTATATCCTGCAGAGTCGGTCCTCTGTCCTGACTCCTGCTCAGCATATGTTTTATTGGTGCGAGTTTTTGATCCAGCACTTCTTCCATCATATTTCTGATACGCTCATCCTCGCCGGCGACCTGTTTCTCAACCGATCCCACAGGGGATGGAACAGCAGTCACTGTCTCTTCAGGTTTTTCATCACCTTCTTTACTGCTCTCCAGATAATCCTCTGTTTCCAGCAGCCATTCCCCGCGGTGCCCTTCTCCCACACTGACAATAATCTTGAGATCAAGACGTTTCTTCCTTGCCTCCTCCGGTATGGGAAAATGAAAATTCCCGTGATCATCGGTTATGCAGGTACTGAGAATCTTTTCACTGTCCGCATCTCGTACGATAATTTTTGATCCCTTTGCCGCACGTCCGCCGCTAAAAGCGGTTTCACCAATAATAGTATCCCCTTCGCCATAAGCGAAAACACGTACCTTATGTGCATAAGCATCAGAAACAAACAGGAAAGACAAACAGACAAACAGAACTATCCAAAGAGAACGTTGTTTCCTTTTGGGCATTACAGATTCCTCAATTCCAGTTGTAAAATTTCAGGTTGTACACGCAGCAGAAATGAGACGATAAACATGGTAACAAAGCCCTCTATGATCATTACCGGGATATTGGCGGCAATTACGAGCTTTGCAATATCAAAAAATCCTGAGTCAGAAAGGGCAAGGGCGAGAGCCATAAGAAGGGCGGAGAGAAAAACTGCCAGGAATCCTCCGGCAAAACAGGCTGCATGCCTGAATTTTTTCTGTGTCAGCCAGGGACGCAGAAAAATACCGCAGAGTAGTGCCGGTAATGCCATGGTGACGGTATTCACCCCGAGTACCACAATCCCGCCATACTGAAAGAACACCGCCTGTAGAAGCAGGGCAGTAAAAATTGCCGGAAAACTTGCCCAGCCAAGCACCAGACCGATCAAACCGTTTAGCACCAGATGAACGCTGCCCGGCCCCAGGGGAACATGGATTAAGGAAGCTACAAAAAATGCTGCTGACAAAACAGCAACATCCATTATCCGGTCATAATTGATCCGTTTCAAACCAATCGCAGTCCCGGCTGCAGCCAGCACACCACCACCGATCAGAACCGGGGCGGATAAGACACCTTCAGAAATATGCATAGCGACTAAGTATTACGTTTTTATTTTTTGTGTTCTCCATACACAAAAAAAATAGTTATGGAAAATCAGCTGAGAGATTTTCCGGTGCTGCTCATCGCCAGGTTACCGTCCCGAATGCCCCGAAGAGCGGTCAGGCGGTCGGCAAGTTCCTGAACCTCTCCCGCCTGCCCTTTCACAATGATGACTTCCATGCAGTTATCATGATCCATGTGAACATGGGTCGAAGAGATTATATGATGATGATAATCGTGCTGCACCAGGGTAATTTTTTCCTGGAGTCTTGGTTCATGGTGATCGAAAACAAGACTGATAACCCCCATAACCTGCTTGTCCGCATCCCACTCCTTTCTCACCATCACCTTACGGATCAGATCGCGGATAGCCTCTGAGCGATTATCATACTGATGACCAAGAATGTATTGATCAAATTTTTCCAGCAGACTCTCTTCCAAAGATATGGAAAAACGTTTGAGCATACCTTCAACCCTCTCCAGGATTCTTTGTCATTACCACACATTTTTCGGGATACTTTCTGCGGGCACACCAGAACACACTTAAATATTTCGTATTACCTGATCACACTTAGTGTTCCCTGTCAAGGAAATACTCTTTGCCAAAAATCTTCCGGTTACAAATCCAATGGAGGAATCCATAAGGCTGACAGTGACGAAGACTAAAGGCACAGACATGCTGCCTGTAGATCTCTGTACCTCCCCCTTCATTCTTGGTTCATCCTTTTCTACCAACTTCGCCTCAAGTTTCACTTTGAAACGAAAGAATTTCACATTATTCCTAAATTTTTGTTTTTTCGGTGAGTTAAACAGACAATTACCCCCATGTTCATTTTGAAACATGAATCGAGCTGTTCGAAATGAAACATCCCCACTTCAAAAACACACGCCACAAACACCACACCAAAACTCAACTAAAATATTGAACATACGTCACTTATAAGATTTCTCAACATAATTTTACTTTCAGATAACCCGTGGCACATCAATTGCTAAAGGTATAAGTGAATTCGGAATGACTCTTCTGACAAGAAACGCTCCTCCATCTGTATTCACAAAAAAATAGCAGTGAAACAGATGTGATGAGATAACAATAATAAACAATTTAACACGTTAAACACATTAAAAGGAGGGGGAGACCATGCTTGAGAAACAAAAAGCCTTTATTACTTAGCCTTTATAAGAAGGCCAGAAGATTCGTTCTACGTTCATGAAACCGGTGACAAACGGTAAACCGGTTCAAGTGCCTCGTTACTGATTGAACTGTTTGTGTCAAATGGCACTGCAGATCATTTATTTTCTTACCACAGCTTCTCAGATGCAAGGCACTAAGTATATTTAGAGGAGAATTATCATGTTACATATGTATTTACCCATAGCAGGAAACAGTGTGAACGTTTTCCTGATTCTCGGATTAGGCGGCTTTGTCGGGCTGCTTTCCGGTATTTTTGGTGTAGGCGGGGGATTCCTGATGACCCCTCTGCTTATGATGTTCGGCATCCCGCCGACGGTCGCCGCCGCTTCAGATTCCAACCAGATTGTTGGTGCATCAACGTCTGGTACACTTGCCCACATGCGTCTTGGTAATGTGGATGTGCCAATGGGCATTATACTGCTTGTAGGCGGTGTTGCCGGCGGTACCGTTGGTGTTCAGGTAATTAAACTGCTGCGCGCCATGGGTAACGCAGACTTTCTTATTGCCATCACCTATGTTCTCATGCTCGGCGGAGTTGGCGGCTATATGTTCTGGGAAAGTCTCCAGGGCCTTAAAAAGAGTAAAAATGAAGAAGTTGAAGCTGTTGAGGAAGAAACTACTGCTCCCGCCAAGAAGTCCTTTCTGCAGAGCCTCCCTTTTCAGTATAAATTTGACAAATCAGGCTGTGAAATTTCCGTTCTCCTTCCCCTTGTAGTCGGCATATTCGTTGGTGTACTTGCCGCTATCATGGGTGTTGGCGGTGGTTTTATCATGGTTCCTGTCATGGTTTACATGCTGCGTATGCCCATGCACGTTGTTGTAGGCACCAGCCTGTTCCAGATTCTTTTTACCTGCATCAACGTCACCGTAATGCAGTCTTACAGTAACCAGACAGTGGATTTTGTCCTGGCAGTGCTTCTGCTTCTCGGCTCCACAATCGGTGCCCAGGTGGGTACTGCTGTTTCCAAGAAACTGAAAGCCGACCAGTTGAAGATAATGCTTGCCAGCCTTGTTCTGCTCGTATGCGTGAAAATGATGGCAGGATTGCTTATGACTCCTGCAATCATGGTAGCATTAAAGGGAGGACATTGATATGACAACTCTACACACAACCAGACGGATCTACTTTGTTCTCCTGGCAATGCTGCTTGCAGTCCCTGTATTCTGCGGTCGTTCGTCTGCCGAAAACAGCCCTCTGCTTATGGAGCTTGCCAGTAAAACAATTCAGATCACCACATTTTACAATGGAACAACCCTTGAGGTGACCGGAAGCATCCCGGAAGATGCTGATGTCGCTATTCAGGTAAGCGGTCCCAAACATGATGTGCACCTGAAAGAAAAAGGAAAAGTTGCAGGATTCTTATGGATGAACAAAACGGATGTTTCCCTGGAAAACACCCCTGCCGTCTATATGCTCTACACTCCTGCAGGCGCTACGAAAACACTCACGAGCCCTGAGCTTGGCATCGGCTACAAGGCTCTGCTGAAGGACATTGAGATTTCTCCGGAATCAGAAGACAAGACCTTTATCTTTCAGGAATACGTAAAACTGATGGAGAAATCAGGGGTCTATGCACTAAACGAGAATTCCATTACCTACGGGACTCCCAATAAGGGCGTGAAGGGATTTGCAGTGACACTCACAGTTCCTTCCAAAATGAGTGCCGGTGACTACACAGTGGAAGCGATAGCTGTTGAAAACGGCAAGGAACTAGATCGGACACAGGAGAATGTAACTCTTGAACTTACCGGACTACCGAAAACAATAGCCTCACTCGCCTATGGCAGCCCGCTTCTTTTTGGATTTATGGCTGTATTTATTGCCATAGCAACCGGACTCCTTATCGGAATGATTTTCCGGGGCGGAGGTGGAGCTCACTGATTCCATGCGGTCTCTTTGGAGTGTAAACACTATGAAAAACTTTCTGCATCAGGTCGGCAAACTCTTTGGACGTAAAGAGAAGGAATCTGTTCCTTTTAAGGTACTTTTTACCGATTTCAAAAAAAGCCTTGAACTGAACAATCAGATTCTTGACCTTATAAATGACGCCAATGACAAGCTCAGTGGAGATTACATCTTTGATGAACAGTATATCCACGCCACCTGTCATCAGCTTACTGACCTGGTGCGGGAACTCATAGTGATCATAAACCACTTAACCAATCAGAAATACCCCAATCTGTTCACCAGTTTTCACAAGATTGAAGAAGACATACAGGCAATATTAGGTGGTCAGGTTCTCTATCCGGTAACCGCTTTCACCCTGCCCTACAAAAGAATAACACGGGATCTAATAGATTCTGTAGGTGGAAAGAATGCCCATATAGCAGAAATCTCATCACTCTTGAACATAGAAACACCAGAAGGATTTGCCATTACGACTGCTGCTTTTTCAGCTTTCATGCAGACAGACAACCTGGCAGAAAAAGTAGCAGAGTTAAACACAAGCTGGAACAAAGGAACTCTCAGTGTTGAGGATGCTGCAGAAAAGATTCAGCAAATCATCCTCGGGACACAACTCCCCACTCACCTTGAACGGAATATCATGGATGCTGCCATTACAATAATGGATAGAAAAAATATAGAGCAGCCCTGTTTTGCCGTGCGTTCAAGTGCCCTTGGTGAAGATGACACCTTTTCCTTTGCAGGTCAGTATCGCAGCTTCCTGAGTATCCCTGTGGAAGGTCTGCAGGATGCCTACAGGCAGGTTGTTGCAAGTCTTTACAGCCCGGAGGCAATGGAATATCGGCAGCAAAAGGATTTCAAACCCAATGAGATCATGATGGCAGTAGCGGTACAGCTGATGATCCCTGCAAAGGCAAGCGGTGTCCTCTACAGTTATGATCCCCTTCACCCTGAGACGGAACAGATGATCGTCAGTTCGGCATGGGGGCTGGGTGAGCCAATCGTTTCCGGAGAAATCCCTACGGATCATTTTACCATAGACAGACAGACACCTCACGAAATCAGTGAGATGCAGATCGTACGCAAGGAGGAATCAAAAATTTCCAAAGGCTGCGGAGGATTAAAAACCGAAGCGGTCAGGGAAGATCAAAAAACCCAATCCAGTCTTACCAAAAAGCAACTGTTACAACTTGCCGAATTCGGAATGCAGCTTGAAAAATATTTCAGAAAACCCCAGGACATTGAATTTGCAGTGGATCATGACGACCATCTTGTGATCCTCCAGTCAAGACAACTCCAACTGCAGCACCAGAAGACTCCACGGGCCTGTGACCTCACAGAACTCAGTGCCAGATACCCGATAGTTATGCGCGGCAAAGGTATAGCGGCCATGGAAGGAATTGCTTCCGGTCCGGTCTGGAATATTGACAAGGGTGACAATCTTGAGGATTTCCCCGTGGGTGCTGTTCTTGTTGCCAGACACGCTTCTCCACTGCTGGCACGAGTCATCCACAAGGCTGCAGGATTTGTAACAGATATCGGATCCACCACAGGTCATCTGGCAACAGTTGCCAGGGAATTTAGAGTCCCCACCCTGTTTAACACGGAAAATGCCACCGAACTGCTTGAAACCGGTCAGGATATAACAGTTGATACTGAATGTCTCACCATCTACGAGGGAATAGTGCAGGAGCTGCACTACTACAGTCTACAGGAGGATCCAATTGAAGAGATGCACGAGTACAGGATGCTGCGAAGGGTTCTGAAAAAAATAGAACCCCTTAACCTCTTTGACCCGAACGAGAAGAATTTCACACCGGCAGGATGTAAAACATATCACGACCTCACCCGCTTTATCCATGAGAAGAGTGTTGAAACCATTATCAACATCGGTTTCTACCATTCCCATGATCGTGACACCCATGCAGGAGAACTGGCCTGGGAATATCCCCTGGATCTGATCCTGATAGATGTCGGCGGTGGAATAGAGGGTGAATACGATCATGGTGTGCGACCGGAACAGATCAGTTCTGTTCCCATGCAGCAGCTGCTTCGGGGCATGTCCTGGCCCGGGATATGGGATATGAGCCCGGCAAAGGTAGATTTTAGCAGTTTTATGTCCAGTCTTACCCGAACCACCCCGACCCGCAGCACAAGCCCTGAAGATGTAGGAAGGAATCTGGCGGTTATTTCCAAAGAATACACCAACATCAACTTCCGTCTTGGCTACCATTTTACAGTAATTGATGCCTACATCTCAGACAGTGTACTGGACAACCATATTTATTTTCGGTTTTCCGGAGGAGTAACCGACTCCACACGACGCTCACGCAGAACCAGGCTCCTCGACGAAATTTTGTCTCACTATGATTTCTTCTGTGAGCTGCACGGCGATATCATAGTCGCCCGCCTGAAGAGAATGGATCACAAAAGCATGCTCAGGCGTTTATTTCTGCTCGGGCTGCTGGTTGCCTTTACCCGTCAGCTCGACGTAAAGATGATCAATGACAACAAGATCCAGTACTATTTTAAAAAAATTCAAACCATAATGGAGGAAAGCAATGACAACTGAACAGACAACCATCCTGATCCTCGATGATGAACCCATCGTCAGTAAACGACTGAAACCATCCCTTGAGAAAAAAGGATACGAAGTCGAAGCCTTCACCAAAGGCGCAGATGCCCTGGCAAGAATCCAGGAAAAACAGTTCAATATCGTCATCACCGACCTGAAGATGGAAGGAGTGGACGGTATGCAGTTTTTGACCGCAGTCAAAGACAAGTACCCTGATACGGAAGTGATAGTCATTACAGGATTTGCAACCATGGCAACAGCCAAAGAATCCTTCAGTAAGGGAATCTTTGACTTTCTGGCAAAACCCTTCAAGCTGGGTGAGATCAACGAGGTGATCGCCAAGGCAGAAGCTAAAATAAAAGCAAACTAAAGAGGATCAGCTATGTTAAAAACACTGTTATATATAAACGAAGATCTTGCATCCAGTATTGCCCTGCGTTTCACAGGTTACCTGAACAAATTTATCCCCCTCTCCCTTTTCGTCACCCATGTTGAAGAGCCGGATGAAAAGGAACAGGTGGGCACAGGATGGGTACGACGCACCTGGGAAGATGGTGTTGCCTCCAGCGGCAAACGTCTTATCGACCGTATGCTGCGAACCGAAAACATAGACTGTCCCCTTGCCGGACGCCCGAAAGTATTTGTCGGCGATCGTGACACAGAGATCATGTATGAACTGCAAAACGGAGTCTACGACCTGTTTGTCACTGGTTATCTCGATGCAGCTGACCCAGAACAGTTTTATGACCTTATCTCTTCCCCGCTGTGCACTAACCCTTCTTCTCCAACTCTTGTGGTGAAGAACCTGTCTCTTAGTAAAAAATGTGCCCTGCTCTGTGCGGACAGTGTTGATCCGGAAGTACTTGTGAAAAAGAGTCTGGAGATCCTCGGCGACTCAACGTTTGAAATGGATATCGTCTTTTTTAAATTCATGGACAGTGATAAGATGAAGGTGCTCGACCTGGAAGAAGGCGGGAAACATCTGACAGAAACCATGGCTCTGCTCGCCGACGCCGGCAAGACCGTTCATAACACCACCGTACTCTCCGGAACACCTGAACAGGTCGGTGACTTCCTGAAAGATTACGCACTGGTAGCATCCACACTGCCGTCAAGAAAGAGTATGCGCATGTATACGCTCGCCTACTCGCTGGCCTCTGTCCTGCTTGTTCACGAAAAGAAACAGGACTAAACACTTACCCATTCATAATGAGGAACAATCATGAAGATATTAGTTGCACTGGATGTAAACACCTACAGCAGTAAAATTGTAAAAGACGTTGCAAGACTTGCCCAGAACACCCTGGCTGATCTCGTTTTTCTTGGAGTACAAAACGGTACTGACGAACTCGACCAGACACTGCTTTCAACCCTGATGCGTTATCAGCAGGATATCTACAGTTACTTCGGGCGTGACGAACTGCCCTATGCCGAAATCTCCTCTGAGAAATGGTCAAAAACAGGCAAAGGTGACTGGTCTGTCAGTTCCAAGGGAATGAAAGAATTTACCCTCCGAATTCTTGCCGGCACTATCTCCAAACAGGTTGTTCAAGCTGCCACCGATATGGAATGTGATCTGGTAATTCTTGGCTGCAGTAAGGAATTCGGGTGTGAATGGGACGGTGAGATGAACGTACCGCTGCGTATCGCAGAAGATTCACCCTGCTCGGTTCTGGTTATCAAGCAGAGCCGGAAATCCGACCAGATCGTTTCCATCCTTGACCAGTCCGTTGTCAATCAGGACGCTCTGGAAATGGTAAACCAGATTGTTACCATCAATGATGCCGGTCTCAAAATTGTTGGCGTAAAAGATAAGAATGAGGACAAGGAGAGTGAGATAGAAAAACGCATGGTTGAACTGTTGACTTATTATAACGAACGGGAAGTCCACGCCTGGGTAAAACTGATAAACAGTGAAAACGTGAAGGAATATGTGACAAATGCCTCTAGAGAAGCTATCGTTGCCCTGTGGATGGGCGGAAAACAATCCCTTATTAAACGTCTTTTTTCAAAGAGTATGATTGACCAACTGCTTGAGACATCAAAATCATCTGTCTTCATCCTCAGATAGAGCCTGCTGTCTGCACAGTGCTTCCGCATCCGGGTACCTCCATCTGTCTGGAGGTTCCCGGGAGCACAGCCCTTTGTCTGTGGTCAGTTTATGAGATTTTCCCCACCCGACATTTCCCCCGATGCTTTTTAAAGGAGAAAGAACCATGAAGATCCCCTGTCTGCTTAACGCCTGCACCATCAGACAACGGCTGATAATGTTAAACACAGTGACCATCGCTCTTGTTCTCTGCCTCGTCTCCATATACAGTTATCAGCTGATATCCCTGGAAAACAACGTGGTCACCATGGAACAGGTGGACGATCTCTTCAACACCATTCTGGGTCTTCGCCGTTACGAAAAAAACATCATGCTCCACCTTGACGAGGGAAATTCTGACAAGGCCGCTTCTGCATTGGAGGAAATTGACAAATACATCACTGAATTAGATCCTAAGATTCAATCATCCCATGCAAGAGAGACCTTTGAAAATCTGCATAAAAACTTCACTGAGTATCAAACTATTTTCAACCGCTGGTGTGCAACCGACGAATGTGTATCCCTTACAGCAGAACAAAATGATGCCCACCTTATTCGCCAAACCGGGCAGAAGATGGTGGAAGATGCCACTGAACTTGCACGAATCAACCGTATCTTTATCAGTAAAGGCGTAAAAGGCATATTGTTCTGGCTCACCTTTATCCCCGCCCTTATCTTTACCACAGGAGCATTCCTCTTCTTCTCCCAGGTAAAAAACATACTCAATCGACTCTCTTCCCTGCAGAAGGGTACAAAAAGTCTGGCAGCCGGTGAATTCATTCAGATCCCTGTGCTTGAACACCCGGATGAGATCACAGAGCTGGTGACCAACTTCAACGGGATGGTTGAAGCTCTTGAAGAGAAACAGGAAGAACTTATTCAATCAAAAAAAATGGCGTCCATCGGTACATTTTCCTCGGGCATTGCCCATGAGATAAACAACCCTCTCAATAACATCTCCCTTTCCACAGACACCCTTCTTGAGGAGTTTGACTCTATGGACGAGGAGGAAAGCAGGGAAATTCTCGATGACATCATGGAACAGACCGAGCGGGCAAGCAAGATAGTCAGGAATCTCCTGGATTTTTCACGGGCACAGTCTTCTGAGACCCAGCCCCTATTTATCGATTTTATCCTGCACAAGACCACTGATCTCATCAATAATGAGCTGCGAATCCATAAAATCGCCATTGAAAAAGATATTGCCGATATGATGCCGGAGGTAAACGGTGACCTGCAGAAACTGCAGCAGGTTTTTCTCAACCTGATTATTAATGCAGAACAGGCCATTGGAGATTTTGGGACAATCACCGTTAAGGCACGGGCAACCGATGACGGATTTATCCGCACAGACATCATAGATAATGGTCCCGGCATCGCCCAGGAAAATCTGGAACAGATATTTGACCCGTTCTTCACCACAAAAGAAGCGGGCAAGGGAACAGGACTTGGACTCTCCATCGTTTATGGTATAGTGAAAAAACATGGCGGATATATTGAGGTTGCAAGTACCCTTGGAGAAGGTACGACATTTTCCGTTTATCTCCCGGCAATAAACAGCAGTGACGCAAAACCTGAGCATACGGAAGGCAGGCATACTGAAACATGACAAGAATTGCAGTAATTGATGACGAGGAAACAGCCCGCAAGATGACCGGGCGTATCCTGAAAAAGGCAGGCTACAGTGTGGAGACCTTTGAATCAGGTCTGCCTTTTCTGCGAAAAATGGAGCAGGATCCCTTTGATGTAGTCTTTCTCGATCTGAAACTGCCGGATATGGGAGGAATGGAGATACTCTCCCATATCAAATTTATCCATCACTGGACACAGGTTATAATCGTTACCGGATACGGCTCCATTGACAATGCTGTGGAGGCAACCAAGGAGGGTGCCTTTCATTACCTGACCAAACCCTGTCGCAGCCATGACATCTGCCTTATGGCAGAACGGGCAGTGGAAAAAATCGTCCTGCACCAGGAAAACGACAGTCTCCGTTCGCAGGTGAAGCACCCCGATCTGCTGCCGGGATTTATCGGCAGCAGCAAGGCAATGCAGGCAATCTTTTCCACTATCTCCAAAGTTGCCCAGGTGAACTGCAACGTCCTCCTCGAAGCAGAGACAGGAACCGGAAAACAATTAACGGCGCGTGCCATCCACGATCTCGGTCCACGCAAAGATGCACCTTTTGTCTATTTTAACTGTGGCGGATTCACCGAAGAACTGATCTGCAGCGAACTGTTCGGTCATGAAAAAGGAGCCTTTACCGGAGCAGACAGCTGCAAGATCGGACTACTTGAATCTGCTTCAGGCGGCACGGTGCTCCTCGATGAGATCGGTGAAATGCCCATGTCCATGCAGGTGAAACTCCTGCATGTCCTGCAGGAACGGCAGGTGATGCGGGTGGGCGGGACCCGCCCGGTGAATCTTCATATTCGCATTATTGCCGCAACCAATAAAGATCTGAAACAGGAAATCAGAAACGGAACATTTCGTGAAGACCTGTACTATCGGCTGAATGTGGTAACCATACGCCTGCCCAGGCTGATAAAACGACTGGATGACATCCCCCTTCTTATTCAGCATTTTATTACCAAGGTCAACAAGGCCTATTCAAAGAAAATCCAGGGGGTTACCCCCCAGGCACTGGAGCTGCTGATGCTCTACGATTACCCGGGAAATGTGCGTGAACTTGAAAACATCATTCAGCACGCGGCAGCCCTGACAGAAGGGAAGAAACTCACCCCGGAAGACCTGCCCTCTCATCTGCATAAGCTTCACTTTCAAAACAGTTCAACAGAAGAACTCCTGCCCATGGATGAGCTTGAAAAACGCCATATCTCCAAGGTGCTGTCCAAAACGAAGTACAATATCCGGGCGGCAGGAGAAATTCTGCGCATCCCGAGAACCACCCTCTGGAGGAGGCTGAAAAAATACGGTATTTCCGTGAAGGAAAACAGCAGCGAGGCAGAGAAAAAATAAGCAGACCAGCTTCAGGTCATGTGAATCCGCTCACAATCCGGACAGACCCAGGTCGGACCATTTGATATTCCCCACTGATTTTCCTTGAAACAGTCCTCGCAGATCATAAAACCGCAGGTACAGCTGAAACAGTAAGGCAGTTCTTTTTTACAGCAGTGACAGATGTACTTCCCGACCTTGCGGCGGCGATAGGATTTCTTCTTCTTTTTTTCTTCACTCATTGTCCGAGCTCCCCAAGAAGCCATTTCTTATATTTTTCATTCACCGCAGCCATCTCTGTGTAAATAATTTCCGGAGTTTCATAGGGATGGCAGGCTGTGATCTCACTTTCAATCTTTTTTCTCAGCCCTGCTGTACTCTTCATAAGCAGTCGACACTCATCCGATTGCTCAATCTCCCCCTGCCACCAGTACAGGCTCAAAACGGCTGTGTCAATTTGGGCGCAGGCCACAAGTCTTTTTTCAAGCAGTCGTCTTGCAAGACGAAGGGCATCGTCACGATTGGCAAAGGTGGTGCTTACCATGATGGTTTCTGTCATTGCTTTATCAATAGTTAGATTTTATAGTGGAAAGAACCCCTCCTACTGTAGCAGGGATTCACTTTGATACTCAAGTCAAAAACTTCGACTGCCTCAAAGGACTTCAATGCTTTTTACCATAGATGTCGGCAACTCACATACCGTCACCGGACTTTTTGACGGTGACAAACTTCTTGGCCAGTGGCGTCTCAAATCGGATCGGCAGCGCACAGCCGATGAACTTGCCATTCGCTATCATGCCCTTTTTTCCATGGAAGGCATTGATAAAAATGCCATTACAGGGATCATCCTGGCAAGTGTCGTTCCTTCTCTCGAGAGTGCCTGGGTCACGTTTTGCAGGAAGTATCTCTCGGATCATCTTGAAAAACCGCTTTTTACTGTTTCCTCGGAGACCACATCGGACATGATCACCATAGACACCGAATATCCGGAAGAAGTGGGAGCAGATCGTCTGGTGAACGCGATTGGTGCCTGGCAGCAGCATAAGCAAAACCTGATTATTATCGATTTCGGCACTGCAATCACCTTCGATTGCGTCTCCACCCCCTGTAAATATCTGGGAGGCACGATCCTACCCGGCATCGCCATCTCCCTCGACGCCCTTTCCAGTCGTGCCGCCAAACTCCCCCGCATAGATGTCTCCTCCCCTCCAAAAGAGATCATCGGACGCAACACCGTTCAGGCAATGAAAAGCGGGATTCTCCATGGATATGGAGCCCTTGTGGACGGTCTCTGTGCAAAAATTCAAAAAGAGCTCTGTCCGGACAATGAGCCCATGCGGGTGCTTGCAACAGGTGGAATGGCACATCTTATTGCTCCCTATACCCACTCCATAGACACTGTCGAACCGATGCTCACCATCCACGGCCTGCGCTGTATTTATCAGCAGATCTGATATATGAAACCATGATCCCTGCATTCCAGCCACCCACCCTGCAAAAAGGTGAGCAGATCGGCATTATAGCACCCGCCGGACAGCTGCGTGACCGAACTGTGATGGAGCAGGGAATCTCCATTTTAAGAGATATGGGATTTCATGCAAAACTTCCCCGTTCCCTCTGGCCCGGCAAGAATTATCTGGCAGATAGTGATACAAATCGCGCCCTGGAATTCCACAGAATGTGGGCAGATCCTGAGATTTCCGCCATCCTTGCCCTTCGCGGCGGATTCGGCTCTCTGCGCCTCCTCCCCTTTCTTGATAAGAATGAAATCAGCAGGCACAGAAAATTACTTATCGGATTCTCAGATATCACCATACTCCACCAGGCATTTGACAATAGTGGTGGCATGATAAGTTTTCACGGCCCCATGCTCACCACCCTTTCCACACAGGATTCCAAAAGTCTTGCCCGCTTTCATGCCTGCCTGAGCGGAAAATGGCAGGTCCCCATCCATGCAGCAGACATTGAAGTGCTGCGGGGCGGTGATCCGGTTCAGGGAAGGCTGACTGGTGGCAATCTCAGTAGTATCCTGAGTATCACAGGGACACAATACGACCAGGACTGGCAGGATGGGATCCTGTTTCTCGAAGATATCGGTGAACCGCTGTATCGCCTGGACAGGCTTTTCACCCAACTCGCCCTCTGCGGAAAACTGGCACAGGTAAAAGGGATACTGCTTGGAGACTTTTCCATGACCCTGGACTGGGAAAAACTGGAATCCATACGATTCCATGAGCAGGTATGGGAACGTGTTTTAGAACTCACCGCTCAAAGCAAAATCCCGGTGTGGGGGAATTTCCCCACCGGTCACTGCCCGACAAACATGACCCTGCCCCATGGTGCAGAGGCGATAATGGACTCCAGTCAGCCCCTGTTATCTTTTGTCTGATTTTGTATTTATCCTGGAGAGAATCCAGTCAACGGCTTCCAGAAGATCTTCCGCCTTATAATCAGGCTGAACGGTCTGCTGTGGTCCGATGTAGAGTTCATCTCCCCTTCCGTATCCCGTACGAACGAGCACAGACCTTGCCCCGCAGTTGACTGCGGTCTTGATATCCGACCACCTGTCTCCCACCACAAAAGATTCCTCCGGCAACAGATTCATCTCAGCCGCCGCCTGCAATACTAGTCCCGGTTCAGGTTTTCGACAGTTGCACTTCTCCCGGAACCGTTCTTCCTTTGCTTCCGGATGATGGGGGCAATAGTAGATGCCATCCACATGCGCCCCTTCTTCAGCCAGCAGACGAGTCATTTTGGCGTGGACCGTGGTCAGCAGTTCCTCAGGGAAATAGCCCCGGGCAAGCCCGGACTGATTACTGATCACCACCACCGGTATTCCGGCATCATTCAGACGTCTGATAGCCTTTGCCGCATTTTCCAGGAGCTGAAAACGGCAGCTGTGGTTTATGTATCCCATCTGTTCATTGATGGTTCCGTCACGATCGAGAAAAACGGCGGGTTTTGGGGGTGCCATATTTATTCCTTTGAACTGCTCTTTGCCAGGATTTTCATAAGTTCCTCATACACTTCCACTGCTGATATGGACTCCAGACATTTCAGATGTTCTTTGGGACAATGGCTTTGCAGACAGGGACTGCATTCCATTTCCCGGCGCAGGATAACGGCGTTGTCGGAATAGGGACCGGTGGCGATATGATCTGTTGAGCCGAAGATGGCAATGGTCGGCGTATTCAATGCTGCTGCCACGTGCATCAGTCCAGAATCGTTGCTCACAAAGGCGTCACAGGCATCGATCAGGGAAATCGCCTGTTGCAGACTTGTTTTTCCTGTAAGATCAAGTACATGATTGGGAGTACGGACGGAAAACTGTTGAATTTCTTCGGCGGCCGCACGATCCGCCTCTGTTCCAAAGACCAGTATCACACAGCCGCTGTCTCCATGATGGCGGGCAATAAGATCAGCAAGCTGTCCAAATTTGCCGGTGGGCCATCGTTTGGCAGGTCCAAAGGCTGCCCCGGGATTAAAACCTATCAGTGGAACATTTCCACCCTTTTCTCCCCCTGTATTGAGACGGGAAATCCCCAATTTCTCTGCATCTTTCAGGAGCTCGGGAGAAGAAAGCGCTTTCTGATATTTCATGGCGGCAATCATCTCCTGTGCCCACCGGGAAAGTTCCTCAGACACCGGAAGTCGTAAATGATCCGGTCCGGGCGTCAATCCAAGTCCCCGCAGCATATCCTGATAGTAGTGTACCTGATGCTTTGCCCGGGTCTCCGGCGTAATACCTACACCGTGACTGAGAAGAAGCCCCCGTCCGTCACGTATGAATCCGGCACGGACGGGAATTCCTGCAAGTTTTGCGATAAGGGCGGCTTCAAAGGCATTCTGCAGAAGGATGGCAGCATCGAAACCATGCCGGCGCAGATCCTTTGCCAGGCTAAGCGGTCCTTTCAGCTTTCCCGCATATTTCTCTTTTTTATCGTAGATATAGATGGAATCCACATCGGGACTGGCAGCAAACACATCAGCCACCCACGGCACGGCAAGCATGGTAATTTCAGCATGGGGAAAATTTTTCCTGATGCTGTGCACTGCAGGAGTGGTCATCACAGCATCTCCGATCCAGTTTGTGGAACGGATCAGAATTTTCCCGGGCTTTTGTGCAAGTATGCTTTTTCCAGACATCTGTCCCTTCCCTATAATTCCACAGCAATTTCATCAAGCTGCTGTCTGGCAAATTCAATATCAGCATCCATGGACAGTGCCAGGGTAAAAAAATGAACCGCCTCATCCCTGTTGCCAAGACGCCTGTGATTGACGCCAAGGTTGGCATAGTCCATGGCAGATGCCGGATTCAGTTCCACTGCCCTTTCAAAACTCTTCACCGCGTCTTCATACTGTTCTTTTTTAAAGTGGCAGACCCCCATGGTATTATACATATCCGGCCGTTCTTCGTCTTCCTTCAAACCTTTTGCCAGGACATCCAGGGCCTCATCGTAGCGTTCCAGATCTTTGAGACTATTGGCGAGATAAGAATAGATATAGGGCAGATCTTCTTTTTCCGGGGTCATAGTAAGGGCTTTTTCAAAAAGGGTGCAGGCGGAAAAGGCATCACCACTGGTATAGAGATTACGACCACGGTAAAATGCCAGGTAGTATGCATCCGGTATCAGCTCTTCGAGACGGGACAACCGTTCTTCGAGAAGTTGCGGATCACTGATCTGTTCCACCAGCAGTTTTGCAGCGAAAAGCCCCACATCATTAATCATGGAACGTTCCCGAAAATGGGCACCGGGAACAATGGTATAAATGGCTGGAATCTGCAGTTCCGGATGGGTCACATTAATCATAAAGGTATCCATGCCGATTTTTGCTATTGCCCGTACGCAATTTTCAACTTCTACCTGGATGTCGGGATCTGCTAGATTGGGAATATCCTGCATGCTGATAGTTCGTCCGGGTTCGGTCACATGGGTGACCTCATTCATATCCAGAGGTTTAGGAAGCCCGGAGGCGATATAGTTTGATCCGGAGTTAAAATCCCCTGCCAGTTGTGCCACTTCGGTCACTGCCCGGATAAGTGCCTTCTCGGGATCAGGTGTTGCACCGGCGGTATACACGATTTCACTTGTTTCGGGAAAGGTGGAACGGTCAATTGCCAGCGCCGCGATGGTACAGATCCCCGTATCGAGACTGAAGTCATTCAGATAGAGTTCAATCCCGCTGTTTCTAAATATCTCCAGCAGATTCTTCGCCACGGGGTCAGTTACAGTAGCCGGGTCAATCAAAGGGGTTGTTGTTTTATTATGGGTCACAAGACCACAGACATGCCGCTCAACGATTTCGCAGATCCCCTGCAGGGCAGCCTCTTCAAGGGTGTTGCCGGCAGATGGTCCGTTAAACTCGTTAATGGCAAAAAACCAGGAAAACGGAATAAGTACTTCCTCATTATCTGCAAGTTTTGTCGCCCATGTCCACTGCATGGGGATCCCCTGCAGAACAGATTCCAGAAAAGCAACGTCATGGGTCGTATCATGCACAGACTGCAGGAGATATTCGGGGGCAAGCACCGGATAGCCCTGATCGCGCATCTCCTGATAATCACCCCGTATAAAATTATCCGGATTATCTTTAAAGGTGAAAAAGGAAAAGCGTTCGCCGAGTTCCATGCAGGCTGAAGCCTGTGCCTGAATCTCTGATGCCCCCTTACCCATCTGTTTCTTCGTGCCGGTCATCGCCCGTGCATCTTTGCCGCAAACGGAAAAATAGACAGGGATTCCAAGTCTGCCATTATCTATCCGCTTGACTTCCTTTAAGATATCGAGATCAAGATTCTTGAGCTTTTCTTTAAATTTAGCGACGGTCTCTTCGGGATTGATCGCCTTATCCTGATCGGTGGTAAAGGCCTTTCGGCACTCCTGCAGACGTATGGTAGTTTTCTTCATCATGTATGGTGTTGCTGTATCAGAACGACACAGACATGTTTGTATGAGTAAGGGTCAACGACGACATTGTCGATAAAAATGAACTTTACACTATAACGAAGAACAGAACAATTTGCAAAGGAAGTGTCATCAGGACAGGACACACACAAACGATATTTGCACAGGAGAAGGAGAAGGAGAAGGAGAAGAAAAACACCAGCGTTCTACTTTTTTGCAGCACCCCCTACCAGGAGGTATCAGTACGCATTCGCCCAGCCGACTGCATCCATGTAAAAGTCAGTCACCTTGGCGTGATCACACCCAAAGGAAGAGATGGATTTATCAAATGCATCCCAGTCACCAAGCTCGTACTCCTCATACGCTTTAAGAAATACGTACATGTCCCCTTCCCTTTTCACCAGGGCGGTTTTCACAGAATCTGAAATCGGCAGCTGATCCATCAGTGACTTCATGCTGCAGTCAAGCATGGCATCGATAAGGGAAAACAGCCCGAGCATAAAGTAGTCTCCACTATTCTCTTGTTTTGTTTCAATGGCAAGCTGTTCCAGAAAACGGGCACGGATAATAGAGTTGCGAATCAACTCTGTGGGCTTGTTTTCTGACAGCCTGGAGGTGGCAATAAGGGAAACAAACTGCCGTACTCCCCGTTCTCCGAGATATGCTATTGCCTGACGGATTGTGGAAATAGGTGACAATCTGTAAAAATATGCCGAATTCAAATATTTCAACAGCTTAAAAGAGACGGAGACATCCTGGTTGATAATCCGCTCTATGGCATCCACGTCAAACTCAACCCGGTTGATTTCCGTCATCAGCTGCAAAAGGCTAAGCTGGGAGGAGGGAATATCCTTGTTTTTCAGCACTTCCGGTTTGGCAAAGAAATATCCCTGGAAATAGACAAAGCCCATCTCTTTTGCCTGCTGGAACTCTTCGTATGTTTCTATTTTTTCAGCAAGCAGTTTACACCCGTAAGGCTTTACCGTCTTCACTATTTCCTGTATTTCATCCATATCTGTGAGCATAAAATCAACCTTAATCACCTTTGCCATGGCAACAAGGGGACGCCACTCCTCACTAAACACGAAATCATCAAGGGCAAGATTGTATCCCTTACTTACCAGATCTTCACAGGCAACGACAATTTCCGCGTCCGGCCGAACATCTTCAAGGACTTCAACCATGATGCTTCTGGCAGGGAACATGGTCGGGGTACCACGCAGAAGAAGGTCATGGGTGAAATTGATAAAGGCGGTCTTACCGCCGGAGATCTGTTCGATGCCCACGGTAAAAAAAGAGGAGGAGAGCAGTGATGATGTGGCGGTTTCCCCGTCTATATCGGGAAAAGCATTCGCCATACCTGTCCGAAAGAGGAGCTCATAGGCAAAGATCTTCTTATGTCTGTTAAAGATTGGCTGACGGGCAACAAAGACATCCATATAACTCACTCAAAAAAAAATGAATTTTTCACTGCATAGAGACAGCCCTGCAAAATTTATCAAGCCGTTTCTCCCATGTTCCGCTGCCGAAATCAAGTTCTGCCAGTCTGGACAAATCCGGTTGTATGGTGAGAGTTACGGACAAGCGACTGTCCGGGACAAAGGATTTTCCCCTCTCAGACCATTCTATCACAGTGAGCCCAGAAAGATAAAAGTATTCTTCAAAACCAAGGTCAGCAACTTCAGACTCATCTCCAAGGCGATAGAAATCCATGTGATACAGCGGGATTCTGGCCGGATATTCCTGCAGGATGGCAAAACTCGGACTTGTCACATAACACGTTGCCGGAATATCGAGTCCTTCAGCTATCTTCTGGGTAAGAGCTGTCTTGCCGGCACCAAGATCACCGTTCAGGCAAATAACATCTCCTGGCTGTGCGAGCTTTCCAAGCTGCTGTCCAAATTCTGCAGTATCCGATAAATCAGAGAGTATGAAATCAAACTCCGCCATCAGTCATCCCGGTTTGCGGCAAATGTGAAAATAATGCTTGTGCCCTTCCCGGGAATGGAGGTCATATCCATCTGCCCATGGAGAATCTTGACCCTCTCCTGCATCGCCTGCAGTCCCATGCCGCAGGTTGTATTTGACTCACCGGAGACAACACTGTCCACATCAAATCCACAACCGTCATCATAGACCCCGATGACCACATCGTCGTTGATAACTCTGGCACTGACCTGTATGGAGTCGGCATCTGCATGTTTGACAACATTGTTAAGCGATTCCTGAAGCAGTCGATACAGATGCCGCTGTTCTTCTACAGGGAAATATTCCCCCACCGATTCCAGATGGGCATCAATTTTTATCTTACTGTATTCCAGAAATCCGCTGAAGAGGTGTTCAAAGGCTGCATCCACACCCAGATGATCAACCACCATGGGCCAGAGTTCACGGGAAAGATGGCGAACCTTTTCAATGAGCAGATTCACATAATGACTGAGTTCCTGAAGCTCGCCTCCTATAGTATCAGGAGTGAGTTTATCGGCAGAATAAACCGAATTTTCAAGGGCGCGCAACTGAAGTTTCAGAGCAGCCAGTGACTGCCCGAAATCATCGTGCAGCTCCATTGAAATACGCCTGCGTTCGTCATCCTGAGCGGTAATCAGCATTGCTGAAAGGTTTCGCAGCCGTTCTTCGGAAAGGATCAGGTTGTTTTCTGCAACTTTTCGTTTGGCAATATCACGAACAATTGAGCCAAGCAATCGCTCTCCATTTTCAAGATCAATAATGAAGAAACTCATCTCAACATCGAGATAGGTTCCGTCTTTGAGCATCATCCGCAGCTCCCTTGGCGCAACGGGTGTTGAATCCTGGAGCAGCTGAAAGACCTCTTTGCGCACCGTCGCCTGATCGTCCGGATGCAGTGATGAGGTAAGAGGGAAAATCATAAAATCCGCGTGACCGCTATACACAAGCAGCCGTTCTGCCGCTGGATTCGTGTAGATAGCACGTCCTTTGGCATCGAACAGGATAATCATGTCCTGAGAGGCGTGGGTAAACTTACTGAAACGTTCCTCGCTCTCACGAAGGGATGTCTCAAGCTTTTGCCTGCGCAGCACGTCCACCTGCAAAGCATCATTTGTCAGGCGGAGCTTATTGTTCATCTCCTCAAGATACTCATTCTTTCCGGCAAGCTCCGCTGCCATGGAAATGTTCTGTTTTTTCAGCAGGAACAGACTGCGGCAGCGTTCAATCTGTAAAGTAAGATCAGTTGTATCCCAGGGTTTGAGTATATACTGGTAGATATGCCCCTTGTTGATGGCGTCGAGGATGTCATCAACCTGATTATGGGCAGTGAGAAGAATACGTACCGGATCCGGATTGATTGCGTACATACGTCCAAGCATTTCCGTTCCGCTGAGACCCGGCATGCGCTGATCTGAGATGACCAGCCCGATATCATCCTGTTCTTTGAAGTACTGCAGCCCTTCCTCGCCTGAAATAGCGGTGATGATCTCATACCTGTTCTGAAAGATCATTCTGAAATTGATGAGATTGATCTCTTCATCATCAACAAAAAGGATTTTAAATTTTTCCATTCTTTTTTTACTCTTCCGCCCGACCGAAAATAGAATACGTCACCTGACTTCCTGTTTTCATAACTCATCATGATTCCCACTGAAGCTCGGGTAAATGCAAAATGGAACTGCACCCAAGGGCATAAATAGGAGCTCGCCCCTGTGAGCGATTTTCCAGGTCTGGCAACACCTTGATTCGCTCGCAGGGGCAAACTCCTACATCCAATCCAGATTAACTGTGCTGTGATGGGAGTCACTTAACTCATTCTATCAAAAGGAAAATGAAACTCCAGTCAAAAAAAATCCCGTTACGATTTTCACATAACAGGATATCAGAATTCAGGACTGGCGGAAAAAAGTCACTGCTCAATCCCCGGCAGGATCTGTAAACCACCAAGTCATCAGCAGTTGGAAATGATTATAATAAAGTGGCAGTTTTTCGGGCATGGCAAAGATATTATGATACGCCAGCCGATGGACATTCAAATACCAGTTGGGAACCATATAATAGCCGTACCAGAGCACCCTGTCCAAAGCCCTGCAGGCGGCTGTGAGTTCTTCCTGGGTCGTTGCATAGATTATCTTCTCAACCATGGCGTCAATGGCAGGATCCTTAATGCCGGCAAGATTTTTTGAACCCTTCCGGTCAGCAGATGCTGAGCTCCAGTAATTTTTCTGCTCGTTTCCGGGTGACTGTGACTGACCGTACACATGGACGATCATATCAAAATCAAAGTTCTGAATTCTATCCGTATAAAGGGCAGGATCTATTGTTCTGTAATCCACATTCATCCCGAGTTTCTTCAGATTTTTCACATAAGGAGCCATCACCCGCTCAAAGGAGGGCGAAACAAGAAGGATTTCAAAGGAAAAAGACTGCCCCTCCCTGTTTTGCAAAACAGTGTTTTTAACAGTCCATCCGGCATCCTGCAGCAGTTTTTTTGCCTTACGAAGGTTTCCCCTGATCCCTCCTTTCCCCTTTGTCGTCGGCGGGGTGAGCGGCGTTGTAAACACTTCCGGCGGCAGCTGATTTTTAAATTCATT